>CBINDO010000188.1:0-16088 GCA_966249405.1 uncultured bacterium | reverse complement strand
CAGGTAGCACCCTGGGCGAAGTCCAAGCAGGGAGGTTGTTCACCAGCGGAGGACCAGCAGGGAATGCGGAGCAAGGAAGCGAGCGCGGCCGCAGAATGTAGGCGACGCGGCCGCCGCCCGATGCGCAGCAACAAAGGAGCTGTCAGGTCGCGACGACGCGATCGAACCCGTCGCGAGTTCATGCGGTGCAACAACCCCCTCCCTCAAACTAACACACTACTGACCGCCTGCCCAACTCCCCAATGTGTCGCACAAGTCGCACGGTAATGCACGTCGCGAAAAGCGGATGTAGAAAGCCAGACCCGCGTAACATGAGTTATCCCGGTATTCGGCCGCGTGCACGCTAGGTACCACGCCCTTCGTCTCCCAGCGCCCACACGCGCCGCCGCAATGGGCGCGTCGAGTTACGTCCGTAAGCCCCAGTCTGCAGCGTCGCAGTTTAGCAGTTCGACGGCGAAAGTTCGAGCCGCGTCTGCATAACACCGCTGTGTAATGCGCGGAGAGCGGGGATGGGAACGCTGCCACGAGTGAACGTCGGTAAGGGTCAGCTCCGGATGACGTGCGTCGAGCCTCGGCACGTGCCAAAGCAAGCGAACTCGAGTGGAGGAAGCCGCATCGCGACTCTGAGCGGCTTCGGCGCCCGCCGTTCAGTTTGGCCGGCGCACTCGGCCATGACGCGTCGCGGCACGTCGGGAAGCCCGCCCCTCGCGCGGCAGTACCGACGGCACGTTCGGCAAACTCCGAGCCTCGCGGTGAGAAGGGAAGAACCCTCCCGTCAACTCCCTCCCGTCAGAATTTTCTCCCATTTTCTGCATCCCCTGATGCGCCAGAGTACTCCGAGTAGTGTCCGTGCATCACGTGATGGACGGGAGACTACTCCCGAGTACTCGGGGTTGCATCCCGTGAAGCAGCCGGACTACTCCGGAGTAGTCTCCGTGCATCAGCGTGATGCAGTTTGCCAACTGGCCAGTGGGTTACTTTTCTTCCGACGAAGGAATTGGCAATGGCGGGGAGTTCTGCCGTGCATCCCGTGAAGCAGCGAGACTACTCCGGAGTACTCGCCGTGCATCAGGGTGATGGAAACGGGACTACTCGAGAGTAGTCACCGTGCATGCCGTGAAGGAACGGGTAGTACCGCCGAGTTGTAAGCGTGTTTTGCGCTGATGGAAGGAGGACTACTCGGAGTACTTTTCGTGCTTGCGGTGAAGCAAGCCGAAGTCGCGGGCGAATGTATGCAGCTTGCCGTTGACGGGCGGACGGCTGCTTCTCTTACAGTCGGCGCGAGCGCGTTGGCGGTGGGTCACCACGTTCGTGGATTGTTGTCGTTGTTCCATCGGCTCGTCGTTCGAGAGTGGCGTGCGGCATAGTAACTTTTTCGGGCGCACGTTTTCGACTGGCAGTTGGCCTAACGAAGTGCTCGGCGGCGGAACCAAACGCTCGCGAGCTGGAGCGCGCGTGGGCGGGCAGGTAGGATGCCGGCATGTATCGAACCCTTGCCGTGGCAGTGTTGTCCGTGAGCTGCGCTCGAACGTTGCCTCCGCAAGCCGCGGGCCCAGACACCGTCTCGATGTCGACGACCAACGGCGCGGAGCCGAGTGCTGACGTTGCGGTTAAGCAGGAGCCTGTCCTCGACGACTGGGTCGAGGTTCTGGGTCTGCGCTTGCACTTGCGCTGCGAAGGCGCAGGAGCGCCGTTAGTCGTGTTCGAAGCTGGGCTCGGCCTCGATGGCTCGGCCTGGAGTCGGGTGCAGCCTTCCGTCGCGCGTCTCACCCGGACGTGCACCTACGATCGTGCGGGGCGCGGCCTGAGCGGTCCCGCGCCGTACCCACATGGGCAGCGTCAGATGGCGACGGAGTTGCACGCCTTGCTGGAGAAGTCGGCGCAGCCGTCTCCCTACGTCTTGGTTGGACACTCCATGGGCGCTGCCATCGTGCGTTGGCTTCTCGATGCCCATCCGAACGAGGTCGTGGGCATGGTCCTGGTCGACCCAGCGACGGAAGATTGGCCAAGCAAGGTACCACGCGCACCGCGTCGTCGAACACAGCGGCCACCTGATCCCCCGTGACGCCCCTGCGGCGGTCATTGACGCCGTTGGCTCGGTCGTTCGCGCGGTGCGCGAGCACACACGCGTTTCGGGTGCTGCAGGGAGCGACCGAGGCGGCTGACTGTCGGGATTGGCAGTCGGAGCGTTCCGATCAATCGTCGAAGTCGGGTTGACGGCGGCGGCCCGGATCTCGATCGCGGGGTTGCATTACGTCCTCGGCGCTAGTGCGCACCATACGTCGCCCGACGTACACCAAGCCAGCGGCCAGGATGAACAGCGGGATGGAGATCTGAATCTGCACCAGCGCCGTGAGCACCACGCCGACAGCGCCGAGGATGGCGGCGAGCACCAACACGGCCGTGCCCGCCGAGCGCGTGAACAAGCCGCGTCTATCTCGGGGATCAATCGGGGCGCCGGGGACGTCGGGGCGGTCACTATCGCGTGGCGCTTCGAAGGGGCTCGTCGTGTAGTTCACGTCGTCGTCGGGTTGCGGTTGACGCCCCAACGCTGCTTCAGGCTTGGGCGCGGTGCGGGGGGTAGCTCGGGTCAGATCGGATAACGATGGATTGGCCATTCTTCTTGGCTAGCAACATCTAGGCCGGTACCGCTGGTGAGCTTCGAACGCCAATCATCGTTCTTGGCGGCGAATGGATGGTCAAACGAACCACGCTGCGGCGTTCGTGTGGGTGTTGTCTTTGGACGGCTGCCAGCGTTGACAGGGGCGCTCGTGCCGAGGCACACCTGCGACACATGGAACGAACGCCGGGAGTCGTGATGAAACGGTGCGCGCTGACGAGCAGCGCGTCGCGAGCTCGAATCGTGTTCGGGGTGGCGGCAGCTTGGGCGCTCGGCGCCCTCTGTGCGTGTGACGCCGCGCCAAAAGCCGACGCGACAAACCCAACCGCCAGCACTGCGCTGTCTGGGGGCGCCGCGTCTGGGGGCATGCCTTCAGGACAAGGCGCGTTAGGACAAGGCACGTTGGGAAGTGTCGCCCCATCGACCGGCGTGGTGCCATCGACCGGCGCGCCGCACCTGTCGTCGAGCGCCGGGGGTGCCATCGCGCCATCGTCGTCTCACCTGGCTGCCTCGCCACCCAGCTTGGAGTCGTGGGAAAAGACCGCCGAAGCCACGGTCGAAGGATCGAGCCGGCTCGCGTGTGAGACGAAGCTGCAGCCGGGGTGGTTTTGGGTACGTTGCGGCAAAAACGCGTCGGGCGAACCGGTGGAGGTGCGCGACGCGGCGGGGAAGGTGCTCGCTGCCCAGAAAGACGACCAAGGGCGGCTCACCTTCAGCGTTCCCTATCACGAAGGGGTGGCGCTGGAGTTGACGGTCGCGTGGACGAAGGGCGCGTTTCGGCTGACCGCGACGTGGCCTGCCGGCAAACCTCGACCCCAGGTCGTTGGCCGCTTTGCGCCCGTACTCGTCGGTGGCGTCGACACGGCGCCCATGAAGCTCGCCGAGTTGTCGCCGAGTGAGTTGCCCGCCAGTGTCCGAAAAGACGGCGTAGAGAAGTACGAGGGCAACGTCGAACACGGGGCGCAGTGGTGGGACAAGAGCGGTCGCAACATCGCGCTGTTCGTCAAGCGGGAAAAGAGCACCGCGGACAACAACCGCTACGAGATGGACGCGCTCCATTTCGTCATCTCCGGCGCCGCGACGACGTTGTCGCGTAAGGTGTTCGACTTCGTCGAATGTCCCAAGGAGGTCGACATCTTCTTCGAGTTGCTCGAACGCAGCGTCTCACTCGCGGATTCCGACGCAGACGGTTTGGGGGAGCTGCTCTTCATTTACGACAGTCAGTGCACGACTGACGTGTCTCCCGCGACCCGGAAGCTGATCGTCCTCGAGGCGGGCGACAAATACGTACTGAGAGGGACGTCCGTGGTTGCGGACGGACCCGTCGACGCGAGGCGCGGAGCTCCGGCTCAGACTTACGGCGGCGAGTTCACGGTCGGCGACCCCGAGCCGCCGCCGGACCTCTCGAGGCACATGCAGAAGGTGTGGTTGGAGTTCGCGAAGCCGAACGTGCACTGAGCACGGGCTTGGTCCCCTCGCGAACGCGCCGCTTGACACGACTAGGACGCTTGTCCTAAGTGTCGGACTACGGTTAGGACAAGCGTCCTAGTCGTGACCTCCGTGGCCCTGTTCCCACGTACCGAGCCCCCGATCACCGAAACCCCATGACCGAAACCCCATGACCGACAAGTCCACGCGTGAGCACATCGTCGCGGCGGCGGACGATCTGTTTTATCGACAGGGGTTCGAGGCCACGTCGTTTGCCGACATCGCGAGCGCGGTGGGGATCTCGCGCGGTAACTTCTATCACCACTTCAAGTCCAAAGACGAAATCCTGGACGCCGTGATAGAGGCGCGTCTCGCCACGCGCCGCACGACGCTCGAACGTTGGGAGTCGGAGAGTGAGGGGCCTGCCGACCGCATCCGGAGCTTCATCCACATCTTGATCGCCAATCAGTCCAAAATCATGCATTACGGCTGCCCGCTCGGTACGATGTGTGCCGAGCTCATCAAGCTCGATCACACCGCCAAAGACGCGGCAACCGGCGTGTTTACGTTGTTTCGAGTGTGGCTGCGGCGCCAGTTCGTGCTGCTCGGACGCAAGAAGGACGCAGACGAGCTGGCGCTGCACCTGCTTGCGCGCAGTCAAGGCGTCGCGACGTTGGCGCAGGCTTACCGCGACGCGGCGTTCGTCGAGCGCGAGGTCGCCCTGTTGTGTAGTTGGGTCGAGTCTCTGCAAAAACCGTAGGCCTTGGCGGCTGAATGAAACCAGAGGTGAGTCATGTTTGTCGTTGTTTTGAAGTTCACGGTCGACAAATCCGAAGTCGCGCCGCTCATGCCCGCCCACAGTGCGTGGCTGCAACGCGGTTTCGATGACGGAGTGTTTGCGCTCACGGGCAGCGTGGCGCCCGGCGTCGGCGGTATGATCGTGGCGCACCACACGACGCGCGACGCGTTGCAAGCGCGGCTCGAGCAAGATCCGCTGATCGAGCAACACAAGGTGTCCGTCGAGATCTCGGAGATTGCGATTTCGCGCGCCGACGAACGTTTGGCGTTTCTTAAGGACTAGAGTGTTTCTGGAGAGCCAGGTTTCTGGAGAGCCAGGTTTCTGGAGAACGATCATGAGTGAGACGATGTTGGGTCCCGATGGCAAGGCGCGTTGTCGATGGTGCAGCGGCGCGCCCGAGTTCGTGCCGTATCACGACGAGGAGTGGGGCATGCCTGTCAAAGACGACCGGCGTTTGTTCGAGAAGTTGAGCCTCGAAGCGTTCCAATCAGGGCTCAGTTGGCGCACGATCTTGAACAAACGCGAGGCGTTTCGTGCCGCGTTCGAGAACTTCGAGTTCGACCGCGTGGCGCGCTTCACGGAACGCGACGTGGCGCGGCTTTTGAAAGACGAAGGGATCGTGCGACACCGCGGCAAAATCGAAGCAGTGATCAACAACGCACAGCGCGCTCGCGAGATGGTGGCAGCAGAGGGTTCGCTCGCCGCCTTCGTGTGGCGTTACGAACCTGCGCACGGCGCGTTGGCCAAGCCGCAAACCGCGTCGACCTCGGAGGCTTCCCACGCGATGTCGAAGGAGCTCAAGAAACGCGGTTGGAAGTTCGTGGGCCCAACCACCGTCTACGCCTTCATGCAAGCCATGGGGTTGATCAACGATCACGTCGAAGGCTGCGTCACTCGCAAGGTCGTCGAACGCGCGCGCAAGAGCTTCACGCGCCCGTGAGACGGTGCCGTTCCTCCGCGTAAATACGCAGCGCGTACTGCCCAGCCGCCGTGTCGCGAAACTCCGACACCGTACGCCGCGCTGCAGGCGGCAGTTGTTCGAGAGTCAACATCGGCACGCCATATTGCGGCGGAAGCAAGACCAGAGAGCTCAACGCGGCGAACGTCAAGTCGGCGGCGCTGAAGTGCTCGCCGACGAGATACCGTCGGCCATCCGCTAGCTCGTCGCTCACCTCTCGAAACAGCGCGCGTACCGCGTCGAGCCCCGCCGTGACCTCGGCCTCCGTGACCCGGAGCCGCCAGCGGAAATAACGTTTCGCGAGTGGCAAGCAGGCTCGTGTCACGAAGCGCTGCCAACTTGGAGCGCCGTGCGCCACGAACCGCAACACGTCTGCATCGGGAAGGGAGTTGATGCAGATCCAGTACATCCAGCGGCGCGTCTCGACGCCCAAGGTCGCGTCGAAGCGCTCTTCCCAGAACGCCACTCGGGCCGCGTCGACACTCTGGGGGAACAGCGGCGGCGCACCGCCGGCACGGTCGGCGTAGTGCAGGATGGCCGTGGAATCGCAGAGCGTCTCACCATTGGCGAGCAGCACCGGAACGAACACCGTACGCGCGCGCCGCCACGCGTCCCAATAGTGCAGCCCCTGGATCGAAGCGCGCTCCACGAACGGCACTCGAGCTCGCTCGAGCGCCCAACGCGCCTTCTCGCAGTAATGACTCACCGGGATGGTCAACAACTCGACCGCCACGCCTCACCTCGCGCTGCAAAACATAGCAGCGCCGCAGCTCACTCGGGATGCGCTCGATTGCCGCAGCGTCGGCTCAGAAGCGCCCGATCCAGTTGACCCCTGCGGCTTTGCGCTCGTTGCTGACCCACGGCAACAGGCGAGTGGAACTGGTGTTTTCAGCTGGCACTTCATCGTACGCCAAAACCGCAGCGTCCACCGCTACGGCTGCGGGCACCCCGAGCAACCCGACGAAAGCCACCACGCACCCGCCGTCAGAAGAACTGCCGCCCAGCGCGTTGCCGGCACACGCGATGGTGCCGACGAGCAAAGCGCTAAACGCCGCCGCTCGCATGCCCAAACTACCAAACCCCGCACCGACGTTACCGTGCGCCCAATGCACGATGGGGCTACCCACGAGGTACGTGACGAGGCCGACGCCCGCCAGCTCTTCCTCGTTCGTGTTCGCGGCCAGCACGAGCTGTCCTATCACGCTGGCATCGACGATCAGGTTTTGCCAGCCGTACCACACCTCCGTGGGTTCGAACTCCGTTGCGTCCAACGGTGGAGGTTTGACCGCAGGGGCCGGCGTTACCGTCGGGTGAATGGGGGCACCCTGCGCCAACTCGGGCGCCTCGACGTGAGCCGTCGCCGCTGCCGTCTTGGCCTGTGGAGATGAAGTTTCGGCAGCAGGAGCAGGCGCCGCAGAGGCCGTCACGGCAGGAGCAGGCGCCGCAGGTTCAATTGGAGCGTTCGCCGGAGTCGGCGTGGTACCTTGCACCGTGCTGGTCGCTGCTGGGACGACGCCGCTCGATTGGGCCAACGCCGTCCCATTGACGAACAAACGCACAAGCGCCAAACCCGCGCCGAAAAGCCGCCGAGCGTGGCCCCGGTGGCGTCTCGCCTCTCCAGTCATCAACCGTCGTATTGGCACCTTGGGACCTCGCGTTCGCTGCTGCACGAGCCTGCGCTTGGCGGACCTACGGCGCGGTGCGCCGCCGACCGCACTACGGGCCGCCATCGGCACTCGTTTGCAGAACGGCGCGACAATGCCAACGCCCCTCGAACGTGTCAACACAACACACGGACAAACGGCGTGCGTCGTCCTTTTCACCAATTCACCCGCTGTCGTCCGCGGGTCGAAAGCGAACCCGGCCTGCGGCGCGGTCTCCGCTGCCGGGTTTCGCTGGTTGTGCGTCAATGTCTCACGATTCGACGTTGCCGGCGCGTTCAGTACGGAAAGCCGGGAACGTTGAGCCGCGCAGCGTAGATGCCTGCCGCAGCGCACGGACGCCCGCCGCACAGCCGCGTCGTGCCGTCGCTGAGCAACGGATCGGTGAGGCCGGTGACGTACAACGTCTTGCGATCCTCGCCGCCGAACGCGACGTTGGTCACGCCCTGGATGAACGGCACCTCGAGTTGGCCCAGTTCTTCGTACTGCGGGTCGAGCACAACGACCACTTGGCCATCCTCCCGATCACCCACCGGCCGCGACGTGGTCACGTAGATGTTGCCCGCGCAGTCTTTACCCATGCCGTCGACGCCGGTATTCAGCAGCTGCAGGGGGTTTTTGACCTGACCGCCCTCCAAGTCGAACACCCACAGGCCGCGCATACTGCCGATCAACAGCTGCTTCTCGTCGATCGAGAGCATCACGCCGTTCGGCTTGTCTCGCAGCTCGGGCACCAGCTCCGTGGCGACCAACGGCCACACGATGCCGTCGCTTCCCAACCGGTATACGCGCTGACCAGGTTCGAGCGAGCCCGGAGCGCCGCCACCTTGAACGCTCTCGGGATCGACCGTCGAAGGCACGTTCCAGTTGGGATCGCTGAAGTAGATGGTGTCGTCGTGAGCGATCGTCAGATCGTTCGGCGAGTTGAACCGGCGGTCTTCGTATACGTCGGTGAGCGTCGAGATCGCCTTCGAGTCCCAGTCGATCTTCGAGATCGAGCCGTCGAGTTGCCGGGCGGCGATCAGCTCGTCTTTGAAGTTCACGGCCAAGCCGTTCGTGCCGGCCACCGTGTCCTCGAGCCAAATCTCCGGGTCGGCCCCGGGTTCCCAGCGCCACAACGTGGTTTGGTTCGTGAGCAACGTCCCGTCCTCGTCCGTGCGGTTGCCCATGTTCGTGTAATAGAGCGCCCCGTCGTGCCACAACGGACCCTCGATGTTGTTGAAGCCCTCGTACTGGAGGGGAATGTCTCCCAGCCGCTCCAGCTTCACGCCGCGCAACTTCAGACGCAGCTCGTGCGAGTTCTTCGGGCAAAACACACGGTTCGCCTTCGCCACTGCATCCTGCTTGGCGCCATCGTGTTTGGCACCATCGTCGTGACCTCGATGCCCGCGGGTCCGTAGATCTTCCACGTGCGTCGAGAACTCGAGGTCTTCCGTCATTTCCTGCCCTTCAGGGGCCGCGCAGCCGCCGACGCCGAGCGTCAAGACGGTAAAAAACATCGCCGTGCGAGCGCCACGCAACCGCGTGAGCTCGGTGCTCCTCGATTCGAACATATTAACCTCTCAGGTGTAATCGTTGAACAAATGACGTCCCCAACGAGTCGCGACCTCGCGGTTCGACTCGTTACTCAAAGACCTCTAGGGGACCAGTAGCGCCGTTTCGCCACACCCGTCAAGCCCCCAAATCCGATCAACGAACCCTGACGACGCGGTGCGCAGTAATCGGCAGCACGTAGCACTTTTTGCGAGCCAAGATCAGCGGGAGCGTGAACGCGGCCCTTGTCTCGCCGAGCGAACTGTCTCGCCGGAGTCCGCTGTTTCTCCGTTATCCTGCGTCGAGTTTCACCCGTGACGCGCCTACTGGCCCGCCGACCCGGCCTGCGGCGCGGTCTGGCCCGCCGGGGTTCGTTGCTTCGAGATGATGTCTCACTATGGCGGTCGTCCGGGTTGTCGAGGTTGGGGCGCGCAGGGGCGCGAGATGATAACTTAGAACGCGTAACGTTTGGGCGCCGCGGCGAGCTGCGTCGACGCACGAGCAGCGAACCCGCGCTGGCACCTCCCGACGCAGGCGCGGAGCAGTCAGCACGAGGTGTGCCGTGTTGGCTCATCTTGCGCGCGCGTGCCGCCCGTTCCAGATGCATGAACGTCGGGACTCCGCCCCCGACAGGCGTCGCGACGCACATTTTTTCGGCTCGAGGCCTCCGAATCCAGTTGGGTCGTGATAAGGACGCGCGCATGACCAGCAGATCCTGCGCCGCAGACCTCCCGAGCCGTGGAGAGCGCTTTCGACTTGGTGGGGGGACGCGCTTCGTATGTCCCTGACACCCGAGAATATCGCGTTTTGCTTGGAGGTGTTGGAGGCGCTCGTGGCCGAGCCTACTGCTCTGGCGCGGGTGGACGTCGAGACACGCAATCGATTCGTGATGGCCGCTGGACGTGTTTCGCGGCCGACGCGCGCCGAGCAAAAGCTGTTCTCGAGGGCGGTCCACAAGAAGAAGAAGAGCGAGAGTCGCGCCGCAGACGAGGCCGCGCTTGCCCGCGCGGGGATCCGGCAGAAACGCCTAGAACCCGTGTTCGTCACCCCGGAGCCGCTTGCTCTGGTCGAGGCGGGCGGTGGGACATACTCCGCCACGGACGTCACCCCGACCGACGAGGGCCCGCGCCTGAACACGGCGCGCAACTGTTACATCTGCAAGCGCTCGTGCGACACCGTGCACTTCTTCTACGATCAGATGTGCCGCGAGTGCGGCGACTTCAACTACGCCAAGCGAAGCCAGTCGGCAGATTTGCGCGGGCGTGTCGCTTACATCAGCGGCGCTCGAGTCAAGATCGGCTACCAGGCGGCGATCTTGCTCCTGCGCGCCGGCGCGCGTGTGCTCGTCAGTACGCGTTTTCCCCGAGATGCGGCGCTTCGTTACAGTCGGGAGGTCGACTACGAGGTGTGGCGAGACAGGCTGCAGATTTACGGCCTCGATCTCAGGCACACGCCCAGTGTCGAGGCCTTTGCCCGGCACTTGAACGGCAACTTGGAGCGGCTTGACTTCGTCCTCCACAACGCGTGCCAAACCGTGCGGCGCCCAACCGGCTTCTATCAACACTTGATCGCAGGCGAGGTCGGCCATCTGGAGCAGCTGCCCGCCGCGGCGCGTCCGTTGATCGCCGACTACGAGGCAATGCGCGCGGCAGCTCCCGCGCTCGAAACGGGACAGCAATCCGCACTGCAGCCGGCACTGGGGTTGTTGGCGCCGCCTGCGCTGTCTCAGGTTGCGCTCACGCCGGAAGATCTGAACGACGACCACCAGCTCTTTCCCCGAGGCGCGCTGGACGCAGATTCGCAGCAGGTCGATCTGCGCGCCGTCAATAGCTGGCGCCTCGCCCTGGACCAGGTCGGGACGGTCGAACTCCTCGAGGTGCATCTGGTGAACGCCATTGCGCCGTTCGTGCTCAACGCCAAGCTCCGAGGGCTCATGACGCGGCAGCGCACCTTCGACAAACACATCGTGAACGTGTCGGCCATGGAAGGGCAGTTCTATCGGCGATTCAAGACCGACAAGCACCCGCACACCAACATGGCCAAGGCCGCGCTCAACATGATGACCCGCACCTCGGCGCCCGACTACGCCCGTGACGGCATCTTCATGAACAGCGTCGACACGGGCTGGGTCACCGACGAAGACGCGGCGCCCATTGCTGAACGCAAGACGGCGGAGACCGGCTTTCATCCGCCGCTCGACATCGTCGACGGCGCGGCCAGAATCGTCGCGCCGATCTTCGACGGCATCAACACGGGCCGTCACGTGTGGGGACAGTTCCTCAAAGATTACCGCCCCACCACGTGGTGACGCACGCAAGAAGTGCGTAAACTCGTGACGTCGAGCTGACGCCACCTACACGCGCCGCGCCTCTGCGCTCATCACGTCGTTCGCTGGGACGAGGAGTTTTCGCGATTCGGACGGGCGGCACGTAAACATTGCGCGGGTACGTCGTGAGCGGCGCAGCGAACCCGTGTGGCGAACGGCGCAACACTTGCTTGGTTTGGGCTTGGTTTGTGCGCGTGAACCCGGCTGGTAGCGCTCTCACGACGTAGGATACGCGACGCTCGTGAGGGCGGCACGCGACGTGCAACGTGACCCGAACCCAACGTCAAAAACAACCTAACGCGCAAGGCTCGCGTTCGCTCTCACGAGACATGACACAACTCAAATCGATGTACCTGGGCTTGGAACTGGCGCACCCAATCGTCGCGTCGTCGTCGCCGCTGTCTGGCACGTTGGACGGTATCGTGCAATTGGAGCGCGCCGGTGCGGCGGCGATCGTGTTGCCGTCGATTTATCAAGAACAGATCGAACACGAGCAAGACGCGCGGGACTTGCTGCTCGACCAGGGCTCTTGGGGGCATCCGGAGGCGGCGGGTTACTTCGCGCGCAGAGCCAGGCAAGGCGACGACTTGGAGACACGTCTCTCGCTCCTCCGCGAAGCGGCCAAACGCTGTCACGTGCCGATCATCGCGAGCCTCAACGGCTCCCATCCTCAAGGCTGGACCGACTTCGCGCAGCAGCTGACCCGCGCCGGAGCGGTCGCTCTGGAGCTCAACTTGTATCGTGTGCCGGCGCACATCGAGCAAAGCGGTCAGTCCGTGGAGAAGCAGTGGCTGGAGACCGTCAAAGAGATCCGCGCCTCGGTGGAGATCCCGCTCAGCGTCAAGCTCGGGCCGTGGTTGTCCTCGCCTGGTCACTTCATCCGGCAACTCGCTGACGTGGGCGTGTCTGGCGTCGTACTGTTCAACCGCTTTTATCAATCGGACATCGACATCCGGACGTTGATCCCAGAGGCGAGCCTGGAGCTGTCTTCGGCGCAAGAGATCCGTTACGGACTCATGTGGCTGTCTCTATTGGTGGGGCGAGTACCGCTTTCGCTCGCCGCGAGCACCGGCGTCGAGACGCACGTCGAGGTGATCAAGTATCTGCTCGCGGGCGCGGATGTGGTGATGACGACCTCGGCCCTGATGCGCCACGGTCCGGAGTACATCGGGGAGTTGAAGCGGGGGTTGATCGAGTGGATGCAGTCTCACGACACCCGAGACATCCGCGCGTTGCGCGGCTGCATCGCTCACGATCGCTTGCGCGATCCCGAGCCGCTGCTGCGCGCGCAATATGCCGAGGCGCTCCGCGGCGAGTCGTTGGGGTGACATAGCCGCGTCAGCGCGTCTTCGACGGTCTCGTGTTGTGCCTCGCGGGAATCCCTGCGACGTTCGAGCGTCCATCGCCCCGTTGGAGAGCGCGAGCCACCCCAGCGGGGAGGCGACGATTTCAGGGGTTCAGACTAGGAAGCTCGGTCAAACGAAGCGCGCCACCCGTCGCGTCCCGCTGTTCGCGCTCCAGGCAACCGAACCCATAGCGAGCAGGGCGAACATCAGGGCGAGTTCGCGCCCGCGGAACGCGTGCACGTGATGTTGCGGTCTCGAGCTCGAGTTTACGTCGGCTTCGCCACGCCTCATGGTACGAGCGTACCATTTGGGGCATGGGGACGGTTTCCCGGCATCGAAGGTCTCAGCACCCGGTTCAACCCGGCATCCGAGCGAGGTTGAAGCCCAGACGCAACTCGGCGAAGCGATTGAGGAACAAGCCCGCACCAGTGGCGACGGCCAGCTGCTCCCCCGCGAGCAGTTGCGCAGCGGCTTCTGCGTGTTCGTCTCGGCTGAGCGCGACGCGATACCCCAACTCGTGAACGCGGAGTTGCATCTCGACTTCTCCCGACGAATGAGCCCACCGTCGAGACGCGGCCAGCATGTCGGGCGCGGCGGATGGTTCGAGGTGAAGCAGTGCTAGTCCCAACAACGCCCGGCCATGAGCGACGTGCCCGATCCAACCACGACGTTCGGACCCTTCGACGTTGCTCTCCAACAGGCGACGCGCCTCCGCGTAACGGCCAGTGGCGATCAGGTGCTCGGCATACCACAAGCCGCGACGCGACTCGCCGAGTTCGTTGCGTTCGGCGAGTTGTGTAAACACGGCGCGTGCGGCTTCGACCTCTCCCAAGTCGTGCAGGATTGCTGCGCGAAGCGCCAAGCCCAACACGTGTTGACCCGTGATGTCATGGACCTTCGCAAGATCGATCGACTCGCCAACCGTCTTCAGGGCTGTAGGCAAAGCGCCTCTCAAGCGTTGGGTATAGGCCAGTGTACGTAGCCCAATCGCGACGCGCTGAGGGTTGTGAGCGTCGTGCTCTAGTTGAATACAGCGTTCGTAGCACTGGGTGGCATAGCCGAGATCCCCGAGCGCTCCGGCGAAGAGACCGCGTTCGTAGAGGAACAATGCTTCCCAGGATGGGCCGAGTCGTGACAGTGCGGATGCTTCCACACCTGGTTCTCCAAAGCGTCTCGAGACGCGCGCACCCCGGCTCATCTCCCCAAGCACGAGGCCCAAGTGCGCAAAACCTCCCATCACGTCCCGATAGACGCGAAATGCTTCCACGACTTGGCCCGCGTTCAGCAGTTGCTCACAGACCTGTTCGAGCGTGTCGAGGTGCGTCGACTCGGTCGCTTTGACGCCCGGGGCACCGACGAGCGTCGCTTTGGGCCCCGCCAGCGCCCTGCGTACGACAACTTCGACACCGCCCAAAAGAGAACGGAAGTAGTCGCGAACGAACGGATGAGAAGACCAGCGCGCGGGGTGGCCGCGCTCGGTCGTGCGATACACCAGTCCAAGTCTTTCCAGGCGCACGAGCGCCCAACGCAAGCGCTCCTTCGTCGCGCCGGTCAACGCGCCTGCTACCTCGGCCGGCGCGCCGCTCAAGGTCGCCATCAGCTCCTCGTCTGCGCCGGCAGGCAGCGTCGATAGGCGAGCCATCAAGTCACGTTGCAGAGGCGGAAGCGCCGCGGCGTAGGTTGAAAGAATTCCGCTCAAGCGTCGAGCTAGTGGCTCGTCATGGGCATGCTCCGCGAGGTCCAGTTGGGCGACCGAACGTAAATCGCCCGCTCCAAACGAGCTCGCGTACGAACCAGCGACCGCCAAAGAAAGGGCATGACCGCCGGTGGCTTCGATCACCTGCCGCGACGTCGCACCATCACCCGTCGCGCCCCAAGCGTGGAGTAGCCGCGCGGCAAGCTCGGGACTGAGCGGCGGCAGGTGCACGAAGTTTGCGCCGTCGCCTTCCCAAGGCGTAAGGTCGCTGAGCACGTAACGCGAGGTCACCAACGCGCGCGTGTTCCCCAGGCCCTGTGCCAACGACAACAGCAGGCGGCGCAACAGTGGATCGGTCACCTCGCCGTACGCTCGACGACCCGCACCGTCCGATTGCACACGTTCCGCACCGTCGAGCACGAGCAGATGGGGTGAGCCATCGGCAAGTGCTGCCGACAGTCGTTCACTCGCCTCGGCTTGGGTGACGTCCACTCGGGCGAAATACCGAGCTGCCCTTTGAAGAAATACCTCGACCCGTTCGTCGTCGTAGAAGCTCCAGACGAACACCCCAAACGGCTTTGGACCAACGCCCAACCTGTGCAGTAGCCGCTCGGCGACCGCCGTCTTTCCAATTCCGCCAACCCCGACGAGGACGTTGACGCGAGGGCCACACCCTCCGTTGGCCCACACCCACAGTTGATCGAGCAACGCTTCACGCCCAACGAAGTGGGGCGCCTTCTGCAGTGTCATCTCGAACGCGGGGGCAAAGTCGTCGGTCGGCGCCGCTTCCTCATCGACAATCAGATCGGCGTGCGCGAGCCCAAGCTCCGAACATAGGCTCTCCATCAACTTGCGGCGAGCGGGCTGGCGCACCGAAAACCCGCCTTCATTGACCGACCCTGACTCGTATCGACGGTAGGTCCGCACATCCACCCCGAGCGATTCGGCGAGTTGCTCTTGCGTCAGCCCGAGCTCGAGGCGAGCCTTGAGCAAGACCTGGTGTCGGAAGAGTCGTGGCATGACGGCGTACGGGAACCTTGCGCCATATGGGCCAGGGTGTCCATGGCGACCGTCACGCGCCGCGGGCACAAGAGCGCGACTGCCACCGTGCTGTCCGGTCCTGCCCGGTCGGATCCTGTTAGCTCAGGGGCGGCAAGTCATGCTTAATGGCATGACCAACATCAGCAAACAAACGTTGTCACCGGAGGGTGAGGTCTTCACTCTGTCCAATGCCCTCAGCCCACAGGAGTGTGCGGCGCTCGTAGCCAGGACCGAGGCCCTGGGCTTCGAGGCCGCCCCTATTACCGTGGGGCCTGGCAAGTTCCGAATGGCGCCCGAAATCCGGAACAACAAGCGCGTCATCTTCGACGACCATGCCCTGGCTCACAGGTTGTGGGAACGGGTCGCCGAACACATCCCACCTCGGCAAGGCGACCGCTGCGCTAGCGGCCTCAACGAGCGCTTCCGGCTCTATCGTTACGAACGCGGCGAGCAGTTCAATTGGCACCGCGACGGAGCGTTCCATCGCAGCCCAACCGAGGCCAGTCTGCTCACCCTGCTGTTCTATCTGAACGACGACTTCTCCGGAGGTACCACGGACTTTGCCGAGGTCTCCGAAGGGCTGCTGAGCGTTCGACCGCATCGGGGCACGGCGCTCGTCTTCGTACACCCGTTGTTACATCGTGGGGCGCCGGTGACTGCTGGCTGCAAGTACGTGCTGC
>CBINDO010000187.1:0-16177 GCA_966249405.1 uncultured bacterium | reverse complement strand
CCGGCGTTTCCAAACATCAGGAGAC
This sequence comes from uncultured bacterium, assembly GCA_966249405.1. Lineage (GTDB taxonomy): Bacteria > Myxococcota_A > Polyangia > Polyangiales > Polyangiaceae > SZUA-265. Next base: position 16,152 of record CBINDO010000187.1, on the reverse strand, counting down.
TCGATACCTCGACATCTACGAGAGCGACGAGCTCGATGAGGCGCAACTACTCGAGTGGCTGAGGCAATCAGCGGCAATGCCGGGTTGGGATGGCGGCTCGCCACGCCTGAATGGCGGCATCGCGTTGTAGCTCCGCCTCGACGAGCGCGATGCCTTGGTCCAAGATGCAGAAAAGCGCGTCGAAGTGCGCCAGAAGTATACACGCACGGACGTTATTCGTCGCCACCTAGCGCAGGCTGAACCTCTGCCTTGAAAGCGTGGCTCGATGGGCTAGAGTTGGGTGCCTCAGGGAAACGCGCGGCACGTTCTCCCCGACCGTTCACCCAACAAAAGCAGCCGGATGTCGGGCTCACGTCGAGCCTCTGGGGGTATTGCTCATGCAAACTCTAAGCTATGAAAAACAATCCAAGTCCGAAACGGCCCGCCCCCTAATCGGGCTTTGGCATGGCCCCGGCCTCGGACTGATCGTGCTGGGCGCGAGTGGCGTTTCCTACACGAACCAGACTGGCGGGCACACCTGCTTACAATCCACCGCGGAGGGGTGGTACATGCCCCTCGTCGACCGACGCTTCAATCAAGGTGGCGCCTTGCGGGCATATTTCGCGGGGCCCCCGTGGAACGGCAATTGCTCGGCGGGGATAACGCGCACCGACGCCGACTTCGTCGATCGGTTGCTGCAGTCTTCGTCGATCACCGCCTTCCTGAGGGTCGATAGAGAGCGGCTCGATACGTCTCACGACGCATGGTTGGCGGTGCTCATCGGTAGCCTGCCGAGCAGACCTTCGGTCGTGCCGCCATCGTCGAGCCGTGGCTCGGCACTCGAGGCTTCGCAGACCGCGGAGCCCCGACCCAAGGCTCCCGTACACGGTTTTGCGGGTCAGCGTGCCATCTTGACGTGGGGCAACGCCGATTGACGGCCCCTCGACTGCGCTTTCATCTCGCTCTGAGTTGTGACGATCTGACCGCGGCCATCGTCGACTACACGCAGCGCCTGGGTGCCGCCCCGAAGGTCGTCGTTCCCGGCCAATACGCGTTGTTCAGGACGCCAACGGTGAACCTGTCGCTTCGCCAGGACGCGATGGTGCCGCCCGGCCAGTTGCGACACTTGGGCTGGGAAGATCCGAACGCGACGGAGTTCACTGCGGACCACGATGTGCTGGGTATCTTGTGGGAGCGTTTCGACGCCAAGACCCAAGCACGCGAGATCGAGACGACATGGCCGGGAACGGACTGCTCGGACGTAGAGAACGAGCCGCCCGAGGTATCCCACCGCACGCCCGAGTCCGAGTGACATCGCGGTACGTCTTGTAAACGTGTCACACAACGGGCGTCGTGGGAGCCCGAAGAAACGATCCGCCTCACCAGGGGTCGGCCGGTTTCTGCCGAAGGCGCCCGGTTTGGAGCTCTGAACCTGGACCCGTCGGTCGAACGATGGCGAACGGTATGAAAGCCTTCGGTACCGGGGTATGCTGCCGAGACGTGGGATCTTCTTCGGACTTCTACCGGGACCTCCCGACCATCGACCGATTCGCGGACGTCGTCGACGAGCGACACTATCGCCCAGTCCGGGGCGACTGGGACGTCGTCCTCTCGGACGTGCGTGGCTCGACGGCAGCGATCGAAGCGGGCCGTTATCGCGACGTGAACTCGTTGGGTGCCGCGACGATCATCGCGGTACGCAACGCGCTGCCAGAACTCGAATTGCCCTTCGTATTTGGCGGCGATGGCGCCACGCTTCTGACTCCCAGTGAACACCGAAGTACGGTCACCGCGACGCTGCGCGGCCTCGTGCATTTGGCGCAATCCACCTTCGATCTGGAGCTTCGCTGCGGGCTCGTCCCCGTCGCGGCTTTGGAGGCCGCCGGCCACCCGCTGCAGATCGGCAAGTTCCGGGCGAGCCGAAACGTGGCGTTGGCCATGTTCATGGGTTCGGGTATCGGCGCCGCCGAGCAATGGGTCAAGCACCCCACCGTCGACCACGACGGCACCGTCGGTGAGGGCCCTCGAACTTCGCCAGACTTGAGCGGCTTCGAGTGCAGGTGGCAGCCGGTTCAGAGCCACAATGGCGTCACGCTCGCGCTCCTGGTTACCGCAACGGGAAGCGCTGAAGACAGAAAGCGCACGTACCGGGAGCTCCTCACCCACATCGACACGTTGACTGGCCTCGAAGATCCGGTGCCCGTTCACCCGGACAACCTACACTTGCGCAGCGCGTTCGGAGACTTCGCCACGGAGGCGACGTTGCGCTCGGGCCAACGGTCTGGCGGACGCTACAACCACGCCGTCCGTCGCGCGCGAGCCCAAGTCGCGATTGGCCGCGCGCTGCTGGCCACGGGCGGCTCGTTCGGGGGGTTTCGAGCTCGGAGCTACAAAGCCGAGCTGCTCCAGAACTGCGACTTCCGCAAGTTCGACGACGTCCTACGCATGATACTGGACGTGTCTCACGAGACTCACACCGCGCTGCACCAAACGCTCGAACGGTACCGGCACGACGGTCGGCTGTGTTACGGCACGCACACTTCCGACGCAGCCCTCATCACGTGTTTCGTACGTTCCTACAGCGGTGACCACCTCCACTTCGTCGATGGGGCCGACGGTGGGTACGCATTGGCTGCCAAAGAGCTCAAGGCTCAACTCGCCTCAAGCGGTCGGAGATAACGTCCAGCGGCCCTTCGATTTCACGGGGACGCTGCCCACTGGATCCGGCGACAAGGCTCCCATGTTGACGCTGAACGTTGCTCCGCGCGGCGCCGTGTCCAGGACGTCGATGACCCAGCCGTGGTCGTCGACGATGCGCTTGACCACCGCCAGGCCGATGCCCGTACCCTGGGAGCGAGTCGTGTAGAAGGCGTCGAACAGGAGAGGTTTGGCCTCGTCCGAAATGCCGACCCCGTGGTCGACGACCTCCACGATGACGTCGCCGTCCTGCAGATACACGCCGACGCGCACGACGTCCCCCGCCTGGCTCGCTTGGACGGCGTTGCGGACCAAGTTCCACAACATTTGTCGCACCATGCCCGGGTCCGCGACGATCGGGAGACATTTCTCGCCTTCGAAGAAGACCGCGACGTCCCCTGCCCCGCGTCCCGAGTTGCGGGCCAGGGAACACACGTCTTGCGCGACCGACGCCACGTCTACGACGCAGACTTCCGGCTTTTGGGGCTTGGTCAAGTTGACCATGTCGGTGACGAGATCGTCGAGGCGCCAAGCCTCGCGCTCGATGATCGAACACAGCTTGCGATCTTCTTCGGACATCTCGGGCGTCGAGCTCAAGATGCGAACGCTGCCCGAAATCGAACTCAACGGGTTGCGAATTTCGTGAGCCAATGCGGCCGCCAAACGTCCGAGCATGGCCTCACGTTCGGCTTGGTTTGCACGCGCCTCCGCTTTGACGAGCTCTCCGCCCGCTACCCTCAGTCGCTCACTCAAGTTACCGGCCAGCAGGGTCACCACGATCAACATCAGCCCGGTGACGATCACGCTGTAGACGAGGTCCTCACTGGACACCTGGTACACCGAGGCGGGTTGATCGGACGGCGGCGGGATCCACCCCGCGGTCAGCCCAACCACCAACAACGAGTAAAAGCAGAACGCCGAACTGGCGGCCGTGGTGGCGCCGCGAAAGCCGGCCAAGATGGCGCCGAGCAGGCAGCTGATGCCGTAGAAACTGGTGGCTCCGCTCTGCACGCCGCCCGACAGGTAAACGACTACCGACCACGTCGCCTGGTCGAGCACCAGCTGCACGGTCACGAGCTGGGCGAGGTGTTTACCCGTGCGCAGCACCCAGCCATACAATGCGCTCAGGGCGAACGCGACGGCGATGGTGATCAACGCGACGCGAATCGTGAACGTCGAAAGATCGAAGCCTGCGCGAACGTTGATGGCCACCACGACGACGAACAGCGTCGCGACTAGCGCCAAACGCGCCGCCGTGGCCCAGCCCAAACGACGCGCCAGCGCGAACGGAGCGACGCTGGTGCGGGAGATTGCCGGCAGTTGCACCACGTTCAGTTGGCTTTGATATTGCCGGCCAACGAGAAGATCGGCAGGTACATCGATACCAACACGACGCCAACCATCCCGCCGATCCCCACCATCATGATCGGCTCGAGCATGCTGGTGAGTGACGCCACCGCCACGTCCGTCTCTTCCTCGTAGAAGTCAGCGATCTTGTTGAGCATCTGGTCCAATGCGCCGGTTTGTTCGCCAACGCCGATCATCTGCACCACCATGTCCGGAAACACGCCGGCGGCGATCAGCGGCTCCGCCATGTTCTTGCCTTCGCTCACCTGGCGTCGCACCATCATGATGCCCTCTTCGATGATCAGATTGCCCGACGTGCGGGCACAGATCTCGAGTGCGTCCAGGATCGGAACGCCGGATTGCATCAACGTCCCCAGCGTGCGAGTGAAACGCGCGACCGATATCTTCTGCAGCACCTCGCCCATCACGGGAAGCTTGAGGAGAATGGCGTGAAACGCTCGCCTGCCGCGCGGTTGCCGCAACACGCGGCTGATTCCGAACGTCAACGCGCCGACCACGAGCACGATGAACGGCAGCCACGAAATGAACCCGTGGGACAACGCCACCATGACCTGCGTGATCCAGGGCAAGGCGTCGGCACCCCCACCGAATTCGGCGAACATGTTCTCGAACGCCGGGATTACGAAGGTCAGCATCACCACCATCACGCCGATGGCGATCATCAACACGATGGTGGGATAGCTCAGCGCCCCCCGCAGCTGGCGCATGAGCTTCTGGCGCTTCTCCAGGTACACGGACAAGCGATTCAGGATGCTGTCCAGGATACCGCCCGCCTCGCCCGCTTGCACCAAGTTGACGAACAATTCGTCGAACACCCGCGGATGCCGGCGCAAGGCGTCCGAGAACGATGAGCCTTGCTCGACGTTGGCCTTGATGTCTTTCAACACGACCGCGAACCTCGGGTTCGACTGCTGACCTGCCAAGATGTCCAAACACTGCACCAACGGCAGACCCGCGTCGATCATCGTCGCGAACAAGCGCGTGAACGTGACCAGATCGCGAACGTTAACACCGGACCCAAACTGTGGAAGTTTGAGCTCGCGCGCCTTCTTCTTGACGCTAGTAACCACGAGGTTCTGCTGGCGAAGGCGCAACCCCACGGCCGCTTCGTCGTCCGCGGCCATGATACCGGTTCGCACTTCACCGGTGCGGGTTCGCGCTTCCCAAGCAAAATCGGCCATATCAGGAGGATAGCGTTCCAGATACCAATGAATTAAGCCAATAACTAACGAAAGCTCACTTTTGCCGAAATCTTCGGATGCGCAGAACGGATCACCGAGGTGTCAGCCCATCGCACAATGTCTCCTGTTCAGACGTCGACCTCCATCGCGCTACCCAGATGGCCGACGTCGTCCTTGGGACCGCGCGAGCTCTCCGTGGATCCAACGTCACGCGCGATCGCGCGTCTGCTCGAGGAACACGTCGTGCAACCGGGCGCTGCGCCAGGCGCGACGGCTGGCGTTGCGCGACGCGTTGGCGGCGAGTGGCGGTGGGCGGTGGGCGCCGCTGGCCTCTCCGACCCCTTCGACGGCGATCCGGTCACGCCCGATACTTGGTTCGATTTGGCATCGCTCACGAAGTCAATCACCGCGCTCGCGGTAGCGCGAGCCGTGGATCGTGGACGGATGGGTTGGGAGTCGCGCCTCGAGCAGTACCTGCCGTCTGTGTCTGGGACGTTTGGCGGCGAAGCGACGTTGCTCAGCCTTCTGTCTCATCGGGCGGGCTTCGTAGCCCACACGCTCGTCCCCGATGGCTCGGCGGAGAGCTTGCGCAACTTGGCGGGAGCACATCGCCAAGACCTTCCTGCTCGAGGTGCGGCGGATCCCATCGAGCCGTACGCGCCCGTGTACAGCGACGTGGGTTACATACTCGCCGGAGCGGCGTTGGCGACTTGCATTGGACGTCCACTCGACGTCCAGTTCGAAGCCGAACTCGCGGACCTGGCCGCCGGGACGACCAGCGCCGTCCCGGCATGGGAGACACGACTGGCGAGCGCTCGCCCACTGCTGGAGCGGGGGATTTCGATTGCGAGCGTCGCGCCGACGGAGGTGCTGAGCACCCGAGGCGGCCTCGTGCGCGGGCTCGTCCACGACGACAACGCTTGGACGTTGAGTGAGACAAGTACCAGTGGGCACGCGGGCATGTTCGGGACGGCTGCCGGAGTGCTTGGTCTCGGGATTTGCTTGATCGAGCTGACCAGTGGTCGTTCGACGTGTGTTTCGCCTGCCTCGCAAAGCGCCCTGCTCTCGCCGCGCAGCGATGGCTCGCTACGGGCCGGATTCGACTCGAAGAACGTGGACGGGCCATCCGTGGCCGGGACGGTTTTGGGACCTCGCACCTTTGGTCACCTGGGGTTCACCGGCACAAGTTACTGGTGTGACCCCGAAGCCGAAATAGTCGTCGTGTTGCTGACCAACCGGGTGTGCCCCTCCCGCGACAACCTGCAGCTGCGCGCCGCCCGCCCGCTGGTCCACGACGGCCTCGCCCGATTGGCCTCGGAGTTCGGCTGACAGGGGTCTTCACTTCGCTAAGTGAGGCGCTCCGGTCTTCCCGAACGCTAGGCCAAAGCTCACCTTCGGTCGCGGGTGGTCGATGAAGCCGCGGTGCGCCAATGCCGTACCTACGGGCAAGCGCTTCGGTCCGACACCGGAATGTGGATCGAGGCCAGCCTCGCGCGCTATGTTGAATCAAACCCCGCGATTGACCGCGGAAAGACTTGGCGGATCCGACGATTCGCGGCAGGATGGGCTCTAGGCATGTGGCGACTGTGTATTGAAGACGACGAAGCGAATCGAACCGTCGTCAATTTGGTTCGTAAGGAATACACGATCGGTCGCGCCGAAGAGAACGCCGTCCGACTGACGGAGCGCAATGTCTCCCGCCGTCACGCGACGTTGCGTCGCACCGGCGACAAGTGGCTGCTCGAAGATCTCGAGAGCGACACGGGCTCGTATGTCAACGAGCGGCGCGTCGAAGAACCGACCACCATCGATCATCGCGACAAGATCCGGATCGGCGACTACGACATCACGCTCCTCGACAGTGAGAAGGAAGCCGAAGAAGCTGCCGTAGATAAACAGAACGAGACGGTGCCCGCCAGCGTGGAGTCCGATCGCTCGGGTGACCGCCACGACCGTTTGGTCGTGATCGAGGGGCCCAACCCCGGCACGCAGTACCCTCTGCTAGACAAGAAGCTGCTCATCGGGCGCGGCGAAGAGTGTGACCTGACGTTGCCCGACACCTCCGTCAGCCGCGTTCACGCGTCGCTCATGCGCGACGAGCATGGGCGCTTTCACATCAGCGACCAAAAGAGTTCCAACGGCGTTCGTGTCAACGGCATGGAGATCACGAAGATCCCCCTGTACGCCGGAGACGTCATCGAGCTCGGAGACGTACACCTGCAGTTCGTTCCCAAAGGCTCTCGGTTCGATGAAAGCGCGCTTCGACCAGCCACGGCAGCACGCTCGGTTCCCACCAAAGGGCAGTCCGGCGGCAAGTTGTGGGTCGGCCTCGGGTTGCTAGGCGTGGTCGGAGGCGTGGTTTGGTTTGGTTCGCAGACGCGCGTGGAACCGCCGCAGGCCCTGCAACCGGCGGTGACGACCACGGTAGAGGACTCCTTGCTCACACAAGCCGCGTCCTTGCTCGATGCCAACGACACGGACGGGGCGTTGACGTTGCTCAAGAGCGTGCCCGTCGGCAGCCCGCAGCGAACGAGCGCACGATTTCAGTCGCTCGCCGCCAGCTGGGCCAACCATCAATTCCGCAAGGTCGAGACGGCAACGACCCCAGCCGAGCAGCGCGTGCTGCTCATGCAGATCGTGGGCTTCGAGGATGTTGGTGAGACACACTTGAACAGCGCTCGAGATCAACTGCGCGCGCTGGCCACCGCCAACGCAGACGCCGGCACGCAGACTGGCGCCGCAACGGCAGTCGACCCGAATACGCTGCCTGCTGCTCCGACCGTTGCTCCCGTGGTCGCGGCCAAGCCCAGCCCGGTTCCCGTGCGCCCCGCGACGCGACCGCCGGTGCCGGCAGCCCCGCCGAAACCTGCGCCCACTCCCCATTCGGGAACGGCGAGCACGGCCCCGAGTCCAACGCCGAGCGCGCCTCCGCCCGTTCAAAATCCAACTCCGCCCCCGCCTCAACCGGTCGCCCCCCAAACGACGAGCGTGCCCACGCCGGCGCCGGCTCCTACCCCCGCAGCACCGAAACCGGCACCCCAGCCGGCGCCGACCGCTGCTCAGCCCCCGGCCCCGGCAGCCCCACCGCCCGTCCAGGCGCCACCAGTCAACAGCCCACCGGTGCTCAACTGGCCTGGAGCCGCCCCCTGAGGGACCAAGCATGAACAGTGGATACTCGACGGGTCCGCAGTGAACTCACGGCCCGCCCCCTCCTCGAGGCCGACGCGCGCGCCAGCCTCGGCGCCGGACTCCCCTGCCATGATCGAAGCCCCGGCGGTTCGAGATCCGAAGCTCGTGCTGCTTTCCAAGCCGGTACGAGCAGCGGCGTGGTTTTTGGCGATGGGGTTGTGTGTGCAGTGGCTGCCCGGGGGCGAGCCGTTCAGGCTTTGGTCGCGTCCACAACGTGCGGATGCGAGCCCCGAGCACGGCATGCTGGCCTTGGGTGACCAGCGTGAAGGCTCGAGTATTCTTCGAAGCGATACGCAGTTCCGGCCCGACGTCGCGATGGTGGCCGTGGACAAGGCAAGTTCCAAAGGTCCAATCGCCGCTGCGGCGCCGAGACCCGACGCGCGACGCGACGAACTACAGGCCGTGGATTCCGACCCGACGCCGCTCGGCATCAGCGACCCGCACCGCGCCCTCGACAAGTTCTACGCCGCACTCGCAGCCACCGCGGCGAGAAAACCCGGGGCTATCACTCGCGTCGTTTACCACGGGGACTCCATCGTTGCTTCGGACTACGTGACGGGCACGCTGCGACGGGCGCTCCAATCCGAGTTTGGCGACGCGGGTCACGGCTTCGTGCTGATGGCCGACGCGTGGCCCTCCTATTTCCACAACGATGTCTATCGGCTGTCGACTCGCGGCTTCGAGGTCAGCCGCGTCGTGGGTCCGTACAACAGCGACGGCATGTACGGCCTCGGTGGGGTCTCGTTCGTGGCGGCGACCGGGGTGCGCGCCCGATTCGGCACCGTGGACAAGGGCGACTACGGGCGACGCGTCTCACGCTTCGAGGTGAGTGATCTCGAGTACCCGGGTGGCGGTGACCTGGCCGTGCTCCTCGACGGCGCACCTCACGCTTCGGTGTCCACGGATGGCGCGGCGCCCAAGGAGCGGACGTTGGTCATCGATACGACGGATGGCCCCCACCAGATCGAAGTGTTCACCCAAAGCGGCATGACGCGCACGTTTGGTGTGGTCATGGAGCGCAAGGTTCCGGGCGTCGTGCTCGATGCGATTGGCATCCAAGGCGCCCGAATCCGCTTCCTCGACAAACAGTCCGATGAACACTGGGCGCAGCAGCTGAAGCAACGGGACCCCCACCTGCTGGCCTTCCAGTTCGGGGCCAACGAGAGCAGCGACGGCTTCGCTTATTCCATGTCGGAATACCACGAGACGATGGCGGCGGTGCTGAAGCAGGCAATGGCGGCAGTGCCAGGAGCCGGATGTCTGGTCGTAGGTGCGATGGACCAAGCCAAGAAGGAAGGCGCCGCGGTCATTACCCGGCCCATCATTCCGCATCTGGTGCGAGAACAGGAAGCGGTCGCCAAGGAAGTAGGGTGCGCGTTCTGGAACACCTACGAAGCCATGGGCGGTCTCGGCTCCATGGCGATTTGGGTTCGACGCGGCTTGGGGCAAGCGGACATGACTCACCCTTCGGGTTGGGGTGCTCAGGTGCTCGGTAACTGGCTCTTTGGGGCATTGATGCACGGCTACAACACGTACCTGCACGAGCAGGATCCGAACCGGCCAGCAGTCGCACCGTTGATCCCACATCGTGTCTCGATCCCGCCGCCGAGCAACGACATCCCGCCGTTGCGACAGCGCGAGTAGTCGACGTCCCGCGCCGTTCAAGGGTGAGACGCGACGTAAGCTTCGTAGCCTTCGAGGAAGCGCGCCACCCAGTCCTCCGCGAGGAATCGGTAACCCGAGATCGTCAGGTGCACGCCGTCGGTGGAGGCCAGCTGCGGCTTGTGTCTGCGCCATTGCCCGTAGCCGCCGCGCCCCCCCATGGCCAAAAACGGGCTGTAGTAGAGGCAGCCCAAAGCCGCCGCCCACTGACGCTGATGTTCATCCAAAGCCTCTACCTCCGGCAAGGTGTGACCGGCGTCGTCCTGCCGGTCCGTAGGACCCGCCAACATGCACTCCGCCCCGGCCTCGTGAACGTGCCGGACGACCTCCGCGTAGTCGTCGGCGTAGCGGCCCATGTCCCCGCCGTCGCCTGTCTCGTTGGTACCGTACGAGAGCACCACGAGGTGCGGCTTGCGCCAGCCGAGCTGACTTCGCCAGGCTTCGACGTCCCACGCCAAAAGTGTTCGCAACCGCGCCCCGTTGATGCCGAGGGCATCGAGGACGAACCCGGGGCTGGCCGACTCGACGACGACTCCCCACACCAGGAACTGCCCGCGCTTTACGTGTACGGCGAGCGGTCCCGCACCAGCGGGCTGCTCGAAGTTCGACACGTCGAAGCTCGCCTCGTGGAGTTCGTCTGGAGCAATCACCTGGTCGGCGCTGTCGCGGAGTTCGAGGTAAGGCGCGCGGCTCTGAGACGGATGCTCGCGATGAAGCAACGACCACCGCGCGGCTCCCGAGAAGCCGCCCTTCACCTCGAGACTGGCTCCGGGGTAACCGTGGACTCGCCGACCCGATAACCCGAACCGACCGTCGAGCTGCCGACTGCGACTGGCTCCGGACTTTGGTTCTTGTCGCCAAGTACCCTTCACCTTGAAGGAAGCCATCTCGTGGCGACGCCCTCCAAGCGCAAATGAGACGAACCCTGGCCCTCCATTGCCGAAGCGGGCCTGAAGTCGTCGGCGGACCTCGCCCGTCCAAAAGTCGGCCGCCGTGTGAGAATCTCCGAGCCAGGTGATACGCACCGTCTCGCCGGTCCCGTCCTCGAGTGCGCGCAACGCTGCAAACGTCCGTTCACCTGGAACCGGCTCGGGAGTTGGCGTGGATGCCGGCTCCTCCCGTTCGGTCGCCGCTGGCTCGAGGTCGACGCCGGCGTCCCCCTCCGACGAGACCGGAGTCTGCAGCACGGGGCGACTCCGCGCCTGGGTCCTTGGTTGCCCACAACTCACGCTCGCAACCGCCACGGCGATGGAGACCGAGACGACGCGCCAGGCCAGCGATTCGACGAGAGAGTATTTCACCGTTGAACGCCACCCAACAGCGCGAAGTCGAATTGCCCCCGAAGATGCAACCCCGTGTCGACACGTGAGACGGATAGCACGGTATTTCTCTCGGACCCCGCCGCGAACAACAGACCTTCACACGCACTCGGAGAAAGCCCGTTGGGCCATCCGGTTGCTCCCGGCGTACGAGTCCACGTGTCCCATTCGTCACCGAGCCCCGCACCGAACGCGGTAATCAGCCCCGCACCACGCTTCGTCCACACCCACTCGAGGGTTCTGCCTTCTCGCGTTTTCGTCTGAACCCGACCCTGGCCCTCGCCAGCGACGGTCGTCAACGGCTGCGCCAAGAGCGCATTCGGCGGAACTCCGTACAAGATAGCCAGGGCGGTCCCTGCTCCGCCTCGATCCCTCCACCCGACGAGCCAAGGTCCGTCCGTACTTGCCACCGCGGGGGCCAACTGGACGCGCCCTTCGAACGACGCGGCGAGTGTCGAGAAGCCGCCCAACAGCGAACGCTGCCAGCCCCCCGGCTCTTGCTCCCAGTCCGGACCCGCCAACTCGGCGGGTGGTGAGGTGGCGAAAGTGGCATCAGCTCCCGCTGCCCAGAACGCGACATGCGAGGGCAGCGCCGCAAGCTCCCGACACAAACTCGCGTCACGCGGTCCGCGTGGAAGGTGGGCGGCCTTCAAGTCGGCGGTCAGTTCGAGGACGTGCCCCTGCCAGCTCAACTGCGCCTCTCCACCTTGCACTGCGCCGAGATAAGCTGAGAGGGAATCATTGAGCGCCGCTTCCAAGTTGGCGAGATGGCCTCGGGCTTGTTCACCGTCTACGGATAGGGTCAGGCGCGACCTTGCCAACGACCAAGTCTCACGCAGGTGCGCGTGCAGTGCTTGTAGCGTCAACCCCGACGCGAAAAGGCGCGCGCTCACGCCCATCTCGCTTCGCGCTGGCGCGAGCGCCGCCGCTCCAGGGGCAGAAGTCAGCCAGGGTGCGAGTGACCGTACAGACGTTGGGCTCGACCCGACCACCAGGTAGTTGCCAGCCACCGCCAGATTCAGCGGCCCAAGTAAACTGCTGGCGCCACCCGCGAGCTCGGTCCAGCCGCTGCGAGCTTGCGCGCGCAACGTCGCGTCGGAGCCGAGGGACAACTCCGCGATGAGTTCGCGGCCGCTGACGACGGGCACTCCGATGGCCCAAGCGAGCGCTCCACTGGGCTCGGCCGTCAACGCACCGAGCCAGTCTTGGCCCGAAGTGAAGCGTCCAGAGAGAGCCGGGTTCAGCCCGAGCAACGACGGCACCACTACCTGCAACGATTGGGGGAGCGGACGCGAGGAAAGGCCACGCAGGACGCCGTAGGTCACCTCCGGTCGGGCGATGCGAAAACCCGCGATCAGCTGGGGTTCGGGCGCCGGCAGCGGAGATTCCGAAGTCGCGGACGTCGCCGCGAGACCCACGCCATCGTGGCGTTGGCAACCCGCCGCCCCGAGCAAGTGGGGGGCGGCGGTGCTCACCACCCCCGCCCACACCACCACGCGTCGCGGCCACGCCGCACGACCGAACGTTCGCGGTTGCACGTGGTAACCCCTGGGAGCCAGGACGTTCACCCGGTGCACGCTTCTCAAAACGGGATGTCGTCGTCATCCGGAGGCGCACCGAAGCCTCCGCCACCACCAAAGTCGACGTCGTCGTCGAAGTTGCCGCCACCGCCGCCCCCGGAGCCGCCGCTGCCGGCCCCCGTACGGCCACCGCCGCGACTGCCGCCGCCACCGCCGCCGAAGTCGCCGCCTCCGAAGTCCCCTCCGCCCTCGTAGCCTTCACGACCACCACCACCGGACCGACCAGACAGGATGATGTTGTTGGCGACGATCTCGGTCTTGTAGCGCTTGTTGCCTTCGCGGTCGTCGTAACTGGACGTCCGCAAGGCTCCTTCGACGAAGATGCGGCTACCCTTGCTTAGAATCTTACCCAAAGCCTCGGCGCGTTTACCCCACACCACCACGCTGTGCCACTCGGTGCGTTCCTGGCGATTGCGATTGCGGTCGAGATAGGTCTCGGCGGTGGCGACTCTCAGCTTGAGGACCGCTTGGCCACCAGAGGTCATGCGGAGCTCTGGGTCAGCTCCCAAGTTTCCCAACAACATCACGCGATTCAGGCCTTCAGCCATGTTACTTGCTCCAGAGGGTAAAATACCGAGGCCGGACTGGACATCATCTGGCTAGCTCTGTCCAGACACGGCGTGTGAGGTCGGTCAGATTTGATCCGGTGCGGTTCGCTGCGGCGCCGGTCGGCCGTTTGTGGGCCGCCGTCAACGGCCGCGCAGTTCACGCAGCCAATCGACGAGTTCGGCGCGAATGTCGAGCAACGCCCCCCGCAACGGCTTGGCGCTGGGTTCGGTGGCAAAAGCAGGTGCCGCCTGCCGTGGCACTGGAGAAAGCTCGACCGGTGGGCTGACTGGCGTCAGTGCCGACCCCGATGGCGGGGAGCGTTCCAGAGCCAGCTCACGCAGCCGCTTGCGCGCGCCCTCGATGGTGAAGCCCTGATGTTTGAGCAGCTCCTTGATGGTCAGCAGCTTCTGCACGTCACGCTTCGAATAAACGCGTTGGCCGTGGCTGGATTTCTGGGGACGGACGGTGCTGAATTCGGTCTCCCAATAACGCAACACGTGCGGCGCGACGCCCACCAACCGGGAGACCTCTCCGATTCGATAATACAGCTTGACGAGTCCGCTGCCGTCCCCGCCCTCGACGTTGCGTCTCACCATTGCCGCGACCCGGTCCTATCACTGCGACGGACGCTGGTTTGGACCAACTGCGTCACTGGCGCGGACGTTCTCCGACGGCCGCTGCCGCGGGCGCGACGGTGGTCTCGTCGTTCAAGGTGTCCTTCAGGACCTGGCTGGCTTTGAAGTTCAGGACCCGCCGCGACGCGATCGTGATCGTCTCACCAGTTTGGGGGTTTCGCCCCTGGCGCTCACGCTTGTCGCGCAGCACGAAGTTGCCGAACCCTGAGATTTTCACTCGTTCACCTCGCCCCAGCGTCTCCTTCATGGTTTCGAAGACCAACTCGACGAGGTCGGCCGCCTCTTTCTTGGAAAAGCCGCCGACTTTGGTGTGCAACAAGTGAACGATTTCAGCTTTCGTCATCCGGAACCCCACTCCAGGTCTGTTAGCAGGTTTGTAGAGGGTGCCTTCGCTTGCCAAAAATGTCCATTAAAACCAGCACCTAGCCGACGTCTGCCGAGCCCGAGCGGCGAGCCTGGCCCAGCTGCGATCGAGCCCACGTCGGCTAAATTGCCCCGCCGGGGCGTTTTGTTTCGCATCGGTGCTGTTCCCGGGTTGCCCGTAATGCGACACCAGTCTACAGGGCCACCCATGCCTACCCAACTGTTCAGCCCCGGTGCCGATGACGTCATCCACATCGTGGACTTGAGCGGCTACGTCTTCCGCGCCTACCACGCCATCGCGCCGTTGAGCAGCCCGAGCGGCGAGCCGACACACGCGGTGTTCGGCACGGTGAACATGCTGGAGCGCCTGATCCGTCAACGCCGGCCCAAGCTCCTGGGCGTGGCGATGGATTCACGCACGCCGACCTTCCGCAAGCAGAGTTACCCCGAATACAAGGCCAATCGCCCGGCGCCGCCCGACGATCTCAAGCTCCAAATGCGTCGCGTCGCGGAGGTGATCGAAGCCTTCCCGCTCCCGTGCTTACAAGCCGACGGATTCGAGGCCGACGACCTGATAGCGACGCTGGTCCGCGTCGCGCGTGAACAGTCGCAAAAGGTGGTGATCGTCAGCGCGGACAAGGACTTGATGCAGCTCGTGGGTCCCGACGTCGTGCTCTGGGATACCATGCGCGAGAAGGTGATCGGAGTCGAAGAGGTCGAGGAGCGTTTTGGAGTGCGTGTCGACCAGGTGAGAGACGTCCTGGCGTTGACCGGTGATACCTCCGACAACATCCCGGGGGTGCCGAGCGTGGGGCCCAAGACCGCAACGACCTTGCTCCAGGAGTTCGGGACGCTGGAGGGGATCTATCAAAATCTCGACAAGATCCCGCGCAAGAAACTCCGTGAGACGCTCGAGGAGCACCGCGACAAGGCGTTCCTGAGCCAACGGTTGGTCACTTTGGACGCCCACGTCCCGCTGCCCATCGATCCTTCCGCCCTGCGCTACGCTGGCCGCAACCTCGACCGGCTGCGCGAGCTCTACGGCGAACTCGGCTTTACTCGACAACTCGCGGCGCTCAACGCCGAAGCGGCGGCCAGCCCCGGCAGCACGCTGCCGCCCCCGCCCGGCTCGGCGCCCCCGCCGGCCCCGGCTCAGGGTAACTTGTTCGGCGCTCCGGCCGTCGCCATCCCGGACACGGTGCCGCCCCTCGTCACGAGCCAAGACAGCCTGCAGCAGATCCGTGAGGCAATCGTGAGCGCCAAGCGCCTCGCGGTTTATCCGCTCACCGTTGGGTCGGGGGCGATGCAACAACACTTGGTCGGACTCGGGTTATCCTGGGGCGCGACCGAGCGGGCCTACGTGCCGCTCGGTCATCGCGTACTCGGCGCGCCGAAGGCCTTGCCGCTCGAGCAGCTGAGCGACTTCTTGCGGCGATTGGTCGAGGGCGGCGTCGAGATCGGCGCCCATGACTCGAAGCAGCTCATGATTCTGTTCGGGCAACGCGACCTGCCGATGCCAACCCCCGCATTCGATAGCCAAATCGTGGGCTACCTGCTCGACAGCTCCGAGTCGCACGATCTGGAACGGCTCGCCGCCACCGAGTTTGGCACCACCCTCGCAACCTTGGAG
>CBINDO010000186.1:0-16265 GCA_966249405.1 uncultured bacterium | reverse complement strand
GGTCAGACGCAAGTGGCGGCAAAGCAACTCGAGCCGCCTTTCCGCGGTATCTCACCGCGGCCCCATTGAAGCGCCTGGAGCGCCATGGGATGCACAGCGCGGAGTGTTTCCTTTCCGCGGTATCTCACCGCGGCCCCATTGAAGCACCCGGTGGTGCGTCCAGGGCGAGCATAAGAGCCCACCTTTCCGCGGTATCTCACCGCGGCCCCATTGAAGCAACCGCGGCTGTGAATATATCGGCGGGCAATGTTACCCTTTCCGCGGTATCTCACCGCGGCCCCATTGAAGCGCGCGTTGCGGCTGCTCGGCGCCGCGGAACGGTACCCTTTCCGCGGTATCTCACCGCGGCCCCATTGAAGCACGGTCGTTGTCGGAGTGAGCTCCCAGCAGCCAACGCCTTTCCGCGGTATCTCACCGCGGCCCCATTGAAGCATGGCCCAGGCTGCGGCATATGAGCGGTGGTTTGACCTTTCCGCGGTATCTCACCGCGGCCCCATTGAAGCGGCTACGCCAACGACATGCTTGCCTACGCGACCGACCCTTTCCGCGGTATCTCACCGCGGCCCCATTGAAGCAATGAGGCCGTGCTCGAGCTCATGATGCACAACCCCCTTTCCGCGGTATCTCACCGCGGCCCCATTGAAGCACGTAATCCTCCGAGAGAAGGACAAGCTGCAATCGCCTTTCCGCGGTATCTCACCGCGGCCCCATTGAAGCACGGACACGGGCGCAGCAGGTGTAACAAGCGGACCACCTTTCCGCGGTATCTCACCGCGGCCCCATTGAAGCCCCTTGAGCGTGTTGGCCGCCATCGTCGCGGCCTTGCCTTTCCGCGGTATCTCACCGCGGCCCCATTGAAGCGAAACGGCGGCGTGCTTGAGCATCCGGCGCACACGCCCTTTCCGCGGTATCTCACCGCGGCCCCATTGAAGCGTCGATTGCCTGTATGGCGGATAGCTGGGCCTGCAACCCTTTCCGCGGTATCTCACCGCGGCCCCATTGAAGCGAGCGCGGGTCAGTCTTATAAGGCGTGTACCTGAGCCTTTCCGCGGTATCTCACCGCGGCCCCATTGAAGCTGCGCGTTGCCTGCGATCAACACTAGACAACGGCGTTCCTTTCCGCGGTATCTCACCGCGGCCCCATTGAAGCGGAAGGGGGTGGCCTTTGGCGGTGGGGGGTCTGGCCTTTCCGCGGTATCTCACCGCGGCCCCATTGAAGCCCGCGCCTCTGGGAAGGCTCGATGCTGGCGCGCCGCCCTTTCCGCGGTATCTCACCGCGGCCCCATTGAAGCTGTGCGTGGCGCGGTGCTCGCGAACGGTGGGCTGTCCCTTTCCGCGGTATCTCACCGCGGCCCCATTGAAGCAACTCGTTCACGATTGGATGCCTTCGCCTCAGCAACCTTTCCGCGGTATCTCACCGCGGCCCCATTGAAGCACCTGGTACGTTGCTGCACACATACGCGGAACGGCTCCTTTCCGCGGTATCTCACCGCGGCCCCATTGAAGCACCAGAAGACAGGAAGCAGGTAGAACATGGCTAACCTTTCCGCGGTATCTCACCGCGGCCCCATTGAAGCTCCGCCCACCAGTTTCAGACGAACGACACGCGCGTCCTTTCCGCGGTATCTCACTGCGGCCCCATTGAAGCTCGCAGTAGTCGCGAACATCATCGACCACCTGCTCGCCTTTCCGCGGTATCTCACCGCGGCCCCATTGAAGCCTAGCCGCGAAGCTCGAGGCCGCCGACGCCGTCGCCCTTTCCGCGGTATCTCACCGCGGCCCCATTGAAGCCAAGATAACGGAGTGCAGCAGACGGAGCGCGGGGAAGCCTTTCCGCGGTATCTCACCGCGGCCCCATTGAAGCCTTGTACGCCTCGTTCTGCTTGACGCCCGCTTTGCGCCTTTCCGCGGTATCTCACCGCGGCCCCATTGAAGCCCGGCTCGGCCTTCTGCGGGTCAGTGGCGCCCAACACCCTTTCCGCGGTATCTCACCGCGGCCCCATTGAAGCACCGTTTTCCTTCTCGCCGTTCAACATGCGAACGTAGCCTTTCCGCGGTATCTCACCGCGGCCCCATTGAAGCCACTATGACCTAACCAAGATTCTGCCCGACCTGCCCCCTTTCCGCGGTATCTCACCGCGGCCCCATTGAAGCGGGCTCGAAGCCGTCACCACCAATTTCGTCGAGTGGCCTTTCCGCGGCATCTCACCGCGGCCCCATTGAAGCTCCAGGCGCCAATCGAAGCAAGTGAACATTCATCGCCTTTCCGCGGTATCTCACCGCGGCCCCATTGAAGCAGGAGCATCGGTTACCTCATCCAACAAGACCTTGAGCCTTTCCGCGGTATCTCACCGCGGCCCCATTGAAGCTAGCCCAGCCTTTAAGTTCTTGGTACCCGCAATTCCCCTTTCCGCGGTATCTCACCGCGGCCCCATTGAAGCACGTGTTCGATAGGCCACTCGGTGAGCGTCATGCCTCCTTTCCGCGGTATCTCACCGCGGCCCCATTGAAGCCCTGAACACGCCCGGCAGGTGTTCAGTTGTCCGGCCCTTTCCGCGGTATCTCACCGCGGCCCCATTGAAGCGTCTCGGCAACGCCGTAGCCTACGCGCACGCCCGGCCTTTCCGCGGTATCTCACCGCGGCCCCATTGAAGCCTACGCAGGCGGTGCAACACCGGACGCAGCAAGCTCCTTTCCGCGGTATCTCACTGCGGCCCGATTGAAGCTGCGGCCTCGCCGAGCGTCCCAACATGGTGGCCCGTCCTTTCCGCGGTATCTCACCGCGGCCCCATTGAAGCACGTCCATCCCCGCCGCGCCGCGGACCATGAGGCTGCCTTTCCGCGGTATCTCACCGCGGCCCCATTGAAGCACCGCGGCGAGAACGATTCCGGAACGGAGTCCAATTCCTTTCCGCGGTATCTCACCGCGGCCCCATTGAAGCTCACGCTCTCAGTGGGTCCTGATCCCGGAGGAGGCTTCCTTTCCGCGGTATCTCACCGCGGCCCCATTGAAGCTGGTAACAGATACTGCCTAGCGAGCGTTCGGGCGTTCCTTTCCGCGGTATCTCACCGCGGCCCCATTGAAGCTGCGAGTTCACGACGCTAGGCTACAAGGCGCTCCTTCCTTTCCGCGGTATCTCACCGCGGCCCCATTGAAGCGACAACACCCTTCAAGGCTGGATACAGCGCGCCTTCCTTTCCGCGGTATCTCACCGCGGCCCCATTGAAGCACTGAAAACGTCGTGCGTATGTCAGACGCTGCTATCCTTTCCGCGGTATCTCACCGCGGCCCCATTGAAGCGGCCCAATCGCGCGCGAAGCGCCAGCAACCAGCCGCCTGCCCGCTGTATCTCACGGCGGCCCCATTGAAGCAACCCGTCGGCCTCGCGCTGGCGCTAGCGCACTCTCCTTTCCGCGGTATCTCACCGCGGCCCCATTGAAGCAGGTCCGCGAGCTCAGTCGCGAGACCTGTGCAATGCGGGCCTTTCCGCGGTATCTCACCGCGGCCCCATTGAAGCCAGAACACCCGGCGTCGGTCGTCGCAGATGTCCTCCCTTTCCGCGGTATCTCACCGCGGCCCCATTGAAGCCGCGCGCCTGCGCATTACGCGAGCGCACTCCTTAACCTTTCCGCGGTATCTCACCGCGGCCCCATTGAAGCCTGCGCGATGCGCTCGATGTCGTTGGCGTCCAGGGTCCTTTCCGCGGTATCTCACCGCGGCCCCATTGAAGCCAGAGCAACTCGCCCGACACCGTGTTGCAAGTCTTCCCTTTCCGCGGTATCTCACCGCGGCCCCATTGAAGCGACGTTCCCGCGCCGGTCGAGGCGCACGTCAATCAGCCTTTCCGCGGTATCTCACCGCGGCCCCATTGAAGCAGCACAAGTCGCAGGAATACCAGTTCGTCAGGTTCGCCTTTCCGCGGTATCTCACCGCGGCCCCATTGAAGCGGTGTGGGCCGTTACGTCCGTCGGCCGAGCCGCGCCCCTTTCCGCGGTATCTCACTGCGGTCCGCCTTTAACCAGATCGCCGCATCGAGTACTGATGGCTGGATTCCGCGTCGCGTTGAGGTTCTCGGAGGTGGGTGCGACGCGAGCTTTGCAGGTTGCCATGACTTTTGCGTGCAAGTAGGGCCATCTCGCGTTACGTACCACGGCAAGGAGCGAGCCAAGGGTGCTATGATTCAGCGATACAGGGTCCGTGCGACATGGACGACGTCGGCACTGGTGTTGAGTGCGAGCCTCGGCTTGACCGCGTGCGCCCGTGATGGCGCGAGCGGTCCAGCGGCGGCGGCTTCGGACGCAGGGGTTACCTCGGAAGGCGGTCAGATGCCCGTCAGCGACACCGAACAGGCCGCAAGCACGAGTAACGCTTCGGTCGGTAACTCTGGGTCCACCTCGGCAACGTCCGCCAGCAGCTCAACCACCACCGACCCCGCCGCCAGCTCCGGTGAGATGAGGGCGGCACAGTGTGGGGACTGGGCCTGCTTTCCCATGCCCAATCCGGAGGCAGACCCAGCGCGTCCTGCCGACTACGATACGAGCGACGCGGACGTCGTGTTCGACAGGGTAACGGGTCTCCTCTGGCAGAAAGCCGCGCCGCCAGAACAAGTCAAAGCTGACGTAGTCGAGACGGCGTGTGACGAAGTCACCCTCTCTGGTTTCTCCGACTGGCGTTTGCCGACTTTGATGGAGCTGGTGAGTTTGGTCGACCACGCGAGTGATGCAGCGGCAGGTACACTCAAGACAGCGGATGCATTCGCTGACTCGGGGCCGTACGACTTTTGGAGTTCGACGCTGGTTGTCGAGTCCAACGGACGCTGGCTTGCAAGTTTGTCTGCCGGTTACGTTGACGCGCCGAGCGCCGCTGCCAACGCACGAGTACGTTGTGTCCGCACCCACGAGGTTCGTGCGACCGGCAGCGAGCACTACACGGCGTCCGGGACGGGCGAGAACGGCACCGTGCTGGACCATTGGACGGGTCTGACTTGGCATGCTCAGGCAACCACGTCGGAGTACTCGTTCGCAGAAGCGGCGGTCTACTGTGCAGGCTCCACGCTCGGCGGCGGTGGGTGGCGTGTGCCAAGTGCACGCGAACTGATTACCTTGGTGGATCGCAGCTCGGAGCAAGCATTGAAGATCGACGACGCGTTCTTCTCGGGTACTCAGCGCAACACTTGGACGTCGTCTCCCAGCCGGCTGCTCAACGCTTCGGCGTGGTTCGTGGACTTCCAGCTAGCCAGGCTCGACGATCTGATGATCACGGGCGGAGACCTCGTCGACCAGAAGTTTAGTGTTCGCTGTGTGAGGTAGGTAGGGGAGCAGACACGGCGCGAATGCGCGGGGCGGACACGGGCCCGAGAGTCCACCCGCGGCGTCGTGTGCGCGCACCGCGCCGTCGTGTGCGCGCACTGCTGCGACATGCGGAAAGGAGGGAATGCGTCGCAGAGAACGCTGGGCATGTCGCTTGCTAGGTTTGCAGGTGGGACTTTGGGGGGCTTCGTATTTCGGGTCCCCAAGGGTCCCGACATCAACCGAGGAGAAGAGTATGATGAACGATACGAAGAGGAGGACGCGTCTCGCAGGGGTGGCGCGTAGGGCCAGTATACAGGCAACCGTGGCACGCGGGGTCTCGCCAGTGGGCGCTGCCCGTATTGCGGGTGCGCTCGCGACAACGGCAATGTTGGGATGTTCCTCCACGCCAAACACCCAGGGAGAATCCTTCGAGTGGGATACGAACGGGCAATACGCGTATTGGGTGGACACGCCTGAAATGACTCAGTGGTACGAGGTCACGCCGAAGAACACGATGAACCTCTGCTTCAGCGGCTACTTCGACTGGGACAACAGCCAAGTCTTCTCTCGGCCGCACAAGACGGGTACGTGTTCGACGAACACAGACTGCGGCAGCGGGGCTACGTGTGGTTGTTCATCAGAATCGTGTGAAACTGTCGACCACTGCGTAGCCAACCCGCAGGACTGCGCCTGTTTCGACGATCACTGTGCCACGGACACCGATTGTGGGGACCCCGGTTTGTGTGTGCCCATTGCCGGCGTCCCCAATCCCAATTGCCAGACGAACCCGGAGACGTGCACTTGTTCCGATGGCTTGGAGGGCTCTTGGGCGAGCACCTCTACCGCCTTCGAAACCACCAAGAGGTGGTATCAGGAAGCACTCGAAGAGCAGTGGGGCAAGTACTCCGACCTCACGTTCGTATGGCACGGCGATTGTCCCACATCGATCCCGGCGCACTGGGTCCCGATTCGCATGGTCGAAGGAAGTTCCGATGGATCGATCGGTGGCTACGCGTCGTGGGGCGCGGGTGACCGCAACGGTCAAACGAACTGGATCCAAGGCACCGACCCGGAGTCATCGATCACCGTCAATGCTTACGAGAACGGGCCGTTCAGCGAGCCTCAAACGAAATCGATGTTCGTGCACGAGGTGGGACACGTGCTGGGCTGGCCCCACGAACACGAGCGCGCGGACCGCCCGATGAGCTTCGCCGCTTGTGACGACCTCGGCAAGGCGACGACGCTGCCGCCAAACCACACGCATCTCACCGAATACGATCCCGACTCGATCATGAACTACTGTCGCGATGTGAACGGCGACAATCAAGGGGACGGGTACACGCCGGCGGTCAGTGCATCGCTGACAGCTCAAGACCGCGCAGGCGCCCAGATGTTGTTCGGATTCCCGGATCCGTTCACCATGCCCCAGCGATACTTCTGTTCCGAAGTCTTCGATCGCCTGTTCGTTGGGCGATTCGACGCTAATGCCACAGCCGACGCGTTGTGTCTGAGGAGCGACGGGCAGATCGACATCGACTTGGCCAACGCCAATGGTCACTTCGAGGACACCAACTCGAGCCTGAACAACTTCTGCACGTCCGCGGGTGATCGGCTCGTGGTTGGCGACGCCAATGGCGACAGGCGAGACGACCTCATTTGCAACAACTCGACCAGCGGGAACCTCGCCATCCGTTACGCGACGACGACGGGCACCTTTCCGACGACGAACTGGACGCGGGCCAACGCGTTTTGTGGCGGCAGCCCGACGAGGAAGTTGTTGGCTGGCGACTTCACGGGAGACGGACGTGTCGATCTGCTGTGCCAAGCCTCCAACGGTGCAATCCAAATCGACTTCGCCGATGCCAACGGCCAATACACGAACATCAACTGGACGGGGAACCAACCCAACTTCTGCACGCAGACAGAGGACCGCCTGCTCGTCGTCAACGCTACCAGTGACTCGCGCAACGACCTCGTGTGTTACACGCCCTCGACGGGGAACATGCAGACGATGGTGTCGGTCTACTCGATCTTCACCGGCAACGTATTTACGGGCGTATCGTCGAACGGAATCCCCGATGGGTTTCCGACGAATTGCCCCGGATTGTTCCCAGCTGATCTGAACGGTGACGGGCGCGACGATCTGGTTTGCCCAGCGGCGAATGGCTTGAACGTGGCTCTACCCAGCCCGACCGGAACCTACTCGAAGACTCAGTTCAAAGGACCATTTGGCCTGTGGTGCAATGGGCACGCCGATCGCATGTATGCCGGCGCGTTCCGAGGCGCCGATCGTGACGACCTGCTCTGCATTTCGACCAACGGAACCATCTCTGAGCAGTTCTCGCTCTATTCCTCTTACACGACCCGCTGCGACGAGAGCAACTCCATCGACTTGGGACCACCGAACAACTCGGTCACGGTTGCGGACAACGCCTGCGTGATGATTCGTGGCGGCTATCCGAGTTGGTGGGGAACGCGGGCCATGCGGCTTCAGAACCCCCAAATGCCCACTTCCTACATCACGTCGTTCGTGTGGAACAATACATGCGCCGAAAGTGCGGGCAGTGGGAAGTTCGTCGGCGTCAATCAGGAGCAGATGTTGCGCGACACCAGCAGTGATTGCGCCACGTTCATCGAGCTCCAGAACCCTGGCGTTGGCAACATCACGCTCCGGTACGTTGCGGAAGATCCCCCGTGTGACGAGTCGTCGGCGATTGACCTCGGGGCTCCGGGCAACGAGACAACGGTTCGAGATGACGCCTGCGTAATGGTCAGGAACGGTTATCCGAATTGGTGGGGCACGCGCCCGATGAAGCTCCAAGATCCGGTCTTCGGCGGGACGCCCACGGCCTTCACCTGGAGCAACACGTGTTCCAACAGCAGCGGTAGCGGGACGTTTGCTTCCGCCTGGGACGACAAGGTGCTCGTGACGACGAACAGCGCGTGTGCGACCTTGATCGACCTCGGGGGCTCCGGCGGCACAAACCTGAGGTTGCGTTACTACTCGAACTAGTTGAAGTGGCGTTCGCGCTTGACCGCGGTGCGAATCGCGGTCAAGCGGCAACGGCGCTTCACGTTCGGCTCCTCATGTTTCAACCACGGGTAACGCTGGGCGAGATAGGTTCCGTAGGATACCCCGTAGAGAAACTGGGGGATCCGTTCGTCGCGGGTGAGCGACAGCGCGTATTCGACATCTCGAGCGGCTTCGGTCGTCGAGAACGCGGCCAGTTGTCCATGGTACTGGTCATTGATAGCGCTGACGCACGCTTCAATCTCCTGGGATGTGGTCGGGTCACCGTTGGGACATTCCAGTTTGGTGGACTCTCCGACACCGCGATGCTCGATCGTGTAGATATCCACCCCGGGCAGCGCCTTGGCAAATTTGTCCAGCGTTCCCAGATACTCGAAGAGGTCGGCCGAGTTCCCTGGTCCTCCCATGAGGAGCCACAATTGAGCTTCGGGTTTGCCCTTGGCGGCTCGCTTCGAGATCTGGACTTCGATGCGCTCGGAGTCCTCGAGCTGACGATTGAGTGGTACCTCTATACGCGCGCAGCGCTCCTCGAAACCCGTGGGACAGGAAGTCCAGCGCAAGGGACTTGGGGTGTCGTCGACCTCTTCCTCGACGGGAGCTCGGTCGCCGTCGATCGAATCGCCGTCGATCGGATCGCTGTCAGCGCAGGCGGCGACGCTCGACGCCAGCACGGCACTGCTCAACGCCACCCGAGCAAGACGCCAGCGGTGGTAAGGTGGTGAGTCGTAGGTGAAGACGTTGCGCGTGCGTGTTTTGTGCATGCCCTTGCAACACCCGAGGCAGCGTGGGGTGTCACTTTGTCCGGGCGAATTGTTCGAATCGGTTTGGGCCGCACCCAAAAAGCACGGCAGCAGAGGCCGCTCGACGCGCCCCTTTGAAAACCGTAGTTCGGAGCAAGCTGCTGCCACTACGGTGGCAGTAGCCTCCAGCTACTAACTCTGAGTGGCGGTCGTAACCCCGCCCACAAGGAGCCGTATGATCGAAGCACTCGTTCGCGTAAATTGGCTCGCCGTCTTGGCGGCGACCGTCGTCCACACCTTGCTCGGAGGTGCCTGGTTCGTGGGGTTGTTCGCCAAGCCATACGCCGTGGCGTTGGGTATCGAAGACCGTCCGCCTCAAAAGCCGAGCCCACGTTTCATCGTGGGACCGCTGGTTTGTAGCGCGGTCACGATCGTGACCACGGGCCTCTTGCTGCAAGCGCTCCAGATCACGACCCTGAACGCCGCGCTCGGGCTGGGGGTTATCGTGGGTCTTGGCTACCTCGCTCCCATGACGCTCAACATTGCGATCAACCCACTTTTCCCCAAGCCGTTTCGCTACGCGCTCATCAACGCGCCGTTCTTCTTCGTCGGCAGCCTTGCAGCATCAGCCATCTTGGTCGCGCTTTCTTAGCGACGTCATTCGCGCTTGCGGGTAGTATTTGGATGACTGACATGCGCCGCGGCGATCGCCTGTTCGAGCTGATCCAAGTCTTGCGGCGTGCATCGGGACCTCTGACCGCTGAGAAGATCGCGACCGAGCTCGAGACCAGCAAGCGCACCGTTTACCGCGACATCGCCGCGTTGCAAGGGCAACGCGTGCCCATCTGCGGCGAAGCCGGCATCGGCTACGTGCTCGAGCGCGGCTTCGACATGCCTCCCTTGATGCTGTCGATGGACGAGGTCGAGGCGGTCACACTCGGCGCGCAGTGGGTGGTCGCGCACGGCGACTCAACGCTCGCGCGTGCCTCGCTCAACGTGCTCGCCAAGATCGCGGCGATAGTGCCAAAGGAGCTGAAGCCGCTCGTCGAAGATCCGACGGTGGGCACGCCGCCTTCGCGTGAAAGCGAGGAGGAGCGCATCGATCTCGCGCGCGCACGCAGGTGGTGCCGGCAGGGCAAGAAGGTCCGCCTCGTCTACGTAGACGAGCTCGGCAACGAAAGCGAGCGCACGGTCTGGCCGTTCATGGTGGGCTACGTCGGAAAAGTCCGCATCATCGCGAGCTACTGCGAGCTCCGCCAAGACTTTCGACTATTCCGCACCGACCGTATCCGCGAGTTACTGTTCCTCGACGATCCCTACGCAGCGGAGCCAGCTACGCTGCGACGGCGCTGGCTCGCGACGATAAAAGAGCGCCGCGCCGCAACCCAGCCGAGATAGGGGAGCCGAGATAGTAGGGAGCCGTGAACGAGCCTTCAACCCCGGATAAGCAGCCACTGGTCGAGCCGCGCTGCGGCGTGGTCTGGCCCCGCGGCGTTCGCTGGGGTGAGGTGCTGTCTCGAACTCCAAGTGACGTGGTGGGCGCGAACCGGTGAGACATTTGCGCACTTCAGCGTACCCCGGCAGCGCAGACCACGCCGCAGGCCGGGTTACTCTGCGGCAGCTAGCTTCCGGGCTTTCGTCGCCCCGTCCGAAGCCGCGTCGCGCTGCCACCCAGGGTGAAGGTGCGATCTTCGCCCGCGAGGTCTTGCCGCTTTACGGTAAGTTGACAGTCGTGGCCCCCGGGCGTCCTGCTCGTGCTGCGCGCCCGCCTCCCGTGTTGGTGGGTACCTCGATGCCGCAATTTCGGCGCTAAAAATGGCCTCCGAGGCGTTCGGTGGGACGCCGCGTCGGAACGGAAACGAGTACATCGCGGCGCGTGGGGGCAACTATCGACGGGCGCACGTCTAGCGCACTGATCCTGGTCGCCCTACGGGAGCACGGATCGGAGGTTCGCGGACGGAGCTTTTCGGGGTTTCCAGATTCGTTGAACTAGATTCGCTGAAACACGGCGCCCATCGATACCCAACCCCTTACTTCTACGGAGTCCAACCACTAGTCATGACAAGGTTCGAACCTTTGGTCGCCAGCGTGTGTCTGGCCTTGCTCGTCAACGCCTGCGGAAGCACCGAGGAGCCGGCGCCCGCTCCGGATCCTTCCGCGACCGGCACGGACACCACCAGTGGCCCGGTTGGGCCCACTGGCGGGACCGGTCCGATGGGTCCCACTGCTGGTGGCCCTACGGGTGCTTCGGGTCCAACGGGCGTGAATCCAGACGTCACTCCGACTCCCGTCAACCCAACGACCGGGCCTGTTCCCGGAGCGCCCGACCCCACGACGCCTGTCTCACCGACCACCCCCGTTACGCCCACGGTCGATCCGGTGGACCCCACAACCCCGGTCACGCCCGATCCCTCGACGCCGCCCGTAGATTCGGGCCCGGTAGATCCAGAGCCCACCCCGGTAGACCTGCCGTCGCTCGTCGTATCGTCGAACACGGCGATGTGGACCGAGGGGGAGGTCGAGGTAGTCACGGCGGGGACTCCAAACTTCACGGTCGACTCGACCCAGACCTACCAAACGTGGCTCGGGTTCGGCGGCACGTTCAACGAAAAGGGCTGGACGGCGCTCTCCGAGCTGAGCGCCGCCGACCGTGAGACAGCCATGAAGTTGTTGTTCAGCAAAGCCGAAGGGGCGGCCTTTACCTGGGGTCGCATACCGATGGGATCCAGCGACTACGGCGACAGTCGTTATAGCCTCAACGACACCGATGGCGACTATGCGATGGAGAGTTTCTCGCTGGCGCGCGACGAGATGAAGCTCATCCCGTACATCAAGGCGGCGCAGGCCGTGAAGAGTGACATCAAGTTCTGGGCTAGTCCGTGGTCCCCGCCCGCGTGGATGAAGATGGATGAGCGACCGGGGGCGGCGCTGAGCCCCCACCCGATGGACACGGGCTGGATGCGTAGCGATGAGCAGACGCTCAATGCGTACGCGCTGTACTTCGTCAAGTTCGTGCAGGGGTATGCCGAACACGGCATCCCCATGGACCACGTCCAACCTCAAAACGAGCCCGGTTGGCAGCAAGCGTACCCCACCTGCGGCTGGGGCAGGAGTGACCTCTATTCGCCCAACGGCAACCAGCCCGTGAGTGAGGACAATGCCGCCAAGTTGTCGACCTTCGTCGCGACTTACCTCAAGCCCGCACTCACGGCGGCGGGCTTGAACACGAAGGTTTGGATGGGCACCTTGTCGAACAACGCGTACTTCGACTTCCACATGGAGGGTATCACGCCCGACTTGGTGGAAGGCGTGGGGCTGCAGTGGGGCACTCAGGAGCACGTGGGTGCGCTCGCCCAGGCGGGTTACCTCGTGATGCAGAGCGAACACAAGTGCGGCAACTACCCCTGGGGTAGTTCGTCCGGATACGTCACCCATCAGGCAAATCAAAGTCCCACCGAGCTTGCCCCGAACGACTTCAACTACGGACAAGAGACGTGGGATCTCATCAAGAGCTGGATCCAAGACGGGGTGAACATCTATAGCGCGTGGAACATGGTCCTCGACCAACACGGCACCAATCTGGACGAAGTGCGCGTGTGGAACCAGAACGCGCTCCTCGTTGCCAACACCAGCTCCGGACAGCTCGAGCCAACGCCCGCGTATTACGTCTTCCGCCACCTCTCGCAGTTCGTCGAGCCGCAAGCCAAGCGGGTTAACATCAGCGGCGACGCCCTCGCGTTCAAGAACCCCGACGGGAGTGTCGCGGCCGTCGTGAGGACCACCGCCGCCGGCAACCAGATCGTCTCGATCGATGGCACCCTGCTCCAGTTCGCAGCGACGGGCAACGGGTGGGCCACCGTGTACTGGGAGCCGTGACGTAGATCACTTCCGCCCCCGAGTCTTCCCGACTTTTCGCCGCGAGCACTCGGGTGGAGGAATGTTTCAGGTTAACTCATCGGGCCACACGTCGAATCAACGGAGCGGTGTCGCTCAGGCGCCAGATGACGAACGCCGCCAAATCGCTAGTCGCCAGATCTGAGCCGGTAACCAACTCCTGGCTCGGTGGTCAGGAACTTGGGTCGACTCGGGTTCGCTTCCAACTTGTGTCGCAGTTGACCCATATAGACCCGCAGATACTGCGTCTGGTCCGCCGCGTTTGGACCCCATACCTCTTTCAGCAGTTGTCGGTGGGTGATGACACGCCCATCGTGTTTGATGAGAGTCGTCAGTAGTTTGTATTCGATCGGCGTCAAATGGATCGTTTGGCCGCCCTTGGTAACCTGGCGGCGTCCAAGGTCGACCTCCACGTCGCCCATGCTGAACCGGATGTCGCCGGCTTCGCTTCGCGCCGAGTGACGCAGCGCCACTCTGATGCGTGCCAACAGCTCACCCACGCCAAACGGCTTGGTCAGGTAGTCGTCCGCTCCCATGTCGAGCGCAATTACCTTGTCTTCTTCCTTGCCACGCGCAGAGATCACTATGATTGGCGTCTTGGTCCACTCTCGCAGCCGTTCAGTAACCGTTAGGCCGTCGAGATCCGGCAATCCCAGATCCAAGAGCACCAGGTCCGGGTTGCGCGCCGCAGCTTGGGCGAGACCGTCGCTGGCGGTCGCCGCCTCGTGCACGTGGTACCCATTGCTCGCGAGCGAAGCCCGCAGGAACTTGCGCACTTGGGCTTCGTCTTCGATGACGAGGATAGTCGGGGCTGGTTCGGTCACGAGGAAACACCCTCCGAGGCGGTTTCCATTACCTCGGCCGGCGGCGTCGGGGGCTGCATTTCTGCAAGCGGAAGGGTGAATCTGAATGTAGCACCGCCGCCTTGGCGGTTGAGCGCCCATATCTGCCCGCCGTGCACGGAAACAATGGCACGACAGATGGTTAATCCCAGACCGGCCCCCAGCTGTGTTCCGTTGCTCGAACTGCGATGAAATTTGTCGAAGATTCGGGTCTCTTCACCTGGTGTGATGCCAGGACCTCGGTCACTCACCTCGATCGCAACCTCGGTGCCTGTCGCGACGGCCTTCAGCTCCACTGGCCCGGCGCCGTACTTGCAAGCATTCTCGAGCAGGTTGATTAGGACCTGTTCGAGCAGTACGGCGTCGCCCGGTACCAGCGGAAGGTCCTTCGGAAGGTCGACCGTGACGTCGTGCGGTGCCAGGCGGGCGTCCACGTGGTCGAGCGCGCTACCGACCAGTTCTTCGATCGACAGCCACTCCTTGCGGACCTTTACCGCGCCGGAATCCAATCGGGTCATGTCTAGCAGGTTGCGGATCAAACGGTTCAAGCGCTCGGCTTCATCGAGCACGGTGCCCAACAGCTCTCGGGCGGTCCCGGTGGTGACGGTGTCGCCCTGTTGGAGCAGCGCTCCCGCCGCTCCGGTAATCACTGCGAGCGGTGTGCGGAGGTCGTGCGAAACCGAGCTGAGCAGCGAGCTCCGTAGTTGTTCTGCCTCCATCTCACGCCGCGCGAGCTCGGCATCACGCGCCAGCTGAGCTCGTTCGATCGCGAGCGCCACGTGCGCTGCGAACGCGTCCAACTGTCGCCGTTGTTCAACGTCCATCAGACGCTCTGGCTCCTGTGGTGTAACTCCGAGTACGCCCACGATACCGGTAGACCCCAACAAGGGCAAATAGAGAGTCGTACCGCCAGGCAACGTCGTCGTCCCAACCCCTGCTTCGCGCCGATTCGACCAAACCCATCGACTGACACTGCGCTCACGCTCCGAGAGTGTCCCAACGCTCGGTGACGCGTAGCATCGGATCAACTCGTGAGCTGCTCCGGGTACGAAAAACGACACCCCAAGCTCGAAGGCCCGCTCGATTTCATGACCTGCCGACTGAACAATCTGCTCTAGACCCTGCGCCGCGGCAAGGCCCCGACTCAACGCGTACAAGCTCGCGGTGCGAACCTCTCTTGCGCGCGCGGCGTGTGCCTGGTTGCGGATGCGCTGGGTGAGCCCGCTGATGACCACAGCGACCACCCCGAGGACGACGAAAGTCGTGGAGTGCCTCAGGTCGGCGATCGCAAACGTCAGGTAGGGGGGGACGAAGAAAAAGTCGAACGAAGCCACGCTCAGCACGGCTGCGAACAACGATGCGCCGAGCCCCACTCGGCTAGCGACCAGCATTACGGCGAGCAGGTACACCATCACCACGTCGGGGAGCTGCTCGCGCCCGAAAACCAGCAGGCACAACGTGGTGGCCGAGCCCGCACCCAACACCGCCGCCGCATAACTCGGAAGGTGAGGTACAGCTAGCGTGTTGCCTTTGGCGGGCGCAGGCTCCACGGGATCCGGATCGCCAGCAGTGACATACACATCGATGTCACCGCTCTCCCGCACGAGCCGATCGACTACCGAGACTCGAAACCGCTCGCGCCACCGCCCACGTACTGGCTTGCCGGTGATGAGTTTCGTGATGTTGCGTCCGCGAGCAAAGCGCAAAATCTCTTCGGTGGGGTCCTCACCATTCAAAGTGACCACTTCCGCGCCGAGTTTGTCGGCCAGGTCGAGGTTGCGGGCCAATCGCTCTGCCATGCCTT
The DNA here is from genome assembly GCA_966249405.1 of uncultured bacterium. Classification (GTDB taxonomy): domain Bacteria; phylum Myxococcota_A; class Polyangia; order Polyangiales; family Polyangiaceae; genus SZUA-265. The sequence continues at coordinate 662 of CBINDO010000186.1, read as the reverse complement.
TGGAGAGCGGGCGCGCGCGCGGTGGTTCCACGTATACCGCGTACCAATGCGCGTGCAGCGAGCCCGCCATGCGTCTAGCTGCACGCACGAGTTTGGCCGAATAGGGGCTTGGGCTTACCGCAACCAGTAACTGGTCGGTGATTGCCCACGTTTGTTCGATGCCTTGCGCGCTGCGATACTCGCGCATCTGGGCGTCCACCCGTTCCGCGGTGTGCCGAAGCGCGAGCTCTCGCAGGGCTATGAGGTTGCCTTTGCGAAAGAAGTTGTCGACGGCATGTCGGGCTTGCGGGCCGAGGTAGACTTTGCCGTCGCGCAAGCGCTCGAGTAAATCGTCCGGCGGCAAGTCCACCAACTTGATCTCGTGAGCACGTTCGAGCACGGAGTCCGGAACCGTCTCACGGACTCGAATCGACGTGATCTTGGCAACGACGTCGTTCAAGCTCTCCAGGTGCTGCACGTTGAGCGTCGAGTACACGTCGATGCCCGCGTCCAGGAGCTCCTCGACGTCTTGCCAACGTTTGGGATGACGACTCCCCTCGGCGTTGGTGTGAGCGAGTTCATCCACCAGCAGCAGTTGCGGGTGACGGGCAAGCGCGGCATCTAGGTCGAATTCTTCGACCTCGATGCCGCGGTACAGAACCTTGCGGCGCGGCAAAATCGAG
>CBINDO010000185.1:0-16343 GCA_966249405.1 uncultured bacterium | reverse complement strand
TGCCCGAGCCGCGCGATCCGACGCCGTGGCACGCTTTGACGGCGGAAGGCGTATTGACTCGCTTGGGCACGAGCCGTCAAGGTTTGGGCGCCAGCACCCTGGCGCGAAGAACGGTGCGGACGCCGGTCGCCGCCACGCGTGTTGCCCAGTTGGCTGAAGCCGTGGGGGACGAACTCTTCAATCCGCTCGCGCCGCTGCTGGCGGCAGGAGCCGGGCTCAGCGCCGTCGTGGGGTCGACCGCGGACGCCGCGATGGTCGCCGGCGTGGTCGTAGTGAACGCCCTGGTCGGCGGCGCGCAGCGGTACCGCGTCGAGCGCAAGATCCGTGACTTGGCGCGCACTCAACGTCGCGTCGCACGCGTCCGCCGTGAGGGCGTGGAACATTCCGTCGATGCCGAAGACTTGATGGTCGGCGACATCGTCGTGTTGTCGCCGGGCGACATCGTCCCCGCCGACTGCCGAATCGTCGAAGCCGTTTCGCTCGAGGTCGACGCCTCTACATTGACCGGTGAGTCGCTTCCAGTGCGCAAACACGCGCGCAGCTCCTTCGAAGCGCAGATTGCCGACCGTGACTCGATGTTGTTCGACGGTACGGCGATCGCGGCGGGTTACGCCGAGGCCGTCGTGGTCGCGGTCGGCGAGGCCACCGAGGCGCGGCGCGGCACCAAGGTCGCGCGCCAGTCGGCGGCATCGGGCGGCGTCGAGCAACGGCTCCGTTCGCTCATGGATCTGACGGGGCCAGTTGCGCTCGCCGCCGGCGTCGGCGTGGTCGGCGGTGGGTTACTGCGCGGGAGGCCGATGGACGAGCTCGTGGGTTCGGGCGTGAGCCTCGCGGTCGCGTCGGTGCCGGAAGGCCTCCCGCTGCTCGCGACGGCCGCGCAGCTCGCGGCTGCACAGCGCCTCGCGGCGCGCGGCGCGTTGGTTCGCAACGGTCGCTCGATCGAAGCGTTGGGCCGCGTCGACATCATCTGTCTCGACAAGACTGGCACTTTGACCCAAGGCAAGATCCGTTTGCACGCGATCTCCGACGGCGACGAGTTCGAGCTCATCGAGCAAGTCTCGCGCAACCGGCGCAGGGTGTTATCTGCGGCGTTACGCGCGAGCCCGGAACGCGGCGCGTTCGCCGAACACGATCCCACCGACGAAGCGCTTTTCCTGGGCGGTGAGAGGGTCGCGCTCGACGCCGAATACGGCGTGCGTCGGTTCCAGCGCGTCGCCGAGCTCTCTTACGAGTCCGGACGCAGTTATCACGCGACGCTGGGTCAATGCGAAGGCTTCGTCGAGGTGTGGGGCCGCAGCGACGATGCGCCGCCACCCAGTATCCGTCCGCGGCAGTTGCTGAGCGTCAAAGGTGCGCCCGAGATGGTGTTGCCGCTGTGTTCCAAGTGGCGGCGTGAAGACTCCGAGGTCGAGCTCACCGACGAATCCCGCTTCAAACTCGAGGTGCAGGTCAGCCGCTTGGGACGTCAGGGGCTCCGGGTGCTCGCCGTGGGCGAGCGTGAGCTGTCCGAACACTTGCAGACCCTGGGTGAAGCCGACGTGAAGGGCTTCGTGTTGCTCGGGTTCGTCGTCTTCACCGATCCGATCCGCGAGTCAGCCAAGAAGGCGTTGGCCGGGCTCGCTGCCGCGGGGGTTCGCCCGATCATGGTCACTGGCGATCATCCGAGTACGGCGGAAGCCGTCGCTAGTGAGCTCGGGTTGCTGCGCGGCCTGCCGCACCACCGCACCGTCATCGCGGGGGCTCAGCTCGCAGACCTCGACGACGTAGAGCTCGAGAAGCGCCTCGGCGACGTCGCTGTGTTTGCCCGCGTCACACCCTCCCAGAAAGTGCGTATCGTGCGCGCTCTGCAGCGCGCTGGACGCGTCGTGGCGATGGTCGGAGATGGGGCCAACGACGCGCCCGCGATTCGGCTCGCCGAAGTCGGTGTCGCGATCGGTGAACAGAGCACGGCGGCGGCGCGCGCCGCGGCGGACATCGTGCTCACCGACGGACGCGTGGAGACGTTGGTCGAAGCGATCGCCGAAGGCCGAGCGATGTGGGCCTCGGTGCGGGACGCGGTCTCGATCTTGATCGGCGGCAACTTGGGTGAGATCGGGTTTACGACCCTCGTCGGGTTGATCAGTGGTCGTCCTCCGCTCAATGCCCGACAGCTGTTGCTCGTCAACTTGCTCACGGACGTCGCGCCGGCGATGGCCATTGCATTGCGCCCGCCGTCTCGCAGCACGCTCGACAACCTCGCCAAGGAGGGCCCTGACGCGGCGTTGGGTCAGCCGCTCAACCGCGAGATCGCCTTGCGCGCCGCGCTCACCGCGATGGGCGCCGGCTCCGCGTGGACGTTCGCGCGTCTCACCGGTAGCTTGCCACGCGCCCGCACCGTCGCATTGGCGGCGCTCGTCGGGACGCAGCTCGGCCAAACGTTGCGTTCGGGCCGTGACAGTCGAACGGTGAACGCGACCGGTATCGGCTCCGCGTTCATCCTCGCCGCCATCATCCAGACCCCTGGGCTGAGTCATTTCTTTGGTTGCCGTCCGTTGGGGCCCGTCGGTTGGTCGACGGCCGTCACCGCGTCGCTGCTCGCGACCTACACCCCGGACTTCTTGCTCGCGGCGTGGAGAGCCCTACGCAAGGATCCAGAGGAGCCGCTGCCCGAGCCGCTGGCGACCCTCGCGCTCACGAACCCGCCGCCGATGTTGCCGCACCCGGGCTGATAACTTACGACACGGTTCTTTCATGAGCTCCCGACCGTCTTCTTCCGTGTTCGTATCCACGCCTTCTCACCGAGCGACCGCGCGCGCAGCGGCTTTCATGTCGTGCACTTTGGGCGGTTGTTTGGGCTTGCCGCGCGTAGCGCTCGCGGAGGGCGAACCTTCCGGCGAGAACCCATCGGCGGCCACGACGTCCGAGGTTGCCCAGGAACCGGCGAAGACCGATCCGGCGCCCAGAACTCGGCCTCAGCCGTCGAAGGCGGCCTCGCTGAGCGCCAAGTTGACGAAGCCCGGCGCAGGGTCGGAGCAAACGCCGATGTTCGGTACCTTCGAAGGCAACTATGCCTTGGGTGGGCTCGCGACGGGCATCAGTTTCGGCCCCGCCAGCTACTACCTCGGTGGCGAGGTGAGCGTCGTGAGACAATTTCGGGAGTTCGCGTGGCTCGGCGCGTACCTCGACGGAGTCTACGACTTCGGCAGGCAGCACACTCGCCTTTCGATAGGTCCCGAAGTGGGCTGGAGCGCGCTCGGGCTCGATGGTGGCTACTTGGTCGCGCTCGATGGCTCGGGTGCACGAAGCGGTCTGACCGTGCGCCCGATGTTGACCATGGGCTACGTCACCGGCTACGCGCGACTGTCTCACCTTTTCGAAGGCGCGACCTGGTTGGAAGCCGGTGTGCTGCTCAAGTATCCCGTCGAGTTCTGAGCACGACCAACCGCGTTCACATGCGGCGCGATATCCAGCGCGACGAGTGTTCGGCCGCCGTTGGTTCATTGAACCGCGCCTACGGCGCGAGGTGCCTGCGCGGGTACGTGGACTGCCGTCGTCGCAGCCATCGAGTTCGGTCCGTTGATCCGAACTCTGCTTGGGGAGTCGTCTCACCGGCAGCGGCGTGCCGCGCGGGGAGCGGGCGAATGCCCGCAGCGAACGGGGCGGCACAGAGCTCCCGTCAATCGTCGCAAATGAACGGCGGGGCGGACGTGGTGGGCGGGAGCCGCGCCACGACGCGCGGGGCTGGGCCCATCCAAATTCGGAGACGAAGTCAGCGGCGGCACTGGCCCCGGCGCGATCGGCCAGCGCCCGAGGCCCACCGCCGCCGCGATGTGACGGCGACCGTCGTGCGAAATCGCGCGGAAAAGTGCCGAGGTGCTGGAACGGCATTTCGGAGCAGAACGCACCGCGGTGCGCGCTGACGTGTTGCGTCAAGTGCGCTGCGGGCGCCGCTGTGCGCGTTGGGGCTTAGGTGGTAAGAGGTGCGCGCGGTTTTGGCCGCCCAACGAGTCCCTCGTTTGGGGTCGGTGCCGGTCGGCACTGCCGCGTTTGGTCGACTTTGGAGATTCCCATGCTCAAGAATGCTTCTCGATTCGCTCTCTTCAGACTGCCCGCCTTGGCGGCGATCGGCGCGGTAGCTGCCGGTTGTTCGGGTTCACAAGCCGAGGACACCTCTTGTTTATCTCAAGACGGGGCGTGGCGTTTCCCGACCTGTAACCCCAGTGTCTACGAGTACATCGGCCCTGCGGGCGTGCCGTGCACGACGCCGGACGGTGCGTACCGCGCGGACTGTGCTAACCCGGCAACGCAAGTGCCAGCGGGCACCCCGCTTCCGCCTGGCTCGCCCACCGTCCCGCCCGTTCAGCCGGGGCAGCCACTGCCACCCGGTGTCCCACCGACGACGGTGACGCCCGGTGTCCCACCGACGACCGTGACGCCCGGCGTGCCACCGACGACGGTAACGCCCGGCGTGCCTCCGACGACGGTGACGCCCGGCGTCCCACCGACGACGGTAACCCCCGGCGTGCCACCGACGACGGTAACCCCTGGCGTGCCACCAACCCCGCCGCCGCCCGCGGTTCCGCCGCCTCCGGTCGATGCGATGAACCGCACCTGCCCAGCGTACGAGGGGTTGATCGCAGACTTCGAGGAGCCGGGTGAGGCGCAGTTCCGTACGGTCGAGGCGGAGGGACGCATCGGCTTGATCGTCGCCAACAACGACGGCTCGGCGACGCAGACGTTCGAGGTCCTCGAAGAGGGCGCCGAGAGCTGCAACAACAAGGTCTTGCACACCAGCGGTACCGGGTTCGGCACTGGGTCGTGGGCGGGCCTCGAGACGGTGCTCACCGGCGTGTGGGACGAAGCCGAAGCTGGTTACCAGCCTAACCCGTACGACGCTGCTGCGCTCGGCTACGACGGCATCGCGTTCCGCGCGAAGAAGGGCGCGGGCCATGCCAACCCGGTGAAGTTCAGCCTCAGTGTTCCCGGTTCACGCGCGGAAGCCAACGGCGGTGACGGCACCTGCTCCGAGGGTGACGAGACCAACCCAGATGCGTGCTGGAACCATCCCGGCCATTACCTCATCGACGATGAGGAGCTCGGCACCGATTGGCGCACGTACACCTTCTGCATCAACGGCGACATGTACCCGACCTGGATGCCGTTCGTGTTGTCGCCCGAGCAACGTGAGCGCGCGGCATCCGAGTTGATGACGGTTGGTTTCGAGTTCAACAAGGACTCGGAGGCGAGCCCCGGTGACGCCTTCGACTTCTACGTGGACGACCTTCGTTTGGTGAAAGGCGCGTGCAATGCGGCAGCCGGTGTGTTCCAGTCGAGCGCAGGCACAGCGGTGCCCTTCGGTACCAACGGCAAGGTGGGCACGTGTGACCCGGTGCCCAACGCCGGCGACTACAACCGCGCAATCAGCGAGGCGTACGCACGTTGGAAGTCGAAGTTCCTCGCCAACGACGGCGGCGTCGTCGATCCGGACGAGGGCAACCGCGTCGTCTCCGAGGCCATCGGCTACGGCATGTTGATCGCCGCCGCGATGGGCGACAAGGAAACGTTCGACAAGATCTGGGGCTGGGCGAGCAGCAAGATCGGCAACCCGCCCACGACCCTGCTCGGTTGGCTCAACGGCGGCAACGGCTCCGCATCGGACGCGGATACCGACATGGCGTACGCTCTGCTGATGGCCGCCAAACAATGGGGCGGTAACTACGCTCAAGCTGGCAGCGCGCTGGCTAGTCTGGCGCTGCAACGCGACGTGCAGGGCGGCATCGTCTACGGCGGTGAGAACTTCAAGACCGCGGTCAACCCCTCGTATTACTCACCTGGCTTCTACCGAAAGTTCTCGGGATGGGAGTCGGTGATCACCACCACGAAGGGCGTCCTCGACAGCTGTGCACAGAGCTTCGGTGGCCTGCTTCCCGACTGGTGCTCCTCGGGCGGCCAAGCCATCGGCGCCGCGCAAACCGGAGCGCAAGTCACGGCTGCGTCCGTTTGCCAAAGCAGCGACGCTCCCTGTCTTGCCTATGACGGTGCGCGTGTTCCCTGGCGTCTGGGCTTCGACGTGTGCACGGGTGGGTCGACTCAGGCGCTGCTCGAGAGCTTCGTCAACAAGTTGAAGACGAGCACCGACCCCGACGTCAAGAACGGCGACCGCATGGACTTGGTTACCGCGGGTTGGAGCGCGAGTGGGCCCAACGCCGACGGTTCTCCCAACGCGATGGCGTTCTTGGGGCCGGTGGCCGTCGGAGCTTGGGCCCTCGGCGACGCAACGGCGCGTGACCGCGCTTTCCGTGCTGCCCTGGACGCAATGGAGCGCCCGGAGTACTACGAGACGTATTACCAGGCGACCGTCGGATTGCTCGCCGTCTTGATGATGACGGGCAACTGGCCGATGCCTTGAACCGGTAATCTGCGATAGCGAACGTTGGAAGCCACCGCGCCTTTGGGCCGGTGGCTTCCGGCATTTGGGCACCTCGAGAGAACGCTCCTGATTCACGGAACGCCACGTTGTTGCACGCACTTTTGCGAATCTGGGTTGGCACCGAGCCATCGACCCCGGTTTGGCTCCTCTTGCCGTGGTCAACCGACATGAGCGCAGCTCTGACGTCGTCTCGTGGACGTCGGGGGTTAATCTCGAGAGCTACTGCACCGTTCCTGATCGGAGGATCGATGCAACCCGAGGTAATACATTCGGACGGCGTGTTTTGTTTGGCCTACTGGCACAATGCGGTGATTGTCGATGTCCGCGGTGACGTCGACCTGGCCCACATGCAACGCCTCGGCCGCGCTTACCACGCGTTGCTCGAGAAGTATCCAGCGGGAATCGTTTGCTGCGCCTTTCTGCGTGCGGAGGTCCCGGTTTCGTCGAGTGACGCGCGCGCCGAGAGCGCCCGCTTCATGAGAGAGTTGGGTGATTCTCTACTGCGCGTCGCGATGGTCTCGGAGCATCGTGGGGTCCTGGTGCAGGTGATCACGACAGTCATTCGGGGGATCAACGTCGTCGCGCGCAACCCCAAGTTGGTGTTGCTGCAATCGGCTCAAGAGGCGGCACGCTCGGTCGCGCCTTTGTTGCAGTCGAAAACTGGCGAGCGAGAGACGAGCGAGACGCTGATCGCGGCCATCGAGCGCATCAGAAGTGGCTACGACGGGTCTTCGGCTCGAGTCAGGTGAATGGCGGCATGTGGCCGCTGGTTTGTCGTTCGTCGATGACGCGGGGCCTTACCTATTGCCACTGTCCGGCTGAGTAAACGAACATCAGCACGTGCGCCGGTCGCGGCTCCAGCCCACCGCGGTGCCTCCAAGGCTCCGTGAGACACTAGCGAGATCGGCGAGCGCCGGCGGCAAAAATATCGATGAGCAGCGAGACCCCGGAGCCTCGCCCGGGGAGTTCGTCGAACGGGCGCTTACCGGTAGCACACACTAGGCGCATCGATGCCCTCCTGCGAGGACTGAAAGCGCCATACCCTCGCAGGATTGGCTGAACCGGGCGAATACGAGCCCACGCGTCGTGCGTCGACGCGTGGGGGCGACGTCCCACGGTGTGGGACAAGTAATTTGTTCACTGTTGACGAGTACTTTTGGGCCGCCGCGGCTGGCCGTTTGGATTAGTGGCGCGGGTGATCACCGTGCCGTCCGACCCCGGGGTGCCCGGGAACGCACCGCGAAAGGCATCATGAAAGCGCGAAAACGCATCCTGTTACTCACACCGCCGAATGGCGCCTTCGAGTCGCTTTATCCTCAACTCGAAGAGCGGAGCTTCGAAGTGCACGAAGTCAGCGACGCGGACGCCGCGCTCGCCTACGTGCGCTCGCAACCTTCGTTGGCAATGATGGTCGTGGATGGGAAGGCCGCATCCGCCAAGCCCGATCTGGTGCGCGCGATGAGGGCTCTAGCGGGTGACCTCCCCGTTGCTTGGCTCGTCGGCGAAGGCCAAGAAACTCCCAAATTCGGGGTACTCGCGCCCCATGCCGTGTTCCCCTCGTTGCCCACCCCGGAGGAGTTCTTCAAGCGAGCCAACAAGCTGCTTGCAGAGGACTACTATCCCAAGAGCTTGCTGATCACCGTCGTCTCGGCGGTCAACTCCGTGTTGGCGACGACATTCCAAACTGCGGTCGACGTAGGCGCACCGTGGCTGAAGTTGAGCAGCCTGTTGCCGGGGCAGTACAACGCCTTCTTGCCCTTCATGGGGCGTGACTCGGCGGGGCATGTTCTGGTCAGTGGTCAAGGAGAGCACATCGCCGCATTGGGCATCGAGCTCGGGTTCGAGCCGGACATGGACGAGCGCAGCATCGTGCGCGAAGTGCTCGGCGAGATCGCTAACCAGGTGGTGGGGCGGGTGAAGACCGACTGCGGTTCTTATTTGCCCGACATGCGCGTGGGCTTGCCGTTGCTCCTGGCCGGACGAGAGATGGGCATTACGTACCCGTCTGCCCGGCCTTGCGTCAGTGTTCAGGTTGGCGATGGTAGGGGCGAACTTCACGTCGAGTTCAGCTTTCATCGCGCCAACGTCGGCGCCGACGAATCGAACATCCAGGACGCGGGGGAAGTCGTCTTGTTCTGATCTCACGCGATGCGTGCAGCGTTCGGAGCGTTTACCTTCGGCTGCAATGGAAGCGGCGTGGCAGGATTGCTCGGGCTCACTCGCGGCCGCCCGGCTTCGGCACAGCAGCGTATCGCTTCTCGATGTAGGTGGAGGGTCGAGCGCAAACCAGCTCAATGCTGCCGCAGGACGTTCGTACACTGGTTGAATGGGCCAAAGTTCGAGTTCGGCGTGGCGAGCGGTTTCGGAGCCAGGAGCCAGCGGGCGTTCAGTCGAGGCAAGGATCCCACGGTCAATCGTGCTGCGTACCAACGATGCCGTGATCTTGGACGAGGAGCCCGAGTGGTTCTTGTTTGGGGCATTCCAGAACGTCAGCATCGTGGTGTGGCGCAACCAACCGAACGAAGAGGCGATGCGCCGTCTGTCGGTGGCGGTCGACGTAACGCGCGCCAAGTATCCGCAGGGTCGTTCGAGTGTTCACCTCGTCGTAGAGGGCACGCGACCCGCGACACCGGAAGCGCAAAGCACTTTCGTAGCTCTGATGGGCCAGCCTGGCCTCGCGTGCGCTGCGGCCGTTTACCTCGGCTCTGGCTTCTGGGCGAGTTCGCTGCTCAGCAGCAGCACGAAGATGGCGATGGGCGCGGGGACGCCGCGGTCCTTCGACTTTCGCCAACATCGTAGAATCGAGGAACTCGACTGGCTTCCAGCCAAACACTTGGACGTGACGGGTGTCCGCATTCGGCCCGAGCGTCTGATCAGCGTCGCGGAGGCGTTCTTGAGGGAGAGCGAACCGTCCGCTAGTTTCGCGGGGTAGGGTGGCCTCGAGGGCAACGGCTGAGGTCGAGCTGGGCGAGACGATTGCAGCCGCAGCGTTCGGTGCGCACATAGCCTCCAAAAACTTACACCGTGTGCGCCGAGTGGCTCTCGCTGTCAACGTTACCATCCCAAGATCGCGTTTATCGGCTTCTGGGCTGCGTCGGGCCGGAGTAGCGTCGCTGCCTCTCGTCCGAGGTAAGCATGAGTGTCCCGAACCCTACCGCCTTCCGTGCATCCACCCTGCGTTTGGAGAGGCCCAACGTCGGCGTCGGCGCTCGACCCTTCGTCAAAACCCTCGGTGGCTATGGCTTGTTCTCCTGTCTGCTGACCCTGGCGTCTTGCACGCCGAGTAAAGACTTGGCGCGGCTTCAGGGCAACGATCAAGTCACCGCGGTCAACCCAGGCAAGCCAGATCAGGGTGAAACGTCCAACCAGACGACTGGCGAGGGCGATGCCGTCGACTCCGAATCGTTGGGCGCCGGCACTGGTCCCATTGAATCGGACGGTGGGTCTTCGCCTCCCGCGCCGGCACATTGTTCGGACGAAGAACAGAACGAGGGCGAACTCGGGATCGATTGTGGCAACGACTGCGGGCCATGTCCCCTCGACACGCCGTGCATCGAACACTCCGATTGTGCATCGGGTGCGTGTTTCACCATCTGCGTCGAGGCCACCTGCGAGGACGGCGTCGCCAACGATCGGGAGAGTGACGTGGACTGCGGCGAGTTTTGCGGTCCCTGTGACGATGGCGACTCCTGCAACACCGAACGCGATTGCACGAGCCGAGTCTGCCGAGATGGCCGGTGTGTCGCGCCCGCCTGTGACGACGCGGTCCAGAACGGTGACGAGGTCGACGTCGATTGCGGCGAAGCCTCGGGCTGCAAGCCCTGTGACAACAGTCTGCGTTGCGCGGCTGCGGGCGATTGCCTGAGCAACTATTGCTCGGAGGCCACGAGCATCTGCCGACCATCGACCTGCAAGGACGGCACCGCCGGTCAGGACGAGAGCGACCGGGATTGCGGTGGTTCATGCGATCCCTGCGCGGCGGGCGCGCTCTGCGACGACGACGCCGACTGTGACAGCGCGGTTTGCACGGACGGCGAGTGTGAAGCGGCGTCTTGCTCCGACGACACGCAGAACGGCACCGAAAGTGACACCGATTGTGGGGGCACGGGCAGCTGCACGCGCTGCGAGGATGGCCGCAAGTGTGAGCTGGACGCAGATTGCGTCAGCAACGTTTGCACGGACGGCGAGTGTGGAGCCAGTGAGACATCTTGCGACGACGACCGTCGAAACGGTTCAGAGACCGACGAGGACTGCGGTGGCGAGTGCGGAGCGTGTGGCGCGGAGGAGCAGTGTACCGGTGACTCCGATTGCCGTTCGGGCGCTTGCTCGATGGGTGTTTGTGAGCGTGGTGGGTTCGCTGCTGCGTGTGACCGTGGCAGCGACTGTGTCTCGGGCACCTGCGTAGCCGAGAAATGCGCGAAGAGCGCCGCGGGGGCCCAGTGCAACGCCAACGACGACTGCATCACGGCGCGTTGCGTCGACGAGCAGTGTGGCGTGGGGACCATCGGTGCAGCCTGTGGTCTGGGCAGCGATTGCAACAGCGGGCGTTGTGACGATGGCGTGTGTGTGGAGGGTGCCAGCGGAGCCCCGTGTCATCTCGGCAGCGAATGTCTCAGCGGTGTGTGCGCGTCCGACATTTGCCAGCTCGGCAGCTTTGGCGACGAATGTTTGTCACCGGCCGACTGTTTCAGCGCCGTGTGCTGTGTGGGTGACGAATGCAACGCTTCCAACGAATGTGCAAAAGGCGCCGTTGGGGCTGGTTGTGCTGCCGATTCCGATTGCACGAGCGGCAACTGCGTCATGGGGACGTGCGAAGTCGTCGGGTTCGGTGAGAGCTGCGAGCAAGATGGGGACTGTCTGAGTCGAGCGTGCGTCGACGAAGAGTGCCAAGTCGGTGTGATAGGGTCGGCCTGCAAAGTTGGTATCGACTGTCTCACGGGAGTCTGTGAACGTCAGGTTGACGCTCCGCTCGGGGCATGTGTCCGAGGCAACGCCGGAGACTCTTGTGGCGACGAAACGGACTGCACCACCGAGCTCTGCGCGGCTGGTGAATGTGAGACCAGCTCCACTGGTGGCAAGTGTTCCGTGCCTGCAGATTGTCTCAGCTTGGTTTGTATCGGTGGAGCATGCGCGCCCGGCGACGCCGGCTCGGGTTGTGGTCTCGACTCCGATTGCCGGAGCGGTGACTGTGCCGCGGGCGTCTGCGCCAAGGGTAGGTTCGGCGTGCCGTGCTCACTCTCCAGTCATTGTTACAGCGGGGTCTGCACCGATGGTTCTTGCTCCAAGGGGGCGGTGGCGAGCACGTGTTTCGGAGATACCGATTGCCTCAGCGGCGTCTGTGACGGTGGCACGTGCGCTCAGGGCTCGGTCGGAAACGCCTGTTCCTCTCCAGCCGACTGCGTGACGGGTAACTGCATCGACGACGTCTGCTCGCGCGGCCACACCGGCGCGGTATGCGATGTCCCTGGCGACTGTCATAGCGGCGTGTGTACGTCCGGCGCTTGCGGTCAAGGCGGGTTCGGCAACACCTGCGCAGCCGATGACGATTGTATCAGCGACGATTGCGCCAACACCGTGTGTGGCAAGAGTTACCCCGGGGACGACTGTCGGATCGACACGGACTGCACCAGCAACACGTGTGACGCGAACGTGTGCGACGTGGGCGGCGCGGGTACGGCGTGTCAGAGCGACAATCAGTGCGCGAGCGCGAGCTGCGGCCAGAACGGCGTCTGTGAACCGGGTTACACCGGCGCGACGTGTAACGTAGCAGGGGACTGCGCTAGCGGCCGTTGCGCCGCTGGAGCTTGCGCGCCCGGAGGCAAAGACGCCGCCTGTCGCTCGGGCGCCGACTGCGCAGGTGCCACATGCACCGCTGGCGAATGCTCCGCCAGCAACGCCGATGAAGGCTGCTATTCGGATACTGATTGCACGACCGGTGACTGCTTGCCCAACCTCACCTGCGCGTTCTCGAGCGCTGGCGAAGTATGTGCGGTGGCGACCGATTGCTACAGCGACGCTTGTTCCAACGGCTTCTGCGAATACTCATCGGTGGGTGAAGGCTGCGAGAGCGACGCCGATTGTTCGAGCGACAACTGCTCGGGCACCAATCAGTGCGCCGCCAACCCCACCGGCGGTAGCTGCCGCGTCGACAGCGACTGCCACAGCGCCGACTGTCGCAACAACTCCTGCGTCCGGGGCGCTCAAGGCACGACCTGTGCCTCCGGCGCCGATTGCATCTCGCAAACTTGCGGCAGTGACGGCAAGTGCACCGGCTCCAACCTCCAAATCCGCGGCGGGTGCGTTCAGAACCCCGGTAACAACACCTTCCCCGATCCTGCTTACTACATCGAGAACACCGCCTCGAGCGGCTCCGTCGCAATGGCGGACCTCACGGTGCTCTATTATCTGACCCCCGAAGGCGGTGTCTCCACCGTTCAGAGCTACGAACAGATTGACAGCACGAACACCGCCCTCAGCGCTCAAATCATCCGCCTAGGTTACACGAGCGCAGGCGTGGGCAGCATCGCCCCCGGCGCAAGCGTCAAATCTGCTTTCGGCTACCATGCCGCCAATTGGAACGTACAAGTGTTCACCAACGACTACTCTCAACAGAGCTGCGTATCCGCCAACACCAACTCCCGCGTCGTATTGTGCCGTCGTGTAGACGGCACCTCTTATCAAGTATGGGGCACCCTCCCAAGCTACGACACTTTGGGCTGCGAACGTCCCTGACCCACACACCGCAAGCCACCTGCACGGCGAAGCCCGTGCGAGCCGTCCGCTCCCCTGCCTGCACGGCGAAGCCCGTGCGAGCCGTCCGTCCGTCTCCTGCCTGCACGGCGAAGCCCGTGCGAGCCGTCCGCTCCCCTGCCTGCACGGCGAAGCCCGTGCGAGCCGTCCGTCCCCGTTCGAGCCGCCCCTCACGTCGCGTCCACGAACGGCACTTTACGGTGCGGGTGACTGAGCGCAGTTGGGCGAGACCGAGCGAGGTTGCGGCCGCGACGCGCGCAGCCTAGCAGCGCTAGGCGAGCACGCACGGCCGCAAGATCGCGACGGTATCGCCCATCTGCGCCAGTCATCTCGAGAGGCGGCGAACCTGGTGAACATCCCGATGGTGGTCGAGCCGTTCGAGAACGTCGAGCATGTGACGAAGTGAGCGGCACTCGAGCCGCAGTTGCAGGCGCGTATTGGTGCCTTTGGCACTTTCCGTCTGTGCACTTACCACGTGAGCTCCGAGATGGTTCAGCAACTTGAAGAGGTCTGCGAGCAGGCCGGGCCGATCTTGGGCGAGTACCTCGATGTCGACGCCGTGCATTTCTCCCGCCGTCGCGCCCCACTCGATGTCCACGACGCGTTCCGGCTCTTTGCTGTCGGCGATCTGCGTACAATCCCGTCGGTGAATCATGAGTCCACGACCTCGCGTGACGAAGCCTACTACGTCGTCGCCGGGCAGAGGATTGCAGCACCGCGCGCGCTGACCGAGCACGTCGTCGACGCCGTCGAACACGACGCCGCGCGGCGGTTTGGGGCGCGTGGGCAGGGGTGGGAGTGGCGTCAATTCCGCGGCCGCGGGTGATTGCTTCTTTTCGAGACTGAGCGCCGCAGAGGTAACCTGCTGGGCGCGTCGATCGCCGAAACCCACCTGCGCGTAGAGGTCCTCCAGGTCGGCGCACTTGAGCTCGCGCGCGATCGCCGCCAGGTCGACGTGATGTAGCTCTAGTCGAGCAACTTCACGTTGGACGAGCTCTTTACCAGCGACGATCGCCTCGCCCCGACCTTGCTCTTTGAACCACGCTTTGACTTTGCCACGTGCACTCGAGGTGAACAGATAGCCGAGGGATGGGTTCATCCAATCGCGACTCGGGCGCGGGTGTTTGTGGGTGAGGATCTCGACGCGATCACCGGTTCGCAGCTGATAGTCGAGGGGGACGATTTGGTCGTTGACGCGTGCTCCCTTGCAGCGGTGTCCCACCATGGTGTGGACGCGGTAAGCAAAGTCGATCGGCGTCGCGCCTTTGGGCAGGTCGACGATGTCACCGGTTGGAGTGAACGCAAACACGCGATCGCTGAAGATGTCGGTCTTCAGCTGCTCGGCGAAGTGTGCCGGGTCGAGCACCTCCTTCTCCCAGTCGATCAGCTGGCGGAGCAACATGAAGCGGTCTCCCGCCAAGCCACGCTTCTGCTCCTTGTAAGCCCAGTGCGCCGCGACGCCGAATTCACAGAACTGATGCATCTCTTGCGTGCGGATCTGCACCTCGACTGGACGTCCGCGCGGGCCAATGACGGCGGTGTGGAGGGATTGGTAACCGTTGTGCTTTGGCAACGCGATGTAGTCGTCGAACTCGCTCTTGATGGGCGTCCATTTGGAGTGGACGACGCCCAATACGGCATAACAATCGGACAGCTTGGTCGTGATGACTCGGACGGCGCTCACGTCGTACAGTTGATCGAAGCCGACTTCTTTGCGCTGCATCTTCTTGTAGATGCTGTAGATGTGTTTGGGCCGGCCTTTGACGCGGGCGTCGATCCCTGCGCTCTCCAGCTCGGTCTTCAGGGCGGCAACGACCTCGTCGATGAACGTTTGTCGTTGGTCACTCTTTTCGGCGACGAGCCGCTGCAGTTCTCCGAAAACCGAAGGCTGCAAGATCTCGAAAGAGCGGTCTTCTAGCTCCCACTTGAACTGCCATATGCCCAAGCGGTTGGCCAGCGGCGCATAGATGTCGAGCGTCTCTTGCGCGAGCGCCTTGACGTCTTCACCACCATCGGCCGCGACGTGGCGCATCGCGACGACGCGATGTGCCAACGCGACGAGCACGACGCGAACGTCTTTGGCCATGGCCAAGAACAGCTTACGCAGCGACTCCACGTCGTCTCGCTCCAGAGCACCGAAGCGAATTGCGCGGAGTCGTGACTCGCTCTCCATGATAGCCCGGAGCTCCTTCAGCTCCGGCGCGACCGAGGGCGACTTCTTGAGCTCTTCCTCCGGCGGATACAGCACGTCCAACGGATATGCCGCTAGTTGCGCCGCCACGACGGCGATCGGGTCGACGCGCATCTTCGCGAGCAGCACCGCAGCCTCGGTCGCCAGTTCGCTCGGCATCGCGCGTGGCGTACCGTCGCTCACCCGCGCAAGCAGGCCGTCGACGAGCGGTTTCAGCTGTTCAACCGCGCCGGGGGCATCTTTGGCGACGATTTCCCAGACCGATTCACGACTCGAGGCAACGGCGCGGCTGGAGACGATGGAGGGGAGCGAAGGGGTCGACATGAGGGTCTGCTTGGCAACCACGGCCAAGGTGTGTTTCAACCTAAGTCGTGAGCGAGACCCCAGCAAAGGGCTAAATCGGCAGACTCGCGCGCGATTTCTCGACCCTTTCGTTTCGTCCCCCGGGTTGAGGCGTCGCCTCGACGCCTTGGAAAAACCCGGGGGACCAACTCGCGGCTCACTTGGCCGAAGGCGCAGGCGCAGCGTTGGCTGGCTTCGCTTCGGAGGCGCCGTTAGCCGCAGGCTTGGCAGCTTCGACGGGCTTCGGGGGAGCGGCTTTGGCTTCGCTCGTCACAGGCTTGGCCGGCGTTGCCTTGGCAGCGGGTTTGGTCTCCACGGCTTTTGCCTCGGCAGCCGGTGCAGCTGCCGCCGGAGCCGCGTTTGCAGGCGCGGGTGCTGCGGCGGGAGCAGGTGTGGCGGCGACTGCGGGCTTCGCGGCAACTGGCTTCTCCACGGTCTTTGCGGGCTTCGGAGTTTCAGCCTTGGGCGCTTCGACGGCCGACTTGGCGGCCTCTCCGGCAGGTTTGACCGGCTCGGCTGGCTTGCTTGGTTCTGCCGGCTTCGCCGGTTCAGCTGTTACGGGTTTTGCGGGTTCGGGCGCTTTTGGTTTCGCCGCGGCGGCGGCGACCTTCGGAGCGTCTGCCGGCTTTGACTCGGCCTTGGGCTGGGCAG
>CBINDO010000184.1:0-16407 GCA_966249405.1 uncultured bacterium | reverse complement strand
CGAGTCACTGACTCGGGCCTTCTCGCAGTTGTTCCCCCATTCGACGCACGGCTCCCACGAAAACCCAACTCCACGCTGTCCGTCTTGGTGCACCGAGAGCGGAACCGTGTGAGCAAACGCTCAGCGGTCCAACCGAACCGGGACAACTAGCTCGCAAATGTTAATGGGTCACTCAAAAGACCCGCCGTCGGTCCGTAACCTTCCTACTGGGGGAACCATGGCACAGCTCGCACGACGTAGTCGTCCGCCAGATGGCTTAGCGCGGCATCACGCGCCCAGGCCGTCGTCAACGTTCGCGCGACCGGCGTCGCAACGCTCACCGCAAACGCCAACTAGGGTCTTGCTGATCGAAGACGACCCCATGGATGCAGAGCTGTTCACGAGTTTGCTCTCGCGCGCGTTTCCAGCTGGGTTCACCGTGGAGGTTCGCCACGGCCTGAAGCTGGCGCTCGAACGCGTACGAACGGAGGCTTTCGACTGCGTGTGCGTGGATCTCCGATTGCCCGACGCCAGCGGCACCCAGTGTGTAGAAGAGTTGATCGGCGAGGCACCGGGGCTGCCCGTGGTCGTGCTCACGGGCGACGACAGCGAAGAACTCGCGCTCGAGTCCGTGCGTGCTGGCGCCGAGGACTACCTGGTCAAGGGTAACGTCTCGGGTAGCCAGATCGGCCACGCACTGCGCTACGCGTGCGAACGCAAACGCAATCAAGTCGAGCTCACGAGCGCCGCTCAGCGCGACTCCTTGACCGGCTTGGCCAACCGTCGTCACTTCGAAGATCGCCTCGCGCGAGCGTTGAGCCAGCCGATGGGGCGCGCTGGCGTCAGCGTCGTGATCGTCGATCTCGACAACTTCAAACCCGTCAACGACACCTACGGCCACGCCGCGGGCGACGCGCTGCTCGTCGAGCTGGCACGTCGCATGTCTGCCGCGGTGCGAGACACGGATGTGTGCGCGCGTCTGGGCGGAGACGAGTTTGCGATATTGGTCACGCAAGTCCATACCGCCGAGGAGGTCGAAGAGATCGCAGAACGGGTCCGCAAGACCATTAGTTCACCGGTGCTGGTAAACGAGATGATCCTGAACCCCGCCGCGTCCATCGGCATCGCGACGGGCAGCGTCCACAGCGACGTCGCCCACGACTTGCTCAACGCCGCCGACGCCGCCATGTACGAGGCTAAGCGGCTGGGCGGCAACAACGTGCGGTTTTCTTCCGACATCACGCAGATCAAACCGCCCCGCACGATCTCGACCGACCACTACTACTTCGTTTACCAGCCCGTCTTCTCGCGCCATGGACAAGTGGTGTCGCAGGAGGGCTTTCTGCGCAGTGCGTATCTCGACGAGCGCTCTCAAACGGCAGCCGCCATCGTGCCGCGCCTGGCACGGATGGGGCGACTGAACGAGGTGACGGAAGCCGTGGTGCGCGAAGCGTGCTCGACGTACACCAACTTCGAGCGGCTCAAACACACCTCCTACGGCACGGTATCGCTCAACATCACGCCGGAGCAGCTGATCAATCCGCGCTTCTCCAAGGTGCTTTCGCACATCCTTCGCCACTACGGCCTCGGACCACGCGACGTGGAGCTCGAGATCCACCTCGACGAAGTCTCACGGCACCGCTTGGCGACGCAGGACCGCCTAGACAAGCTGGCGCGCGTGGGATTCGCCCTGGTGCTCGACGACTTCACGGAAGAGCAGTTCGCGCTGTTGAGGTCGTTGCCGATCGCAGGCGTGAAGTTGTCTCCGCAGGTTCAAAACAGCAGTCTCACGACGGACCGTGGGCGCCGTTACCTCTCCGGTCTCGTGACGTTCTGCCATTCGCTGGACGTCTGGGTGGGCGCGACGCGCGTGGAGACCACTGCTCAATTGGATGAACTCTACGAGATCGGCTGCGACCGCTTTCAGGGCTTCTTGCTCGGCAAGCCGAGCTGCATCCCGAGCATGGACGGTACGATGGCGCTGACGCCGCGATCCGTGTCGCAGTAGCCAACTGCTCGACCCTCGAACGTCGCGGCCCAAGTCCCACGACGTTTCGGCTGTCAATCGCGCACGCCGCGACGTAGACCGTCGGGCAATGCGACCGCTCCAAATCGTCGAACGCGCTCAGGCACCGGACAATACCGAGTTCACGCTCGGCCAGCGGGGTGAGGAATGGTTGGTGTCGGCCGGCGGTCGGATCTTGATGACGAGCCGCACCCATCACTCCGAAGACGAGCTCGCACGTCTCGCCATCGAACGCGTCGCGGCGCCAGAGCGCGTCCTGATTGGTGGCCTGGGTATGGGCTTCACGGCGGCCGCTGCGCTACGTTGTCTCACCAGCGAAGCGCGCGTGACGGTCGCGGAGCTGGTTCCGGCGCTGGTGGAGTGGAACCGAACGCACCTGAGCGCTTTGGCGGGCAACCCCCTGCAAGATCCGCGGTGCAACGTCGAGACGGCCGACGTCTTCGACGTGATCGGCCGTTCTCCGGCGACTTACGACGTGATCCTGTTGGATGTCGACAATGGCCCAATCGCGCTCTCGTCTACCAGCAACCTGCGTCTCTACAGCGCCCGTGGGGTGCGTCACTGCCTGACCGCACTGCGTCCGGGGGGAGTGCTAGGGGTGTGGTCCGCGGCACCGAGCGAGGCGTTCGAACAACGCCTCCAGGGCATCGGGGTTCGGACCGAAGTGGTCGCGGTGCCGGCACATCCGGGCTCACGTGCGAAGCATACCTTGTTCTTCACGCACGCCCGATCCGCCTCCGATCCCGCGCCCCGCGCACCAGCCGAACGACGAGCGGCCCCCGAACGTCCGCAAGCCCAACCGCGCGAGAGACGCCCACGACGCGGCACGATCCCGCAGCCTGCGGGTAAACCGCGCACGTCGACCGCAAAACCGCATCGCACGAAGCAGAAACGCCCACGTTGATACTTGTCCGCGGCGTGAGTTGGATTATTCAACTCGCGACTCGGCAAGAGCTTCTGCTTACGAGCAGCGCTCGAAATCAGGACCGCTCTCCGAACCGGACACACACTCCGGACAAAGGCCGTACCCCATGAAGTTGTTTCTCTCGTTCACGTCACCTTATGCCCGCAAAGCCCGCATCGTGCTGCGTGAGCATGGTTTGGAATCCCGCGTCGAGGAGGTGGCAACGGATTACCGCCAACGCCCGAGTGACCTGCTGGCGGCCAACCCGACGGGTAAGATCCCCGCGCTGGTGACGCCCTTTGGGTCGATCTTCGATTCCCCGGTGATCTGTGAGTACTTGGATAGCCTGGGCGCGACGTCGCTGTTTCCTCGAGGCTCGGATTTGTGGCTCGACAAAACGCGAGTGGCGTTGGGCGACGCGTTGATGGACGCGGCCGTTGCGCTCATGCTCGAGAGTCGACGAGAGCCACAGGAACGTTCCGCTGCCTTTCTCGATAAGGAGCGTTCGCGCATCGAGCAGTGCCTGAGTGAATGCGCGCCCGGAGCGAGCGGGCGGCCTACCATGGGCGACATCAGCATTGCCAGCGCCTTGGCGTACCTCGATCTGCGCCACGCGGCGCTGAACTGGCGACAGCTAGCTCCGCAGCTCGTGGCGTGGCACAGCGAGCTCGAAACACGCCCGAGTTTCGCCGCGACCAAGCTCGGTTGAATCCACGGCGCGCCGATCCTGGGCATTTCGGGCGTCGTCACAGCGTGGACACGAACTCGATCAGGTCGTTTACCTGTTGCGAAGATAGCCGCTCCACGACTCGGTGGTTGGCGTCGCCGCCACACGCGCCGAACACGTCGCGCAGCGTCGCGGCGCAGCCGTCGTGGAGTAACTTTGAGCGCGCACCAACCCCCAACAGCGAGGGTGTCTCGAAGGCGCCGCCGGTCTGCACGTCGTAGGGTACTCCGTCCGTATACAACGGTGGCGCGTGGCAGTTGACGCAACCGCCCGCTCCCCGGAAGACGTCGGCGCCGCGCTCGGCGGCGCCGATGTTGGTCACGACGCCAGGGCTCGGCAACCGTAACCCGTTGATCCAAGCTTGCAGGGCTCGACTTTGGGACCAATTGACGAAGTAGTCGTGCGACATCTGCAGGTTCAACACGTCAGAGAGCAACGTGGGCATGTCACCGTGACTTCGATCCCAGTTGTACGGGCCTTCGGGGTGCATACTCGGGCCGAGCGGTAACGTCCGGCGTGGGCCGTTGGGTAGCCGCCACACGTGGTCGTCCTCACCACCTTCGGGATGACAACTGGCGCAAGAGACCCCCACGCCGCTGTCCATGTGGAAGATCGCGAAGGACGAGTTACCAACTGAGCGACCTCCGAAAAACACGACGTCTCCGTCCTCGAAGTAGAGGCCCGCGGGTTCGCGCGACTGAGCTATCCAGTTGTCATCTCCGTCGAAGGCGACGCTCGTCACCATCCCACCCGGGCGCGCTGCGGCGAGCGTCACCTGCTGCGCTCCCTCGACGTCGTCCCACGTCAGGATCGTCGGTCGGTTGGGTTGCCAGAAGTTACCTGCTACCGAAATCGCGGCGCGCCCCGTCGCGCTCACGGCGAGGTCCATCGGCCCCACGCTGTTGCCGAGCTCCGCGAGGTAACGCGCGTCGCGGGGCCCTTCGACGACCTCGTCCACCGTCGGCACGCGATTGCTCGCCCACGACAACGAGCGCCAATACGACGGCGCGTCGAGGCCAGCATTCGCATCAGGCGTCGGCGGGGCCGCGTCGGCCAACCCCAAAACCTCGTCCAGAGGCACCCGCCAATGGACGGTCGTGGACTGCGCCACGTCGCACGTGCTGACGGCGCCACGCCCCAACACGAGGTCAGTCGTCGCAAGCTGGTGCGCCCCGTACAACTTCCCATCGCGCGCGGCGATGCGGTGCATCACCGTGGGTTCGGTGCACGCTGGTGGGACATTGGGCTCACCGAGTGACGTCGCCTGGCCCGCTTCGTCGACGAGCACGAGCTCGGCGCTGGCGAAACGACTGACCAGCAAGCCGCGCTCCGTCACGACCACGTCGCGCAAGTCGCGCGCGACGGCGATGTGCCGAACCGACCGCCAGGTGCCGACGTCGTAACTCACGAGTTCACCCGTGGCACACGCGACGTGGAGTAGCGACGTGGCCTCGTCGTAGGCCAATCCGCGCGGCGCTTGGCAAGTGGGGACCCGCTCCACTTCGCTCGCCTCGACGTGGAGGTCAGCCACCGCCGAAGCCCCACGCAGCGCCGTGTAGGTATGGGTGCCGTCGCGGTCGGCGCGACCCGCGATCGTGCGCCCGGGTTCGTCCCCTTCGGTCAGCGCCACCCGCCGCACTCGACGTGTGTCGAGGGCCACGCTCACCAGTTCGTCCCGTTCATTGTCTGCAGCAACCGCATAGCTGCCGCCGCGGGTGACGGCCAGGGTGCCCGTCACCATGACTCGCGCCGGGTTATCGACGACCTGTCCGCCGAAGACCAGGTCACCTGGCCGCGGACCGGCGTTGGCGGTGACAGCAGTCACTGGCGTCAATCCCACGACCGCTGGAGCGGGTAACGTCCCGATGGGAGGATCGTCGGAGCAAGCGCCCAGCGCCGCCGAAGCGATCGCCGTCAGGACCAGCGGCAGAGACATTCGTCTCACGGCGCCCCTCCGTCGCCCGAGGTTAGGCTCGAGTTGGCCACGCTCGTCGCGTACGTTACGCTCTCGTCGTCAGCCATCGACGCGTCGGTCACGCCGGCGTCCGCAGGGTGCTCTTCGCCGGTAACCGTCGTAGCGCCGTCCAAGGGCTCGCTCGTCTCACCGGATGCGGTCGCGTTGGTGCCCATGCCGGTGTCGGCCGAGGCCGCGTCGGTAGAGCTCGTTTCAGTGGAGCTCGTTTCGGTATCGGGCTCGCTCGGAATGGCGCTCACCACGGCGAGCGGCGAACTGGCCCAGCTGCGCAAATCACCGCGTAAGGCGTCGGCGAGGCGCGCGAGGTCCGAGGCCTGCGGCCAATAGCCGCGACCGGCAATCGAAAGCGCGCTTTCGTACCCGGCAAGCGGTCCTTCGGTGCCCGCGTACTTGCTGCAGACTACCGAGCTCGTCCAGGTCTCGTCCGCGGCAACCGGGCACTCGCGCACATCGATCAACAACTGCTCGACTTTGCTCGCGTCGGCCTCTACGCGGGCAAGCTCGCTCTCCGAGCCTAACGCCCACCGTTCGACCGCCGCTGCGTTGGTCACGACCATGACCCGCGGGTATCTCGCGGAACAATCCCCTGCGGCGAGTTCCGCCGCGGCGAGGAAAACGCCCGCAATCAACTCGGGCTGAGCCGCGCCCACGTCGTTCTCGAGTCGATTGCCCGCCGCGTCCACGACGTGGAACGCGCCATCGTCCACGACGACCCAACGTGCGTCACTGCGCATCGAAAGACGCAGCAGGCGCGGTGAGTCTTGCGACTCTCCGATCAGCCGAGTCGCCCAGGGGTGAGGCCAGGCGACTCGACCGGAGGCACCCAACGTCTCACCGAATACGGCCCGCGCTCCAGCCAGGGCGTTCGGCGCAGCCGCCGTCAGTGTCTCACCCGGGTCGATGGCGGTACCGAGAGGATTACTTTCCGCTGTGAGCGATCGAGCTTCCTCTTCGGGGATCCAAGCGTAGACGGTTTGGCCAACCGTGCCCAACGTGGCAACGCTCACCGCGTCGAGCGCGAAGTGATCCTCTCCCGGAGCGCAGGATTGAACGGCGTGCGGAAAGAATACGACGGTCTCCTCGCCAGAGGATCCGATCGCTTCGTCGGGGAAGAACACGCCGTTGTCGATAGCCGGTGTCACCAGTCCGACCGAAACGTCGTCGGAGCAACCGTGAAGGCCCGCGCACAGGGTCGCCCACAAAGTTAACCTGGCAACGTTCGTCCGAACGAGTCCGCTGGAAAGGCGCGGGTCAGAGATCGTGTCCGGCGCGTTTGCGTCGCGCGACACGCGCGCGCGTGTTCCACCCCGTGCACCGCTTCTTCGACAACCATTGACGTGACCTCGGATCTGCACGGCTCATTCGTGACGCATTCGGCCGCCGTTGGGCAGAGCTTTTGTCGGTGGTTGGCGTCTTTTTGGACGAGTGAGCGCCGGCGTCAGCTCGCCGAGTCGACCAGCGGCGCTAGTTTGCTCAACTGCTGCAGGTTCTCACGCGCCGCCTTCCGCATGCCGTACCTCGCAGCGGCGAGGTTCTGCGTCGAGTCCACGAGGGCGTAAACCAGCACCTCCGGTCGGTTCCCGAGCAGGGTCGCGAAGTGGAAGTGCGCCTCGGTCGTGACTATCGCCTCGTCGACTTTGGCGCCGCGCTCCGCAGCACCGACGCAACGCAGGAGCGCCCACACGACGTCGGGATCGAGTTTGGCGCCGCGACGTCCGAGGCAGGTGCCCATCGTGCGGTTGATGAGCGCAACCCCCGTCACACCTTGTACGGCTTCGCATCTGGAGAGCAACTCCTCCACGTCTAACGTGTCATCGGACATCGGGTGAAACGACGCGTCCCAACCGCCCGAGGGGATCAAGGTTGGGCTCTGGCTGATCGAAGTCGGGGGCTGGGTTTCCCGATAGTCCTCGATGTGCCACGCGGCTGGTGCCACCTCCGACAGGTCGAATAGGACGTCGCTCGAATACGTCCGCTGTACCGGCAGGAACAGCGCTCGAGGTGAAGGCAACTTACAAATGGCGTCGAGTTTACGCTCGATCCATTCACGCATGGCGTTGCGCAAACGCGCACGGTCGGTCAAACCCCAGCTGATCAGAGTCTCACCGAGCGACTTGCCTGTGGTTTGGCACTCGCGCACGACGGACTGGGCCGTCTCGGCGTCGATTCCCGACTCGGTCGCCAACACATCGAAGAGGTTGTCACCTGCGTCGGCCAGGTGCGCCCAAGCAATTTTACCCTCGTGCACCAGCACTTTGGCAGTGAGCTCGCCGCTCGTCACCGCCAGCTCTCCACTGCCGTGTTCACAAGCGCGCATCAGCTCGTCACGGATGCGTTTTGGGTTCTGGCTCGCAATTCGGGCCTTCGGCACGCTCAAACGTGCGATCAACACGCTGGCAGCGATCGGCTTCGTCATCAGGTCGTCCGCGCCTGCCGACAACGCCGCGACGATCTCCTCCGTGCGCACGCGCGTCGTCGCGAACGCGATGTACGGCTGCGTCGGCAGACTCGAGGCGCGCACGAGCTTGCACACCTGAGTCCCACTGAGCTCGGGCATCACCCAATCCAGCAGTAGAATGTCCGGCACCGGCTTCGATAGCGCCAGGCGCAACGCCTCTGCTCCCGTGCTCGCGTGTACGACTTCGTAACCCAAGGAACCCGAAACTGTCGACGCAACGAACTCGCGAAACGCAGTGTTGTCGTCGGCTACCAACATTCGCATAGACGTCTCCCCGCGCGCGCAGTCCTCCGGACCTCACTCCCCCTCGGAATACGCCGCGTGAACCAAGCTCACTAACTCATTTGAAACGTCCGAGGTGTGCATTTTCAAATGGGCTATGAGCTCATCGCTGCGGATGTTTTCGACCGTCGAGCGCAGGATCGGCAGAAATTCCCTACGTACGAGTTCCACGCCGCGAGGCTCGGGAGTCGGATTTTGCCCGGGAACGGGCACCACGCTCTCGGCTACCACTGGACGAGCACCTGCCTCCCGCTGCCGGCGCTCCAGGTCTGCAATCGCTCCTGGAGTCGTCAGACCGTGAGCTCTTTTTCGATCGCGGCCAGTTGGTGACGTGCCATCGCTAGGTTCGACTTCACCTTGTCCAACACCAAGTAGACAAACAGTGCGTCGTTGCCCCGAAGCGGACGGATGATGTGATATTGCTTGCCAAGGGTTATCAGTATGTCTTCGATGGCATCATTGATCTTGAGTGCCCCCATCGTCTTGCGCTTGGCGCGCACGACCTCGGTATTGCCCGCCGCAGCCAACTCCAAGTCGACGGGGCCGCCACCTTGTGCGCCGAGCACCATCCCGCTGCTGCTATCCACTATAGCCACACCCAAAGCCCCATCGATCTGCATTGCTTTGCTTGCTGCTTCTTTTGCGTTTGCCATTGTCTCTCCGTGTAGAACTGTCCCGCACAGTGCATAAACGCGAAGGCTGGACCACAGTCGATGGCCTCCCTCCTCGCCAACATAGCCAAACGGCACCGCTCCACCAATCTTGAGGAGCCAGCACCGACAGATTAACGGACGTGGTCGTTCACAACGGAGCATCGATCTGCTTGTCGCAAATCGCCCCGCCATCGCCCTTCTCCAGTTTGGAGCATCGAGGCAAATCGTCCCATGGCCGTCATCATATTCCGAACTCTCGCGCGGGAGCGGTTGACGCGGGGGGCGAGCTGTCGCACGCGTAAACCCGTCACCCGAACGTCGATACCTCGTCGCTGTTTTTTCACACGAGCCTTACCACGGCGAAGCCCGTCTCACGGCGCGGCGAGCCGAAGCAAGCAGCGCCGAGTGAACACCTACGGGCAGACACGCTGGCCATATGCAGAACACAGCCGCAGCTCGCCTCGACGTCTGGACGGAATCCCCGCCAACAACAGACACGCCCAGCACGCGGCTTTCGCGTGGGCGGGTGGGCTGGGTGGGCGTATCCGGACTCAGGCGAGCCGCTGAAGACTCGCTGCCACGACAAAGGCACGTCAGTGTCACAAAAGTGTCACACAATCGACCTAGGTTCCGTCACCCAAATGACAACCAATCGTCACGCGTTCCTCTCGCTTTTATCGCTTCTCGCCGCCCCCACGGTCGCGGTTTCCGCCCACGCCGCTGACGCGCAAGTAGGCGCAAATACTTCGCTTTCTCAGCCAACAGCGGCGGCACCCGCCGCTGCTCCGCTACCGGCAGCCCCGACCGCGCCGACCGAACTCCCGGTTCCGGCCCCTTCCCCCGCTCCGGTAGAACCGGCGACGCCCGTGGTCACCACGGAAGCCGCGCCGACGGCCGCCATCGTGACAGCGCCTGCCGCAGCGGAACCGGCGCCCGAGCCCGCAGCCGAGCCTGCCCAGGAGCCCGCGAAAGAAAAGAAGCCCGAGTGGTACGAGACGCTGAAGATCCGCGGCTACACCCAGTTCCGTTACAATCGCCTGCCGACGTTCGACACCAACGAAGCGCTCGTCAACGACCAGGGCGACAAGTACATCGGCGCTGGTAGCGGCTTCGGCATCCGTCGCGCCCGCGTCATCATCTACGGCGACGTACATCCGCAGGTTGCCGTTTACCTACAAACGGACTTCGCCTCCGCCATCGCCGACCAAAACCACGTCGCGATCGTGCGCGACTGGTACGCCGACATCGCCTTGGACGCAGACAAGGAGTTCCGCTTCCGCGTGGGGCAGTCCAAGGTACCGTTTGGTTTCGAGAACTTGCAGTCGAGCCAGAACCGTTTGCCGTTCGACCGTAACGACGCCATCAACAGCGCGGTGAAGGACGAGCGCGACCTCGGCTTGTTCGCCTACTGGGCTCCCGCGCACATCCGCAAGCGTTTCAAGGATCTGGTCGACAACAACCTCAAGGGCTCGGGCGACTACGGCGTGGTCGGCTTGGGTGTCTACAACGGCCAAACCGCCAACCGCTTCGACCGCAACGACAACCTGCACGTCGTGGGTCGCATCTCGTACCCGTTCCAGTTCGGTGAGCAGTTCGTCGAGCTCGGCGTCGGCGGTTACACCGGCCTTTATCAGATCAAGACCGAAATCGATGAGGAGAACCCCGAGTACTTCGTCAAGGATACCGACGGTAACCTCCGCGACGCCCGCGCGATCGTGAGCGCGGTCGTCTATCCGCAGCCGTTTGGCTTGCAGGCGGAGTACAACTTCGGCAAAGGCCCGCAACAGCTGGAGGGCACGAGTTCGCCGACGATCATCGCCACCGACGACGTAAAGGGTGGCTACGTGCAGGCGATGTACAAGTTCGACGAGCCGATGGGCACCGTCTCGCTCATTCCCTACGTTCGCGGCACCATGTACGAAGGTGGCAAGAAGTTCGAGACGAACACACCTCGTTACGACATCCAAGAGCTCGAACTGGGCGCCGAGTGGCAAATCATCAAGCCACTCGAGGTCACGCTCGCGTACATGTTCTCGGACCGCACGTCTTCCAAGGCTCCCTACGCGCAGCAAAAGGGCCAGGTCGCTCGTATTCAGGTGCAGGTTAACTACTGATAAACTCGGGCGTTCGGGTTCCGTCGAAACCGAACGCCGCCAATCGACACGCCGCGGGATCGCGCGTTCGCCAATGCCGGGCGGACGTGTTTCCCCGCTCGCGACGGACTTTGACATCCGCTCTTGGCGAGCCGCCCCACGTCGCGAGGTGCCGGGCGGCGTTCGCTCGTTGCAGTCACCGCAGCCCCCGCTCGCGTGCCAACGGCGCGAGGGCGAAGTGGCCCCGTGCAACCGCGCGGGTAGCGCCGCGACGCTGGCGGTCGCGCTGCGACGGCAGTGGGTGGGAGAGAGACGTCACTCACTCCCAGACGCTGGGCCCATCCAACCTCGGCTACTGTCGGCGGGTTTACACCTTGCTGCTTGGAGCGGGTCTGCCCGAGACCCGCGACCAATGTAACAGGTGCGCGATCGAAAAGCGGGTGGCAATAGCCGCGGAAAAACGACCGCCTCATCCCAGTTGGGCGGGCGTTTTTCCCATCGCAACCGGTTTTGAGATCTGCTCTTGGAGCGCGTCTGCCAATCCCGAGACCTGCGACCAATGTAACAGGTGCGCGATCGAAAAGCGGGTGGCAATAGCCGCGGAAAAACGACCGCCTCATCCGTTGCCGTCGAGTTCGACGCGAGTTACGGGCGGGTGCAAACACCAATTCGACTCAGCGCAGACGACAGCGGACCTCGAAAGCCCGCGGCGCGGACCCAACGGCAGGGAGGTGGTTGGTGGCGCAGCCGCGGTGCCCACCTTGCCAACGCCGGCGACTTTCACCATAGCGAACAAGCCGCCCTCCCGCGTCCCTCGGGGCTGCGAACGCCGCTCTGGCGTTTGCGACGTAACCGCACCACATCGAGCGGCATAAGAGTATCATGCTGCTCCTGACTCGGATTCGCTCCTTCGGAATACCGCCCTGGCCAGCACTGCGTGGAGCGTGGCTCCTCGTCGTGGTGATGGCTCTTTTGGGCTGCAGCCGCACCGAACCTCGCCCCGAACCCCCCAAACCCAGCTTCCCCGCCGCAATCATGACGTCATCCTCCACCAACACGCCCCAAAACCCGTCACCCACTGCTTCCAAAGAGACGGCCATCCTCGCGGGTGGCTGCTTCTGGGGCGTCGAAGAGCTCCTGCGCGCGTTACCCGGCGTCATCGAGACGGACGTCGGGTACACGGGCGGCCAAGTCGCCTCGCCAACTTACGGCGACGTGAAGACCGGACGCTCCGGTCACGCGGAAGCCGTGCGCATCGTGTTCGACCCCAAGGTGCTGAGCTACGAACAACTGCTGCTCCACTTCTTCAAGATTCACGATCCGACCACCAAAAATCGTCAGGGCAACGACGTCGGCACGCAATACCGCTCGGCCATCTTTTATCAGTCACCGGAGCAGCAACACACGGCACTCGCCGTGATCGAACGCGTGAACGCGTCGGGCGCGTGGCGTGCGCCGGTGTCGACGGAGGTCGTGGCAGGCGGCGAGTATACACCTGCAGAAGACTACCATCAGGACTACTTGCAGAAGCACCCCAACGGCTACACGTGCCACTTCGAGCGCGACGTCACCTTTTGAGGGCGGTGAAACAGTCGGAAGCCGGCACGGGCTGGCCCCGCGGGGAGCGCGTCAAGTCCAGAACAAGTAGCCGATGATCGCGCAAATCAGAGCAGGGCCGATCACCCATGCTGCGCTGATCACGACGCTCTCGTTGGGATCCGCGCTGTTGCCGAGCGTCCAGGGGATGTTGTGGGGGTCGTATTTGCGTTCGGACATTGAGGACTCCGTGGCCGCGCCTCGAGGCGGGCGAGGGTCATACACGAACCAGGAGCGTCCCTAGATCTTTTTTCGCAGCCAGCGACCGACTTCGCCCCGCGCGCCGCCAGGCGCGGTGCACTCGAGGGACCGGCGTAGACCGAACCGGTTGTAACCGCGGCAAGGACGCAGTCAGGCTGCCCACTCCAGGAGCTGGGCCACGCCCAAACCGCGCAGCTCGGCTTCGAAAGTCTCTTCGTCGCCGCCCCCGGTGATGGCGACGAGCAACTGGCTCAGCCAAAACAACGCCTCACTGGTGTTCAGGCCGCCGGTCGCGAACTCCTCGCGGAAGGCCCGGGCGGATTGGCGAAACGTCGCCGTGGAGAGCGGGCGGCCGCCGCGCACCTCCGCTACGCCGTCGGCCACGAGCCGCTCGACGGCAGTTGCTTCGACGCGACTGAAGTCGACTAGTTCGCCGCCCAACAACGGGCCAATCAGGGCCGCCGCGCGGGTGTGGCCGCCGTTCAGGAGGTGACGCGAGAGCGCCGCCGTGAGTTCACCCCACGGGCTGATCGCGGCGGGGGTGGGCGTGAGCTCCAAATGCAGCGGCACCAGCGGCTGCACGCCCCGGGGCACGACGCTGAGCTCGGTTGGCGCAGGTACGGGCGCAACCTTGCTGGCCTGGACGTCGGGGACGACGCGTACCTCGCCGGATTGGTCGACGGGCTCGAACTCGAGTTCGGGTTCGGCGTTCACCTGTTCCGGCATCAAGCTCAAGAGCTCCTCGATGAACGGATCAGCGGCGTCAGTTCGAGCAAGTTCGTCGTCGCCCGTGTGCTCGATGTGACGCTCGGTCAGCTCGAGCCCGAGTGCACTCGCCGTGAGCGCGTGATGCTCCTCGTCGAACAACGTCTCACTCGGCATCACCAAGAGCTCCCCGAGCATTACGCCCGATTCGGTGAGCACGAGCGCTTCGCCCAAGGGTTCACTTTCGGCGTCTCCCCAAGCCGTGCCTGCGACGTCGAGCCCGATCGCCGCCTCGAGGCCCCACGCGTCCAACACCGGAAAGTTAACTTCCGGCGCGTCAGCCTTGGCCAGACTCCAGCGTCGCTTGAGCTCCTTGACCCAATATTCAGTTCCTTCCCAGTCGAACTCGTTAACGGGCGGGCGATGTTCGGGCGAGCCGTTGGCCACCGCTGGAGGGGCGCCGGTGGTCTCCGTCGCGCGCCCCTGATTGGCGTGCAACTCCGGGTTATCACAAGGAAATTCAACACACGGACGAGTCGCGGGCGAGGCTTTCATGGAGTCGATTGGGCGCCACCGAAAGTGCGCTATTCCGACCCCTAGTGAGTTTGGCCCCCGACGGGCAAGAAAGTGGCGAGCCCAGGGCAACGACCGCGGCAGCTCGGTGTTGCGCCGTCGACCGCTCCATTCCTCGCAATCCGTGGCGCCTCGTCGGTACAATTATTCACTGTAACCGCGGCTCGAAATGATGACCACACGAGCCAGCGTTTCGAGTGGAAGCGATTGCGCCTCAATGGGCGCTCGCGCCTAGATACGGCCCGCGACGTCGCCTAAAGTCGAAATGAGACTCATGGCACGCCCTTCTTCGTCGACCAGCTTTCGGACTTTGCCGCGTCAGGTGCTGACCCTCACCTTCAGTGCGACGATGGCAGCCTGTGGCAACCCGACGGACTCGGACAAGGGAATGAACACGGGCGCAACCACGACGTCGACGTCCTCGTCGACGAGCACGACCACGCCCAGCCCGTCCGCGCCGACCACTACGCCAACGACGCAACCCTCGGGTCCAACGCCGACGGGTGCACCTTCGACGTCGAGCCCTACTACGGCGCCGTCGACGACGTCCTCCGTCGATCCCAGTTCATCGAGCGACGATCTCTCGACGCAGGCCGCGACCAGCGACGTCTCATCCGGCGACTCGAGCGCAGGGGATTCGAGCGCGGGCGGCGCGGGCGTCGCAAACATCAGCGAGATTCGAGATGTCCTGCTGTTCCGCTGCGGCAACACGATCTGTCACATGCCGCCGCCCTACACGCCGCCGAACTTCGCGGAGTACGACGACGCGCTCTATACTTTACTGAACACGTTTACCGTCGAGAAGTGCGGTGGCTCTCCGTTGATAACGCCCGGCGACACTGCGAACAGCGCCATCCTCAAGGTCGTCTCTGGCGGTTGTGGCGAGTTTTTCATGCCTCCCGCGACGTACGAAAACTTCACGGCTGAAGAGCTCGCTACGATCACCGCTTGGGTCGAAGCCGGCGCCCCCAAGTGACTGCGCTCCAAGTCGCCTTCACCGGAACACCGAGGTTTGGTCGTGGGCCATACGTGGAAGTGCAGCAGTAAAAAGCGTCGTCGCTCGACGGTCGCACCAGCCGTCAAGGGTGCCGATGGGCGCGTTCACTTGGTATTGCAACAGCGCGGCTCATCGAAGGTGGTCGGCGGTCTGAGCGCCCCCCTGTTCGCGGAGCAGTGGCAAGACACCTTGGCGTTGACGACGGCGAATGCTGCGCTTCGTCATTTGGGCGATCTGCCCACGCCAGCCGGCGTCGAGGCGTTGACGACCGAGGCGATGAACGCGCTGTCGAAACTTGCCGACGGACTCGCTTCTCAATCCGAACGCAAGATCGCGTGCGGGGCAGGATGCGCCCATTGTTGCCACCAGTCCGTTGGCGTCACGGGCGCCGAAGCGCTGACGATCGTTGGTTACGTGAACAGCCATTGGCCAACGACACGGCTTGCGGAGCTCCGCGCCAAGGTGTCCACCATGCGTGAACAGACGCGCGGCTCGAGTTATCGAGAGCGATATTCGCCCACCTTGCCGTGCGTCTTTCTGGGAGACGGCGGACGGTGCACGATCTACGACGTGAGACCCCTGGTGTGCCGCGCCGTGAACTCTCTCGATGCGGACGAATGCCGCGACAACCTCCACGACGCAACGAAACGGGCTGCCTTTCTGGACAATGGGCAAGGTGCGAGCGCGCTGCTAGCGCCGTTTCGTGCGTCGCACGCCATCAGCGCTGGTCTGCAATTGGCGGGCAGTGACGTCTATGGCCTCGACATGCGTCCCCTCGACTTGGTCGCAGTGATGGACGTGCTGCTGAATCAACCGGACGCCGCACGACGCTGGTTCGCCGGTGAAACGGTGTTGGCGTCGGCGAGCGGCTCGGACGCCACGTCCAATCCACAACTCCGCACTCTGGCCGGATTGAAACCTGACGTGGGCTGAAGAGGTCGTCCACTACGGGGCCTCGTCACCTCGGTTCGTGTCGCGTCGCAGTCGCCACAAATGAACGAGACCCAGCTGGCTCGCCAGCTGGGTCTCGTCTCCGTGCTCTCGAAGCTCGTGTTACGCCTTGAGCTCCACGACTTCACCGGGATTGGTGAACGTATCGAGCTTGTCCGTATCGCCCTTGCCCCACTTCTCCCAAGGGGCTCCGTTGTCGGTCATGCCGAAGGCGTTCATCAGCGTGCAGTACAACTTGTTGATTGGGACGTTGCGCAGAGCCTGGTAGCAAAAAGCGGAGCAGCCGG
>CBINDO010000183.1:0-16465 GCA_966249405.1 uncultured bacterium | reverse complement strand
CTGCCCGAAGACTGCCTCTCGGACTTGACGCTGGACCGGCTGCGATGTGGTGAGCTCTCCGAATCCGCAGTAGCTGCAGCAGAGCAACATCTTGCGGCTTGTGAGCGCTGTCGCGGTCGCTCCGCCACGCTGGCCTCCGCTGCCGATGAACTCGGTGGTCAGCTGCCGCCGCTCGATCAGGTGCTCGCACAGCGGATGCCGGTGGCATCTCTGGACCGGGCTCGCGCTCGCCGCGGGACATGGTTGGCGCCGGCCCTCGCCGTACTGTCTGCTGCGGCTGCGATGGTGTTCTTCCTCGGCCGTGAGACGCCGCCCGCGGGCGAGCTCCGACTCAAGGGCGCGAGCGGTGAACTCGACGTGTTCGTCAAGCGTGCAGGCAAGGTGTTTCGTTGGCAGGCCGAGAGCCTGCAGCCTGGGGACCAGCTGCGTTATTCCTTCCGTGCACCGGAGCCCTTGCACGTGATGGTGCTCAGCCGTGAGGCGAACGGCGCGGTGAACCGCTATTTCCCTTCCGAGCCGAACAGCTTTTCGGTGGACATGGGCGTGACGCTCTCCAAAGTCGCGACCGAACTCGACGCCAACCTGGGCCGTGAGACGTTGTGGGCCGTGTTCTGCCGCGCCCCGTTCACCGCAGACGGCCTCGTCGAGCAGCTCGAGAAGACGGGGGTCATCGCGCCCGCTGAGGGTTGCGCCACGCAGCGGCTCGAGTTCTCCAAGGAGGCGCCTTGAAGGCGACCTCGCGTGGTCACGCTCGAGTGGCGTGCGCTCCGTGCCGTTTTTGGGGGACGTCCCGTCGGCAAGGCACGCGGGTCAACGTCGTGCTGGCGCTTCTGTTTTGCGTCGCCACCGCGCTGACGTCGCAGCGCGCCGAGGCCGCCGTGCGCCGCTTCGCCGTCCTCATCGGCAACAACCAGGGCGCCAGCGTAGAGATGCCGCTGCGTTACGCCGAGAGTGACGCCGAGCGCATGGCCGCAGTGTTTCGCGAGTTGGGGGGCGTTCAGCCGGCGGATCTCGTCGTCCTCACTGGTGAGTCGGAAGACACCGTGCGGCGCACGTTGATAACGACCAACGCGCGTATCAGTGAAGCCCAGAATGTCCCAGGTACGGAGGTGATGTTGACCGTCTACTACTCCGGACATGCGGACGGCGAGGCGTTGCACCTGGGTGATACGTTTTTTAGTCTCACCGAGCTCTCCGAGCTGGTGCGAGGTTCGCCCGCCAAGGTGAGGCTCTTGATCGTGGACGCGTGTCGCTCCGGGACGCTCACGCGGGTCAAAGGTGGACGTGTGGTGCCGGCTTTCGATGTGGCCGAGCAGGAGTCGCTGCGCGGCGAAGGCATGGCGTTGCTCACGGCGAGCGCGGCCGGCGAAGATGCGCAGGAGTCGGACACGATTGGCGGTTCGTTCTTCACTCACGCCTTGGTGTCTGGCCTACGCGGCGCGGCCGACCGCAACCACGACGGCGCGGTAGCCCTGGACGAGATCTACGCCTACGCTTACGGCGCGACGTTGCGCGCGACGAGCGTCGCCGCCAGCGGCAGTCAACATCCGACGTTCCACTTCGACGTCCGCGGTTTTGGGAGCCTGCCGCTGGCCAAACTCGGCACCACCGGCCCCAACCGTGCTTGGCTGCGCGTCCCCGACGGGCTGCAGGTGTTGGTGCTCAAAGACAACGATCGCGGTGAGGTCGTCGCCGAAGTGGGAGCACACGACGTCGCACGTCGTTTGAGCCTGCGCTCCGGCAGGTACTTCCTCCGCGTGCGCGAGAAGGACCATCTGCTCGAAGGCACGGTCGAGTTGACCGACGGCGTAGAACGGCAGGTGGAGGCGGCTGAACTCACGCGCTTCGCGTACGCACAGCTCGTGCGCAAGGGCGGGGGTCCGGTGAGCAGCGTCGCGACCTACGAATTGGGTCTGATGGTCCGGGCGCCGCGCGTGGCTGATGGCGTCTGGTGTACGGGAGTCGCCGCCGCGTACGGTCGTGAATGGGCGTGGGGCGGCCTGCGAGCGAGGTTGGGCGCGTGCACCGGCTCGCTCACCGCCGAGACCATCGCGACCCGCGAGAACGAATACTCATTGGGCATCATCGCGGGCCACACGTGGGACATTGGCGGCTTCGGCGTCACCGCAAGCCTCGCGTTGGGGGGCGGCGTCAACCACCAGATGTTCGACACCTATCAACCGGCGCCCACGCGGTTCGCCCTGCTCGGCAACGCCGCGGTGGGCGTGGCGTTGCGGCGCTACTTGGGGGCCCGCTGGTACGTCAGCGTCGAGCCCCAGCTCGAGGAGCAGCTGTTTCGCTATCAACCGACGGCACTCGAGCCGACGACCTTGACGGCCGCCACGACCGCTCGCGCCACGGTGTGGATTGGACTGCACTGAGCCGGGCCGCGCCCGCATCTGCTCAAACCCAGGGTTCGGCTGTGTTGACCTTACCGCGGATTGCCGCCGCCCGAGGTGTGCGGGCGTTTCGAATCGCGTCAGCGATTTATGGTGGATTTGCCGTGGGTTACCTCGAGTTGGGGCATACTGGCTCGGCTCTAACGGTAAGGCGTTTCAGCAAGCGGCCGTTGAAAGCCAGATGCACCACGCAACTGCGTCCACTCTGGCTGCTGCCGTAAACCAGGCGGTCGCAGCGGGTAACCTGCCGATGTGGCTTGCCGTTGCTGGGGGCCTCGGCTTGGTTACCGCTTTCGGGTGGTTAGTCTGGTCGAAGCGTGAGCGAAGGGGGGCGCGTGATGCCTACAGCGTGGCCGCGGTCGAGAAGTTCTTCGTCGAGTTGGCGCAGCGCGTCGACCGTCAAGCGATCCGCACCGCCGAGATCTCGCGCTTCATCGACGACCTGCGCAACTCCATCAAGTCGCAATTCAACGAGGCGCAGAACATCAGTCAGCTGGCGGAGAACATAGCGGGCGCTTTGTCGGCGATGGCCGACGACGCCACGGCCGCCGGGCACACCGCCGACGCCACGTCCGCGCGTAGCGTCGTGGGGGCGGAGGCGGTGTTGTCTCTGATCGGCGAGACGCGGACGGTGGACACCACGGTGGAGTCGGTTTCGGCGGCGCTCACTCTCGTACAACGCCAATCCTTCAACATCGAAAACATCACGCACGTGATCCGCAGCATCGCGAATCAGACGAATCTGTTGTCCCTCAACGCGGCGCTCGAGGCCGCTCGCGCGGGCGTCCACGGACGAGGGTTCAGCGTCGTCGCCGACGAGGTGCGCGCCTTGGCCAACCAAACCGCGCGCGCAACCGCAGAGATCGACGAGATGTTGAGCGACAACCGGACGCAGGCAGAACGCGCTGTCGCGTTGGTGACCTCGCTCAAGGAGAGCAGTGCGCGCATCGTCGAGAAGGTGGGCGACACGGGCAAGGTGCTGAACGAGATCACGGACCTGGCGCGCAAGTCGAACGAACGCGTCGGCAAGATCGTCGAGGCCATGCGACAACACCTCGCGGTGACCCAGAATGCTTCCGCCGCGATCGCCGCGATGCGAGCTCACCTCGACCGTTCGCAAGCGGACGCGGGGGTTGCGTCCGAATACGGCACCGAGCTGTCGGAGCTGGCCGAGAGCATCCTCGGCAGCCTGGGCTCTTACACGATGGGCGAACGTCACGACTTGGTGCGACGCCTCGCCATCGACACCGCGACGCGAGTTGGTCAGGTCTTCGAGGCTGCCGTCGCCGCGCGACGTATCTCCGAGGCCGCGTTGTTCGATCGAGACTACGAGCCAATTCCGAACACCAAGCCTCAGAAGTACCACACGAAGTTCGACCGCTTCACCGACGAGGTCTTGCCTCGCATCCAAGAGGCCATCCTCGAGCAACATCCGTTCATCTTGTTCGCGGGCGCGGTAGACGACAACGGCTACTTCCCAACCCACAATCGCCGTTACTCGAAGCCGTTGACGGGCGACCAGAAGGTCGATCTCGTCAACAACCGCACGAAGCGCATATTCAACGATCGCACCGGCTCCCGATGCGGCTCCAACACGAACCAGTTCCTGCTCCAGACTTATAAGCGCGACACGGGCGAAGTGATCCACGATCTCTCTTCGCCCATCTACGTGTTCGGTAAACACTGGGGCGGCTTCCGGATTGGGTATCAGGCTCAGGAAGTCGCACCGCGGAGCGACTGACGCGGCAGGTATCGAGAGCTGCTCTGACCGAACGCACGCCTATTTGCGGAGTGCGGCGAGGGCGGCCGGGAGTTTGGTCAACTGGCTCGTCATGCCTTCGAGCTGCGCCTTCGTCCAGTGTTCGGACGGGTGCGGCTCGACCGAGATCACCATGCGTGAACCCCCGGCAGACGCACTGAACTCCACGACCATGTCGTTTTCGTACGGCTCTTGGCCGGGGATGAAATCGATCATGTGGCGCAGTGCGAGCCGCTTCATGGGCTCCACCACCGTGAACGTGCCGCGCGTTTCGTGAGACAAGGGCATGTTCTGCGCCTTCATGTAAGCGACTTCGTCCTTGCCACACGCGATCATGTCGTAGAACAGCGTGCCTCCGACGACAGGATCAATCTCGCGGACCTCGACTCGGAAGCCTTGTGGCCCCCACCAGGACTCGAAACCAGCTTTGGTCGTCCACAACTCCCACAAATCTTCGAGCGGGGCGTCGTAGGTGCGGTCGAACTGTACGGGGGGCTTCTTGGTAGACATCAGGACAACTCCGTTTTCTTGGGGGTCTTCTTCTTGGGTTTGGTTGTTTGTTTTTGGCGCAAGGCTCGTTCGAAGCGCTCGAGGCGTGCTTCCCACAACGTGCGATAGGCGGACAGCCAACCGTCGAGCTCTTGGAAGGGCTCGGCTCGTAGCGAATACAGGTGCCGCTGTCCGTCGGTTCGCATTTGGACGAAGCCCGCTTCGTGCAGGATGCGCAAGTGGCGAGACACGCCGGACTGATGGATGTCGAGGTGTTTGACCACGTCGTTCACTTGTTGCTCGCCGGCACGCAGCGTTTCGACGATTCGCCGACGCGTGGGGTCGGCGATGACTTGAAAGACGTCTAATTGCGTCACAGTGTATATGTAGCATCATGCATATCTCCGTCAAGCGGGAGTGCGTGCGGACCGCGATTTCCTCGCCGGCGAGCCAACTCCGCGCGGGTTTCACTCCCGAGACCGCATCTCAGCTCGCGCCTTCTGCCGAACTGGTCGCCGCTGCGTGGCCATCGGAGGTACCGATCAAAGCCAAGCGGCGCTCCAGGCTCTGTTGCTCTGGTGGGGCGACAGTGTTATTTGGCGGCGCAATGACGGTCATTTCGCCCGTGAATCACCGCGCCTGGAGCCTTGGATGACCGACGATCAACGGTGGCCGCGACTCGTCGAAGCGCTGGAACGCGAGAACGAACAGCTGCGCGCGCGCGTCGAGGAGCTGACGGCACGCGAGGCCAAGTCTGCCGCCGCGCGCGTGACGTTGATGCGCGGTGGGTTCCGTCTGCTGATTCCGCTTTTCGACCGCAACAAGGTGGCGCGGACTTTCGGCACGCTCGTCGAAACGGTGGGCGGGTTTACCGGACCGCGCGAGTCGTGGCCCACGCGCGAGCAGGTGCTCGGTGACGCGCGGCTGTTCTTGGAGAGCGTAGTTCGGTTCTTGATCCGCCAGCGCTTTTTCTTGGCGTTCTTCGCGTTGCTGGGCGCTGCGATCCCCCTCGTGCAGGTGTGGCTGGTGATTCAGCAGAACGAGATCATCAACAACCAGGCCAAATTCTCCGAGATCCAAGTTTACGACATCGTCGCTCGTTCGATGACGGAGGGGGACCGCAACGCGCGCCTCATGACGGGTGCGTTGCTGGCTAACGCTGACCCGGCGTTCTTGAGCAACGTGGTGCGCGAAAGCTTCGACCCCAGTTTGGCCGGTGTGTACCGTGTCGAGGGGGTCAACGCCAAGCAGCGGCGTCTGGACGACGCGGCGTACCGTGGTCACCTGATCCGCGCCGCCGTGCGCTCAATCAGCACCGCGCGTCCCAAAGAGACGAAGGCCGAGCTGTACCAACGCGCCAAGCCCATGCTGCAGTGGATCATCGCGGACGCTGCCGCGCGGTTGCCCGAAGTATTGCGCCTGGGCCGCGTGGGCGGCGAGGACGAGCAAGCCGTCGCCGACAAGGCGGACGGTGATCGCAACGAGCAAGTCGACCACTACATGGTGCAAGTGGGCGCAGCCGTCCGCGACTTCGCGCGCCTGGCGCGCTCCAACGGAGACTTGCCCGCGTTCGGTAGTCAAGTGGCGCCGTTGTTCACTCGCCTCGGTCAGCGCGGCGGGGACGCCGGCAATCGCTTCACGACCGTGTATCGCGCCGTCCTGCAGGACGTGTTCTTCGACGCTGCGGTTCAAGCCCAACCGGGCGATCCGGCGCCATCCTTGCAGCGGGCGGGTGGGGACTTGCCGGGCGCTTTGGCCAAGGGCGTGGCCGAGCTGAAGCGCGTCGTGGGAGATGGCGCGAACTGGGACAACCTCGTCAAACAAGCTTCCGAGAACTGAGTCATGGTGAGAGGTATCGTACCGAAAATAGCGGCCGCGCGACGTCGGCCCGTCGCGACTGCTCCCAAAGCGTGGGTGGTCAGCGGCCTGATGCTGTTCGGCACCGCGGCTGCGGCGGGGTGCGGTGGCGCTCAGCCCGAGCCAGGGGTCGCCAAACCAGCGAAGACGGGCCGTACACGTCTCACCGGGGTGACCACGATCCCGGTCGCTAACGTCGCGGTCCAGAAGCGTACCAACGCCACCGATCGCGAGCTCGCCCTGGCAGATTTGACGACGCAGCTTGGTGAGCAGCTGCTGGGGCCGCAGTGGGCTCGGCAGCTCGACCGGAACACGTTGTTCGGGTCCGGAGGTTCGGGCTGGCTCGAGAGCGACGAGGTGGTGAGACCGAGCGCGGATGGGCCTGGATTTACGGCGACCTTGAGCGCGGCGCAGGTGGAACGCGTGCTCACCGAGTTCGGGCAGCAAGAACCGAGTGTAGACGCTCGATTGCCCGAGTTTTGGCGCGTCAGTTTGGTCGCCGCTCAGCGCGCGGAGCGCCAATACCTGGTTTGCGAACGTAAACAACAGTGGCTGGGCGTGGCTTGCGCGATGCAGCCGCCCATGAACGAACGGCTCGCGGTGAGCAATCTGCTGTCGGAGTTGCGCGTGGAGCCGCTGCTGCAAGACGGCGTACCCGTGCGCTCCGACGGAACCAGCGTGTACCCGGTCAGCGTGCGCGTCACGGACGGAGCTCGAGCGCCGATCAGCGGCGTGCCACTCGAGCTCGATACGGCGGACGGTGCCGGCGCTGTCGATACGACGCGAGCCTTCGTGCCCACCGGTGAGACGCACGACGTAATGTTCAGTGACGAGCACGGCGTGTGCCGCTTTGCGCCTCGAGTGATGGCGGTTGGAGCGCGAGTCGGGGTTGAACTCGAGACCTTGCTCGGTCCGCTCGCCCACCTCGTCGAGTTACCGCCCATTCCTTTGTCGAGCCGCGCCTTGGCGCCCAAACGTCACCTCGTGATCGATCTGCGGGCGAACGACGCGGCGCGCACGGGCGGCTTTGGAGGCCTCCTGCAACGCGAGTTGGCGACCGCTTACGGCGTGGTACTGCCGGCTCCGGCGCGCGAGCTCGTGACGGAAATACAGAACGATCCGAGCGCGGGCGTAGACAACCATGCCGCACTGAGTGAACGGCTTCGGCAACTCGTCGTCGAGGCGACGCGCGGTACGGTGGACTACCTCGTGTTGGTCGCCGGACACAGCGAGTTCGCGAGCCAAATGGGCGAAGGGCGCACCTGGTACGAAGCGCGCGTCGCCGTCAAGGTGGTCGAGGTGTGGTCGGGGGCGGTGCTCGGTGAATTCGACGAGTCCGCTACCGGTGCCGGCATGGGTGACGTCGCGGCGCAGCAGGCGGCATCGACCGCCGCGACGACGCGCCTCGCCGTCCGTGTGACGGCAGCCCTCGGCCACTGACGTCGCGGCGCAGCTCATCCGTGAGCGCAGCGCTCACGACGTGTGGCTACCGCGCGGCGCGGCGGCGCGCTGCAGGCGATCGCGGACGGCGCGGCCAATGCCTTCGTCGCTCGGCAGTGACGCCAAGATGCACGTCAATCCGCGTTCGTCGAGGTAACGTAACGCGCCGTAGACCGCGCGCGCGGCGTTGTCGACGCCGCCGCTGACGAGCACGACTTCGTAGGTCGTCTCACCCACGAGCCGTGCGCACGAGGCGTCGGGCAAGTCCGGAAGATGTCCGAGGGCTACGTGCTCGCCGAGCGACGAGAGCTGCGCGAGCGTGACCCCGTGGGCCAGCAGCCCGAGTCTCGGAGCGCCGTCGTCCACGTGGGCGGCGGTTGACGTCTTGCCATCCTCGCGGCGCGAGCGTGCCATGTCGCCCGCCGTCACCACGAGTTCTTCCGGAGCACACAACACGAGCGGGGCCTCGGGTGCGTAGTGCGATTCGAGCATGCCCGGCGCGACGATACCTCGAGGGCGCACGTGGAGCAGCTCTTCGATGGGTTCTCCCAACGCGGCCTCCAAAGTCGCCTTCGATATCCCGCCGTGGCGCAGCAAACGTGGTGTGGCATTGGTCAGATCGAGGATCGTGGATTCGACGCCCTGCTCGGTTGCACCACCCTCGAGGACGAGCGGCACGTTGGCGCCGAAGTCGTGTTCGACGTGGGCGCGCGTGGTTGGACTCACGCGACCGAACAAGTTGGCCGAAGGTGCCGCCAACGGGCGATCGAGTCGCCGCAGCACCTGTAAAGCTACGGGATGTCGCGGCATGCGCAACGCGACGGTGTCCATGCCGCCCGTGACGGCGTCCGGCACCAGCGCGCTCCTCGGCAGGACCATCGTGAGTGGACCCGGCCAGAAGCGCGCCGCCAGCGCGCGTGCACGTTCCGGTACTTCGGCCGCGTAACGGTCGAGCCAGTCGACTGCGCCGAGGTGCAAGATCAGCGGGTGCCCGGTGGGGCGGCCCTTGAGCTCGAAGATCCGCCGCACCGCCGCGGGGTTGGTGCCGTCGGCAGCCAAACCGTACACCGTTTCCGTCGGCAAACCGATGACTTGGCCCGCGAGCAGCAGCTCGACGGCAGCGGTGATGAGCGCTTCGGGGAGGGGTAGCGGCGTAGTCACGGATTGCGAACGTCACATAACCGACCCGTTACGTCGCGCCAACCGGCGTCGCACCGAGAACGCGCGGGTCCGTTGCCAACGCAATCTCCGCCGCGCCAAAACCGTACGCGCAGCGAGCCCACGCACGACGCTGCGGACGTCACTGCGCGCCGCATCGCGCCCAGTCGAGACCGTGGGGCGCCCGAGCGAACGCCGGGAGGCCAGACCGCGCCTCAGCCCGGCTTCTCGAGCGGCAACCGAGGAGTAGGCGTTCGAGCCCGAACCCGGCCTGCGTCCGTGTCTGGCCTGCCGGGGGTCGCGTCGGCGCGGCGTTGTCTCACCGTTTTCGGCTGCGCTGTTTACCTCGGTCACGTCGCGTCGCGCAAGCGCAGGTCACAGTTGTTCGAAGCGCAGGCGCGGGGTGCCGATCCGGATTTGGTGCGTATCGACGCGTCGCTCGATGACGGTTTCGCTGTTTTGCACCGAGGCTTGGGTGAGCAGGCGCCGAATGCGGTGGATGTCGACGTTTACTTTTGCCGGCATTACCTTCAAGAGCTCGGCGAGCTCATCGGTGTACATCCAGCCCTCGTGACCGCTCGCCTTGTTCGCCGCAGGCAGCGCGGTGCTACGTCTGCGAGCGAGCACGAGGAGCGTGTAGAGGCACGCTCGGACCGGCAACACCAAACGTGCACGCTCGTGCTCCACGCTGACGCAGACGCGTTCTTCGTCGGCGCTGACCGCAAAGCAGAGCGTGGCGCGATCCAAATCGAGCTGGGGTTGCAGCGTGGCGGTGACGTCGACGGGTGAAAGCGGCGGCAACACCAACCGCCACCGACCACCAGCGGCAGAAACGATGGTGCCGCTCGCGATCTCCGTCACGTCTCCGTTGCGGTCGCTCCACCACGCGCCGTCACGGCGCCAAACCTCGAGTTCGGGGGCGGCTTTGGGCAAGCTCAAGCTGGCATCGGTTCCCGAGACGCGTTCACCTGTCGCAATTTGCACGGCCCAAGCTACCGGCGGCGACAGATCCTCGACGCGCCACGGCGTGCCGTCGGTGGCGAAGTGGAGCTCGTCCCCCACGGCGAGCACCTTGGAATCACCGGCGCGGAGACGGTGTTTGTTGACGAAGGTGCCGTTGCTGCTGCCCAAATCCCGGAGCAGCCAGCGCTCGCGATCCCAGGAGATGCGCGCGTGTTCGGAGGAGACTTGGCGCGACTCCAAGCGCAGATCTGCCACGGACGAACGTCCGATCAGGCACCGCGCGGGCGCCTCGAAGACGTGCGCGCCGCGCGTCAACCTGGCCATCGCGCGAAGATATCGCAGCGCGCCAAAGCTCGGAAGGTGGCTTGGAGCAGGGCCTGCCGAACCCGAGGCCCGCACCTGGGGACAATGCGCGCGCACTGGCTCGTTTGGGCTAACAGGACGCCTCATCCGATGCTTTGCGCCACGGGCGCTGGCTCGGGTGAACGCGAGGGCTCAGCCCAAGTCGAAGCTCGACAGATAACACT
Organism: uncultured bacterium; assembly: GCA_966249405.1. Classification (GTDB taxonomy): domain Bacteria; phylum Myxococcota_A; class Polyangia; order Polyangiales; family Polyangiaceae; genus SZUA-265. Next base: position 5,873 of record CBINDO010000183.1, on the reverse strand, counting down.
TGGGCTGCGGAGTCGCGTTGGCCGTCGACAGCACCTTGAGCGTCAATGCTCGCCACTGTCCGTCCACGGACGGACGGCGCGCAGCCACCCATTGCGACAACCCCGCGACGCGCCGCGGATTACACCAACCACTGCGTTCGAGGCGCAGCAGGGTTGCGCTGAGCTGTCGATCGTCGGCTCGCACCCACGGCACGTCGTAGCCGACGCCGAGCCGGTCCGTGATGCCCGTCTCGGTGAGATCGAAGTCGAGCGCGATCATCGGGCGCGCTGGGCAGAGCGTATCGGCGATCGCCACCACGTCGTTGACGTCGCCTCCCCACCGCAACAGCTGGAGCGCGTCGCGGAGCGCCTCGTTGGGTGTGTTCAGAAAGCCGCGAACCGTTGCGCCGGGGTTGGCGCCACGGCCACTCAACGGCCACCCTGGATAGAACACAGCGCCGGGTGGTAATCCGTCGCGGATACGTTCGATGTTGTCCACGAACGAACGCGGCAGCGCGGGCCACAAGAACCGGAGTGAGCTCATCGCCAGCTCGAAGGCGGCGGGCGCGTAGAACGCCGTGTTACCCTGGAGCAGCTTTGCTCCGAAACTCGGGCAGATGAAGGGCTTTGGCGGCCCTGCCACGACGTCGACCTCGACGTCGATCGCCGGCAAGGAGCCGAGCGCGCCGCTCGGGTTCTGCCACGCCTTCAAAAACTTGCTCCAGATGTCGGGAGCGCTGGTGTGCCGCAACACCGCGTCGCGATCGGCGGGGAGCAGCCGCGCCGCGACGTCGGTGCGCTCCTCGCTCGCCAGGTGGCACTCGAGGAACAGCCCCGTGCAGAACGGCGGGAGCGCTGCCACCGCGTGCCGTAGTCGTTCCCGCGCCGCGGTGGGGACGAGGTCCAACGGCCAGTGTCCTACCTCGCGTTCGAACACGTCGAGCGTGCCCCGTGTCAAAGCTTCCGCGGAGTTCGACATCGCCAAGTCCGATGCTGCGCGGCTGGGCAACTCAGCCGGCAACGACGGTGATGGCGTTTTCCAACACCGTGACGTCGTTCGACGTCAAACTCGCGCCGGCGGGGGCGTCCTTGTTCGGTGACGGCGACCACGCGACGAGGTCGTAGCTGCCCTCGGTCTTCTTTACGGCGTTGACCTTGCCAGTGAGGGTGAACTGCCCACCGGCTGCGATCGTGACGCCGTTGACCGGGATCACCTCGGACATCGTGCGCCCTCCGCCGGAGTGCATGAACACCAGCGTGATGCCGGGAACGAAGCCGGCTCCACGCACCGTGATGGTGGTCTCGTCATCCTTGGCGCTGTTGAAGCTGGGGTTGGCTTGGCCGGCGATGCTGACGTCTTTGAGACTGAGGGTGGCGGGGTTCCACATGTGATTTCCGTTTCCTTGGCTGGAGCTTGTCTCAACGCGTGAGACGTTGAGGTTCTTGGTTTAGGACGTTCGCCGCCCAGACGCTGGGCGACTGCGCCACGAGATAGTCCACACGCACACATTCGTCGACCTGCTCGTCGAGCGCAACCCAAGACGCGGCGCGCCAGAACGAGAACGCGCGAGCGGTAGCGCGGGCGGCTTCCGAGCCGTGATCGAGGACGAGCAAGTCGGCTTCGTCGCCGCTCACCACCGAGACCACGCGCGCGATGTTCACGCCCGGCAACGCGACGCCGTCGGCGCCGGCGCTGCAGCTGATGTGGTACGCGGACGCCCACCTCTCGTCGCGTACGCCCGACACGTCCAGACGTTGCGCAAAGCCTTGCCAGGTTGGACACGGTGGAGCCGCGAACTCGCCGTGTGCGCCTTCACTCGCTGGCGCGAGCGGGAACGTCTCGAGCAACGCTGGGCCTGCACACGGATCTTTGGCGGGGCAGTCGCCGGAACCTTCAGTGCCGCGACCCCGGTAATAACCCGTCGCGACCCGGACCGAGCCCGGCTCGGGTTGGCTCTGAAAGCTCAACGCCTGCGCCATCAACTGCGGCCCGGTCGTGCCCTCGTAGCCGTCCAAACGCCGCGGTGTGGTCACGAACTCGCCGCGCACGTCGGCCACCATCGCGTAGCCGCCGTGGGTCGTCGCGTCCCAGCACGTGGGGACGTCGGGGAGTTCATGGGCGCTGAAGCCGGCGGCGAAGAAGGGGCTATATGTCTCACCACTCGTCGGCCGCAGCAGCGCGACGTCGAAGTCCGTGGCGGCAAACAGGCAGCCATCGGGATTGACGAGGTAGCTCGCCGTCAGCGCGCGCGTCGAGGGCTCGACGTCGGCGAGACATCCGTCGCTCGGCGTCGACCAAACGTCACCCCAGGCGCCGGTGTCGTGGTCGATCATGCGGCGCGACGTCACGAGATCCAACCTACCGTTGGCGTCGAGATCGAAGAAGCGGACCTTGGAGATCCCACCGCCGTTGGAGAGCGTGCGCACGGGGTCGGCGCTCCCACCGGCGAGTCGGAACAGCCGCACGCCGCCACAGAATGGGTCGTTTCGGTCGTAGTAGGAGGCGGCCACGAGTAAACCCGCACCACACCCCGGATCGGCCATCGCCACCGATGTGGGCACGGGGTTCCTGCAGCCGAACGCGCCCGGCTCGAGCGCAGGCAACCGCACCGGCGAGTCGACATGGAGGTTCGAGGCGTCCACGCTCAGCCATTCGAGTCCATCGGAACCCGCAGCGACGATCTGCACCCGCTCATCGCGGGTTTGCCCCGCCGCGAGGCGCGTATAGAGCGTCACCGGGGCAGCGAGTCTGGTGAACGCGGCGCGCTCGTCGCGCTGGACGAGCAAGCTGCCGAGCGTCTGCCGTGCGGTCGGGGTAGGCGTGGTGGCGGCAAGGGCAACCTTGGGTGGACCTTCGCCCCCTGTCGCTGCGATCACCCACGACCCGCCATTTCGCAGCGGCACGCTCTGCACGTCCCACGCCCCGTCCCGCGCGTCCGGCACGGGTCCGTTGCACGAGGACGGCACGGCTTCGGTTTGCTCGGCGCTCGTTTGCACCTGCAAAGCGGCGGTGGAGGTGCCTAGTGGAGAGGGCCGGTTTGGGGGGGGCGGCGTGTCCGGATCCCTGTGACACGACACCAGCCAGCCCAGCGCGGCAGCGCCGAAAACCGTTACTCTGGCCCGGCTCATGCGCACGGCTTACGCCTCCGTGTCTTCGCCTGGGTCTTGCACTCTAGCCGCGAACTGCTCGGCGAGGTGCTCCCTGAGGCTAGCATGCAGGAACATGTACCCGGAACCCACACGATGCAGCAAGCCCCGATTGGCGGCGGCCTGCAGAACCTTGGCGTCGAAGAAGTGGGCACCCTCGAGCCGCAACACCGCTCTCAAGATCGCGTGCTGTAGTGCCGCGTAACCGCCGAACCACAACCACATGCTGATGGCCACGCCCACGGCTACACAAGCGCCGTACTCCCAACCGTAGACCAAGCCTATCGGCGGCGCGGTGGCCACGGTGACCGTCGAGGCTCGCAGCGCCGCAGCCTTGGCCGACCCCGACGGCGCGGTACTCAAATCCGACTTCGGGGCGACGTTGCCGGTCCGCACCGAGACCACGGCCAACCACAACACGGCGAGCAATACTCCGAGCACGATGCCCGAGCGCACATCCTCCACCGTCGCCAGCGCCGTACCCGCTGCGGCTGCGGTACCTACCGCCCACGGCAGCGCGCGCAGCACGTGATGCAACGAAAAGTGAACGACGGGTCGTAGTCGAACGTCGCGCGCCCAATCGCCAGCGCCCGCGTGGCTACACAACAGCGGCGCTACCAACATCCCGCCTTGCACGCCCATCACGACTGCCGCGGGGTGAACACCACCACCGGTCGCAAAACCCGTGACGGCGCCCGTGACGACCGCGACGGCGATGACCCGCAGGGCGTGAGGTAGGGCAGCTCCAGAGTTACCGTTGGAGAGGCGCGAGCGAAGCCAAACTTCGGCCGTGGCGACGCTGGCGCCCACCGCAGCCGTGCACACGCCCAAACGGAGCCCAAAGTCGAGGCTCGTCTGAAACCCCATGTTGTACAGCGGGCTGCGCCCGAACGGCAGCACCAACGCCGCGCCGAACAGGGTGGCCCCTGCCATGCGTGAGAGCACCAAATACAACCACCGCCCGCCGCCGTCGTGGATCCAGTCGGGCTGGAGGCAACCGGCGTCGAACACGACCAGATCTTTGCGTTGCATCTCCCACGCCAGGCGCCGGATCTGGTTGGTCAGGTTCATGCCCACGGGCAGACGGACCTTGCCAGCGCGGGTGAGCGCGTTGGAAACGTAGCCGTCCAACATCTGCCGGACCGGTTCGCGGCGAAACTCGATGCCTTGGGTGGAAGCCGGGTCGAGCTGCGCGATCCGGATCAGCAAGCCGAGCATCGTTGGTCGTCGCGCCAACTCGAGCACCGCCGCGTCCTCCAACAACTCAGACAACACGCTGCCCGCTGGCTCTTCGGCGCGTAGATGTTCCAGGTTTACGGTCGTCAAGTCGTGCAAACACAACGCACCTTGCAAACCGAGCCGCAACGGCAACTCGCGGTAATCCGCCGTGCGCGACGTGAGCGCCAACTGGGCGTCGGGGTACCGTTCCAGAAACGCGTCGATCGCTCGCGCGCACCCGAGCCGCGCGTTGGCGGGCACCTCGTCGAGCCCGTCGAGCAACACCGCGAGCTGCCCTTCGTGCAACCAACGTCGGGCCAAGCTGCGCGGGGTGGCGTATTTGGACTCCACCTCGGCGACGATCCAGTCTTCGAGCGAGCGGGTTCGACCATTCCACGCGCCAAGCGCCAGCACCAGCGGCACGCCTTTGCCGTCGCGATGACTGCGTTCGAGCAGTCCGCTCGCCAGCTCGAGCAGCGCCACGGTCTTGCCCGTGCCTGGTGCACCCAAGATCAACAACCGGCCCGCGTTGTCCTCGAACAGCTCGAGGATCGACGTCTGCTCGGGGACGGCCGCTGGCGGCGGTGGTTCGAGTGAACCCCCGCCCGTGCTCGCCGGCCCCACCCATTCTTGTTCGAGGGTACGTGGTGGCCGCGGAAAGTTGACACCCCGTTTGTCGTGCCCGAGTACACCGCGGATCCAGAAGCGCTCGACCGTCGTTGCCAGTTTGTGCAGCTGGTGGAGTTCCGAGCTGCCGCCGGACTGCGCAGGTTCCATCTCGCTTCGCGCCGGGACCTTCCCCATCGGCACGCTGAGCGTCGCGCTGCTGCCGCGACGTAAGATGGCCTCGAGGACCTCGCGCATCTCGGTGGCGGAGGCGAAGCGACGCGCGGGGTCCTGCTGCAACGCATGCAGGAGCACGGCGTCGAGTTCGTCGGAAATTCCCATTCCCTGATTGACGCTGCTGGGCGGCCGCGGACGTTCGCTGAGTTGCCGCATGGCAAGTTCGGCCGCGGTGCGTCCCACGAACGGCAGGTCGCCTGTTATCAGCTCGTACAGAGTAACACCCAGCGAGTACAGATCGGTGCGCGCGTCGATGGACTTGCCCAGAGCCTGTTCGGGGGCGCAGTAGGCCGGGGTGCCCACGACCTGCCCCGAACTCGTGAGTAGCGTTTGATCGGGATCCGTCGCCAGCTCCAGCTTGGCAACGCCGAAGTCGATGAGCTTGGTGTTGGGTTCGGCCTCGAGCGGGTGATCATCGGAGACGGCAAAGCAGTTGCTCGGCTTGATGTCGCGATGCACGACCCCGTTCGCGTGCGCGACCTCGAGCCCTTCGAGGATCTGGCACGCCGCCTGCGTGGCCCAACGCCACGGCAACGGCCCCGACTGCGAGAGCAGCTGCTTGAACGTGAGCCCCGCGAGGTATTCGATGACCAGGAATGGTTGTGGGCGGTCGACGTGAGCGAGGTCCAACGGCCTCACGATCCGGGTGCTGTCGAGGGACTGCAACACCGCCGCCTCGCGCGCGA
>CBINDO010000182.1:0-16491 GCA_966249405.1 uncultured bacterium | reverse complement strand
ACCCCGGCGCCTTTCAGCTCGCAGCCTCCGAAGAGTGGGTAGCCCAGACGATCGCGATTCGTCCCGGTGTGTTGGCGGAAACGGTCGTAGCCGCAACGTATGACGCTGGTGGCTCGTTGACAGAAGCCGTCAAAACGCTCCAAGCCGCTGGCACCATCACTGACAAGCAGGAGCAGGACCTACGCTTCGTATTCGAGATGTATGAGAAGGTTGGACGCTACTACCCCATCGTTGCCGCGGTCTATCCGGACAAGGCTGTTCGGCAGTGGGAGACGATCGCAGACTTAGCCACGGTGGCCCGCGACATCACCGCCGCGGGTTCGGGCTGGTTGCAGTACGCCAACGCGTCCAAGTACTACAACGCTGGCAATTGGCCCGGAGACGTCCCCGGTCGCAGCGACGCAGAGAAGGGCCAAGTCTACGCCGAGCGGCTCTACCAGTTGTTCGGCGCGAGTAGTCCGCAGACGCGCTTCAACAGTGACTTGGAGGCCGCCGCCGCGACCGATCCAACGCTGACGCCGGTGGTCACCTTCATCAGCCAACACGGCGACTTCGACATCGCCACCACCAACATCGAGCGTTACCTTTCGGACAATGGCATCGCGCTTCCGGCAAACGACGAAGCCAAGCTCAAACAGGTGCAACGCGTGTATCGCCTCGCGCCGGACTTCAAGTCCGCTGCGAACCTCATGGCCGCTCAAATGGATTCGGCGGTCAAGATCGCGCGCATGGACGAAGGCCGTTTCGTGGCAACCTACGAGAAGGATCTCGGTGGTGTGGTTGCAGCCCGCAAGGTCCACCAGATCGCTTCGTCCTACTCGCTCGAGGTGTTGTCGACCCTCGTCAAGTTCAACCAAAACTTGAACACTACGGGCGGGCTCGGTGCCGTCCCAGGTCCGGTCGATACCAGCGCGTTCCGCTTCGCGTTCCCCTATGTCGCCGATCCCACGGCACTCACAATCGGTGGGACACCGCAACCCAATGCGCGCAAGTATCCCAACTGGGTGACGTTGTTCGGGGATTTGACGAAAGCCAACTACCAACACTGCCAGACCGTGTTGAGCCCCGCAGCGTACTTGGTGGACTTGTTGCAGTTCGTCGATGGTGCACCCAAACGCACGCTGTTCGAGCGGCGACCCGACTTGGCTGACATCGAGCTAACCTGCGCCAACGCGGACGTAGCCCTCCCCTACATCGACTTGGTCAACGAGGTGCTCGAAGCGGTGGTCTCGCCCCTCGAGTTCGACTTGCCGGGTACCGTGACGGAAAACCTCTTGACCAACGCCATCGGCAGCGTCCCACCGACTGCCGTGCAGACGGCGTTCGCCGCCAGCGGATTTGCGTTGACCGACAAGGCACGCGTGGTCGCGAGCGCCGTAGACGAGGCGCCAAACCGTGAATGGATCATTCAAGATCAGGCGTGGCGATTTGCGATCCGCAATCTCAACGGCGGGACCGCGTTGAAGGCCTTCGCCTTTCCGCAGACGGGCGGAGAGAGTGCGGAGCTGGAGGTCTTCCCAGAGCACACGAACACGGGCGCCTACGCGAAGCTCGCGACCGCCGTCTTCCCGTTCAACTTGCCCCTCGATTTGGGTCGCGAAGAATCGGAGATCTTCCTCGCGCAGCGTTCGATCCGACGTGACGAGATCCTTTCCGGCTTCGACGTCTCGACGTTCGAACAGCAGCTGCAGGCGCCTGTCAACGCGACGACGGCCGATGCCTACTTCCAAAAGCAAGCGTTGGCATATTTGCGATTGTCTACCGGGGAGGCACGCGCGTTGTTGGGCACAGTGCCCGGCAGGAGCGCACCCAACTATTGGGGGTTCGCAGACACGAGCCAGGTGCGCATTCCGCGACCGGACAAGCCAACGCTCGAGTTGGCAGGCGACTGGTTGACCTTGCTGTCCAAGATCCCGGTGTTCCTCCACCGTGCGGGGCTGCGTTACCAGGAGCTGCTCGACCTGCTCGATACGCAATTCATCCACGGGGCTGAAAGCGTGGTGCAGATCACTTCTGGTGGCCAAGATCTCATCGACGCCAACTACACGGAATTTCGGCTCACCAACTTGACCGCAACGAAACTGCCGCGCATCAGCTTCTTTTTGCGTCTGTGGCGCAAACTCGGCTGGTCGATGGCCGACGTGGACGCCTATCTGATGCAGCTGGAAGGTGGCCTCGTCCCCGCAAACCTCGCGCGCCTCGCGTTGGTCAAACGTGTGATCGACAAGCTGCGTCTCGCGCCCCGACATGCGCTTGCGTTGTGGTCTCCGATACAGCGACGCCGTACCGAGCGCAAACCCAAGAGCGTATTCGACGAGGTCTTCTTGGTGGGCTCGCCCACGCAACCCGAATACGTGCACCTCGAACTCATCGCGCGGGGGCAAAGCGTGGATTCGAGTGGCCTGGCCGCGGGTGAGGACCTGCCCGCCTACTTGCGGGGCGCTCTCGAAGTGAGCGCCGAGGAGATGGAAGCGCTGTGGGCTCGCTTCGTGAGCAGCACGCCAACGTTCACTCTGACGTCCGACAAGTTGACGTTGATCTTCCGCACCGTGACTTTGGCCAGAGCGCTGCGCTTGTCTGTCACGGCATTGGCCGAGTGGGTGACGCTCGTCGCGCTCGATCCTTTGCCGAGCACCGTGACGGCAGCCAACTTCGACACGGCCGTGCGTCAAACCCATCTGGGCTTGCTGGCCATCGCCCGGGCGCAGTCAACCCGGGTGCCGGTCGCGCAACTGCGAGAGCTGCTGACCTACGCACCGGATCCAGCATTGGCCGCCGTGCGAGCTCGAACGGAAGCAGGAGTCGTCTTGCGATTGTCGGGCGCTGCCCAAGCGATTGCAGACAAGTACCCCTCCCAAGCAACGCCCGACGCGAATGCGCTCAGTGAACTCCTTGGGCAGGTGATGCCGACAGACAAGATCGTGCGTGTGGTGCAGATCTTGACCCAATCCGCGGCGCCGGGAACCGCCGAAGAGCTCGCCTTGCTCGGCCAATACTTCTCGGTGTTCATCTCTGGGAACGCCACGACCTTCTTGTCGAGCTTGATGCAACTCGCGCCCGATAGTCCCCGGCTATCGGCGGTTTGGGCGCAACTCTACCCGCACCTGGTCCGCAAAGCGGTATCTGAGCAAGCGTTGGCGCTGGTTTCCGAGCTCACGACGCTCGACGTCTCGACGGCGGACGCGTTGCTCGGTAGTCTGCTGGGCGTCGCTGGCACCGGCACGGCGCGCGGCGATTGGGAAACCTTCCTGCAGGGCGGGTGGCGTACGGATTCGGGGACTCAACGCACCTCTTTGGTTACCCCTCGTGACGGCTCCTATCTGGTGGAGGTGACCATCCCCGCGCCGGGCCTAGCGGCTACAACGGTAACCTTGAGCATCCATGGCACCTTGGTGGCCGGCGCCACGGCAACTGCAGTTGGCACCACGGCCACGCGTATCGCGTTCCCGCCTCAAGCGCTCAAGGCGCAGACGGTACTCACGCTCAGCCATACGCGTACCGAGGTGGCCAGCGTCGCCTGGAAGATCGACAACGCCGACGTGGTTGCGCTGGCGACGAGTAGCCTGATACCCTTCGATGCCGCCGCGCTGCTGCGCGTGCAAAAGGCCGCGCAGGTCGTGGGTGGCTGGCGCCTGACTAAGTCAGAACTCGTGTACCTGCTGGGTGGAACGAGCGGCTTCTCACTCAACGCGCTCCCGGTTCGCAGCGGCGACGCAGCGGTCGCTTGGGCCACCTTCGTACCGTTCCTCAGCGCGCTCGACTTGAACCGCAGCGTGGCGTTGAAGGACGGTTCGCTGTTCGAGTTGTGGGCAAAGCTCGGGCCTTCCACGAGCGCCGCGGATGCGTCGATGATCGCGGACCAAACGAGCTGGGAGCAAGACGATATCGTTGCGGTCCGCGAGTTGTGGGCGGCGCCCCTGACAGTTCCGTCCTGGAGTGACGTTGCGCTGTGGACCGCCCTCGTGTCCGGTATGGCGGTCGTAAAACGCTTGGAGTTGCGCGCCCGTGTTATCATCACGCTGCGGGGCGCGGGGGCCCCCACGACGACCACGGCCGCGACGCTGCGGAGCGTGTATCGTTCGCGCTTCAGTCGTGACACTTGGCGCAGTGCGTTCAAAGTGCTGCGTGACGCACTACGGCAACGACAACGAGACGCCCTGGTCGGCGTGCTGACGACCCAAGCGGGAGTACCCGCAACTCCGCCTCCGCCGCCCGGATATGTCCCACCACCGGCATTCTTCGACGCCAACGACCTGTTCGCCCACTACCTGATCGACGTCGGGATGGAGCCGGATACGCAGATTTCTCGTATTCGCCTGGCGCTCAACGTCGTGCAGCTGTTCGTTCACCGAGTATTCCTGGGGATTGAAGACCAAGCGTCTTTGATCGAGCTCTCCGAGGCCAAAGACCAGTGGCAGTGGATGCGCAACTACCGGGTTTGGGAGGCGAATCGCAAGGTCTTTCTCTACCCAGAAAACTGGATCGAGCCCGAGCTGCGCGACGACAAGACCGAGTTCTTCCGGCAGCTAGAAGACGAGCTTCAGCAAGGAGAGCTCACCGACGCGCGCGGTGTTGCGGCGTTGACCAGTTACCTCGAGAAGATGGGCGAAGTTTCCAACCTCGAGATCGTCGGCTGCCAACGTCAGAGTGGCGGCGCGCCGGGCATCGAGTTCACGCTCCACGTCGTGGGGCGGACGCGTTACCGGCCTCGGGGGTATTACTATCGCTCGTTCCTCGCCAAGAGCAGCACTGACGGCACGTGGACGCCTTGGACGAAGATTGACTTGGAGCTGAACGCAGACGTCGTCCTTCCGATCATCTTCAATGGACGGTTGCACCTGATTTGGCCCATGTACCAAACGCGCCAGCAACCCGAACCGCTCGACGAAGGCGTGGACGATGACGAGGTCTACAACCAATCGGCAAAAGAGCACGCGAGCTACCGCATCGAGGTACAACTCTTGTCGAGCGAGTACTTGCCGTCCAAACGCAAGTGGAGCAAGCCCCGCGTTACCAAGAACAAAGTCCTGGTTCCCCTGGAATCATCGCTCTTCGACGCTGCCCCGGGCGCAGATACCCCTCCGACGGAGCGGTTCCAGTACCGCATCGAAGGGAGCAACAACAACTTCATCTCCGTACAGGTCATCAGCGCCAGTGCCCTCTCGGAGCGTACCGACGTCGATCTGGCGACGGCTCTCCAGGAGGCTCTCCGTAGCTCGGGCGGGTTCTTCTCCTTCTTGTTCAACTTCTTCGATGCCGCCTTCGACCTACGCTACCGCGCGCGCGTCCAAGGCACATTCCGGTTGTGGCTCACGGGCGAAGACACTGTTGAGCCCTCGACCGAGGTGCTCGCCTTCAACGACAACTGGCCTCTCGGGACACTGCTACAAAACAACGCCGCCATCGAAACGCCCCTGGAGAGTTCGGGCAAAAACCTCCCCGACGACGTCAAGAAGGACATCGGTGACGGCGCGAACGAGCTGCGCTTCAACAACAGTCGGCGCTTCTTCCAACTGACCCCCGGGATCTATCGCTTGATGGGCACCAACGTGAGCGCCGTTGGACCGGTCACGGACTCCCCGTTCTTTTACGAAACCGAAGAGAAGAGTCTATTTGCGCTCCATACCGGGCGCGCCAGCGAGCCGGGATTGACAGATGAAGTGGTGCAGGTCGCGCAATTCCAAACCTTCCATCACCCTTTGATCCAAACGCTCCAAGATCGACTGTCAGCCTATGGCCCAGCGGGATTGATGACACGGGAGACGGAAGCTCTGCCAGTCGCCGATGACCGCTACTACTCCGGCTACTATTACAACTACTACGGCGGCAGTCTGTACCTTGGCTACCACATCGCGGGAGATACCCGCGCCTGGTGGACGACTCAGCGCATGTTTGCCGCCGAGCACAATCCTTCTGGATCTACCGTGAAGGCACCGTATCCGCTGCCAACCGTCGAGTTCGCGTACGGCAGTTCATTCGGCGTCTACAATTGGGAGCTCTTCTTCCACTTACCGATGCTGATCGCGGATCGCTTGAGCCAAGACCTCAAGTTCGAAGAGGCGATGAAGTGGCTGCACTATGTGTTCGACCCGCGGCAGGAGTTGAGCAAATACGAGCAGACCAAGAGCTGGGTCACCAAGCTTCCGCCAGGCTGTCGGTACTGGAACTTCTTGCCGTTTTTTGCCAACAAGGACACCACCGATAGTTTGCTCGACACATTCGGCTTGCGCAGCAAGTTGACAGAGACGGAGCAGACCCAACTGCGAGCGGTGATCGAAGACTGGCGCCAACATCCCTTCAACCCTCACCTCATCGCACGCCAGCGACCTGCTGCCTATCAGAAGTTCGTGGTGATGAAGTATCTGGACAACTTGATCGCCTGGGCGGATCAGTTGTTCCGGCAAGACACCTTCGAGTCGATCAACCAAGCCACGCAACTTTACATCCTGGCAGCTGACCTCTTGGGCAAGAAGCCCGAGTCCATCGACCCGATCGTTGCATCACCGCGCTACACGTATCGCGAGCTCAACGCACGCGGCATCGACGCGTTCAGCAACGCGATCGTCGAGGTCGAGAACTTGCTGGTGACGAATCGCCCCGAGCCCGCCCCGGCGACCGTGGCGGCGACCTCTTCGGCTGCAACCTCGTTGCGCAACTTGGCGTTGATCTCGTTCTACTTTTCGATTCCGCGCAACGAACGGATGGATCGCTACTGGGATACGGTCGCCGATCGACTGTTCAAGATCCGCAACAGTTTGAACATCAACGGCGTGAAGCGCCGCTTGGCACTGTACGAGCCGCCGATCGACCCGGCGCTGCTGGTACGCGCCGCCGCAAGTGGCATCGACTTGAGCAGCGTCGTGTCGCAGCTCAATACTCCCCTGCCGTTGTATCGCTTCAGCGTCTGGAGCGGCAAGGCCATGAGCTTCTGCAACGAAGTGAAGAGCTTTGGCGCGAGCCTACTCGCGGCTCTGGAGAAACGCGATGCCGAGCAGTTGCAGCAGCTCCGACAGACGCACGAGGTGCGCATGTTGGGCCTCGCCCGCGAGGTGCGCAAACGCCAGGTGGAAGAGGCCGAAGCGAACATCGAAGCACTGGTGCGTTCACGCACCGTTGCCGAAGAACGTGCTGCCGAGTACGCGCGCCGTGAGAAGGTCAACGCAACGGAAAAGGCGCAGCTGGCCATGCTGGAGGCCGTCAAGATCTTGGACACGGTGCAGGGCAGCTTACACGCGCTCGCTGGCGTGTTCGCTATCGTTCCTGACGGCAAGACAGGCATCATTGGTATCTTGCCGCATGCTGGTATCGATGTAAAAGTGGGCAGCGCCTTGCGCGGCGCTGCGACGTCTGCTGCCGATACCGTGGGTACCGTTGCCACCTTCATCCGCGGGGAATCGACCATCGCGGGCATCACCGCCGGCTACGAGCGTCGTTGGGAAGATTGGAAGTTTCAGGAACGTCAGGCGCTGCTGGAAGTCGAGCAGATCAAGCAGCAGATCGTCGCTGCAGAAATCCGCCTCGCGATCGCGGAGAAGGAGCTCGAAAACCACGACGTGGCCAAGGAGCAGGCCGAAGAGATCCAAGACTACTTGCGCGACAAATTCACGAATCAAGAGCTGTACCAGTGGATGGTGTCGCAGTTGAGTCGAACCTATCAGCAGGTGTACAAACTGGCCTACGACACGGCGAAAACCGCGCAGCGCACGTTCCAGTTCGAGCTCGGCTTGCCCGACGCGGAGTTCATCCAGTTTGGATACTCCGACAGCTTGCGCGCTGGGTTGCTGAGTGGCGAGCAGTTGGTGTTCGACCTCATGCGTATGGATGTCGCGTACTTGGAGCGCAACCAGCGTGAGTTCGAGGTCACCAAGCCGATCTCGCTAGCAGCTCTCAACGGCAAGGCGCTGCAAGAGCTCCGAGATACCGGCACGTGTGAATTCGAACTTCCCGAGATGCTGTACGATCTGGACTTCCCGGGCCAATACTTCCGCCGCGTCCGCGCCGTGCGCTTGAGTATTCCCTGCGTCACGGGGCCGAATACCAGCGTGAGCGCCAAGCTCACGTTGCTCGGGAGCGCGATCCGCAAGGAGGCTACACTGAGTGACCCGAGTGAATACCCCAAGAAGCTTGGCTACGATGATCCACGCTTCGTGTTCGACATGGTTGGCATTCAGTCGATCGCGACGAGTACCGCGCAAAACGACCCGGGGGTTTTCGAGCTCAACTTCCGTGATGAACGCTACCTGCCGTTCGAGGGGGCAGGCGCGATCAGTCGCTGGCGTATCGAGCTACCGACGGCTGTGCGCCAGTTCGACTACGGGACCATCTCGGACGCGGTGATGCACGTCAGCTATACGGCGCGGGACGGCGGCGGGTTGCTGAAGCAAGGAGCAGAAGCAGCCATTCGCTCCGTACTGACGCAAGTCGACGACGCGATCTCGAACGTCGAATTGTACCGTTCCTTCAGTCTGCGCGAGGAGTTCCCCGACGTTCTCCACGCGCTGCTCAGTGGCTCGCCCAGCGTGGGTATGACGATCTTGCCCGAGCACTTTCCGTTCCTATTCCGCGACAGCAATTGGGAACTGGCGCAGTCGACGTCACAACTCACCGCCTATTGGTTACCTAAGCGTGGAATCAGTGGCTCGAGCACGTTGTATCTCCAATCTGGGAGCGGGGCGGAAGATAGCGTGGACTTCACCATTCAAACACCATTCACGGCGCGCAGCGTCCATGACGACCTCGACAAGGGGACCGACACGTTGCTGCCCGGCTGGGCCCCAGAGACGTGGAACTTGCGGCAAACTGGGATGGACCTGACCAACACCGAAGATGTCGTGTTGCTCGTAAAGTACAAGGTGACGCCATGAACACGGCCCCAGCGACGAGGAAGGCCGAAAAGCGGTGCCAGAACGCCGTCTTCGTGAGGAGGAACAAACATGCCTAACAAAGTGATGCTCTTTCCCGACTTGTACCGCGAACAAGGGCACTGGTTACCGGCCGTAAACCTTGCCAAGTCCCTGAAGGACCGCGGTTACAACATCGGCTTCATGGGGATCAAAGACTGTGAATCGGTGATCACACCTTACAAGGGCAACCTCACCATTGGGTCGTTGTTCACACCCATCCTCGAAGGGATATATCCCTTGGGTTATACGCTCGAGAACAAGCTCGAGCCCCTCGATCAGCGCTGGAAGCCGCAGCACTTGATGTCGATCTGTCGTGGCGAGTTGGCCGGAGCGTTAGCTGGCTCCAGTTTGTTGATCGGTGGCTACTTCACTGCGCTGGAGAGCCTGCTTCTGCATCGCAAGCATGGAATTCCCATCGCCCTGTTGACCACGTACCTGCGACACCCCGACGATGACCCGGCGAGCTTCGCCAAGACAAAGCTGGTCTACATGCAACGTGCAGTCGCTCAGTCGATCATGGACCAAGTGACACCTGGCGGAAAGTTCTCGGGGACGCTGGACGAATTCGTCCAGCCACTGCGCGACGCCAAAGAGCTCATCCCGTGTCCCAAGAGCTTCGACTTGACCGACCCGGACTGGAACCATACCGGCAGTGTCTTTTATGTGGAGCCGATGGTGCTCCGCGTGCCGTTGGACGGCTCGACACCCCCGACCAACGCGTCGGGGGTGCCGCAGGACAAGCGCATCATCTTTGGCACGGCGGGTTCCCAGATCCAAGACTACGAGTTCAAGGCGAGGTCATTCTTCAAGAACCTGATTTCGATGATGAAGACCAGCGACATGGACAAGTATCGATTGGTGTTAGCCGTCGGCGAGAAGATCTTGGCTCAACTCAACGTCGAGTACGGCGTAGACCGCGGCAAGTCTACGATACCGAGCAACGTGCACTTGTTCGATTGGGTCTCTCCCCTCGACATCCTCGCCGAAGCGGAAGTCGTGTTCATGCACGGTGGCCTTGCGACAATCAAGGAGGCGATCTGGGAGCAAGTGCCCATGGTGGTCGTGCCCCACGGCAAAGACCAACTGGACAACGCGCTGCGCATTCGCCGCGGTAACTTGGGAGTGGTGTCGGATGTCACGGACCTTTCACCTTCCGAGCTCCGTCGCCTGATCACGGTTGCGACGACCAATAGCTGGCAGCGCAGCAACGTGGCCAAACTCAGGGCCACCTTTCAAGCGGAAGATGCGCCACCAACTGGGCTCAAGAAGAGCATCACTGAAATTCAGAAGATCGTCACGCCGTAATCATCAACCAGTAGCAGGTACGCCGCAACTAGGTAGGACTCCATGCCAGCACCCAACGACAAGAAGCTGCCGACAACATCGGGGGTTGCGTCAACGAGTCCAGCGGGGTCCGGCGCGCCTCGGACGCAGAGTCCGAACATGGCTACAGACGCTGAGCAGAGCGCCACGGGTCGGGCCAAAGAGGACGCTGGCGCCCGAACGCCCGCGGGCAACCCGGGCAGCTCCTCGTTGTTGCCGACACTGAGCATTCCCACTGGTGGCGGAGCCATCCGCGGCATCGGTGAGAAACTGAACGTCAACGCCGCGACCGGAACCGCGTCGCTCAGTGTGCCCCTACCCATCTCGCCCGGTCGCGGGGGAATGCAGCCGGCCGTCGCGCTTCAGTACGACGGGGGAAGCGGCAATGGTCCCTTTGGTCTCGGCTTCCAGTTGTCGGTTCCCAGCATCACTCGAAAGACGGAGCAAGGCCTTCCCCGATATTGGGACGACGAAGATACGTTCGTGTTGTCCGGCGCCGAGGATCTCGTGCCGGTAGTAGACGCCACAGGACAACTTGTTGCCACGGTGCGCGGCGCGTACACCGTGTATCAATACCGGCCACGTGTCGAGGGGCTGTTTGCCCGCATCGAGCGACTGGTGGACGCAGTAGGGGGTTCGTTCTGGCAGGTCACTACGCGGGACAACGTGACCCATGTGTACGGTCGAAGCGACGCCGCGAGTTTGCCTGCCGGGGTAGCGACGCCGCGCATCGCCGATCCGGACTCGCCCCGGCGTGTGTTCTCGTGGTTGCTCGAAGAGTCACGCGATGATCGCGGCAACGTCGTCGTCTACGAATACAAGGCAGAGGACGGCGTGGGGGTCGACCCCTTGCTGACCAGGGAAGCGAGCCGTTTCGTCGGAGGGGTGACGCGTACATTCGTCGCGACTGCCCAACGCTACTTGAAGCGCGTGCGTTATTGCAACGTGCAGCCCGATCAACTTCGCCCCTACATTGCCAACGACTTCTCGATGGAAGTCGTCTTCGACTACGGCGACCACAGCTCCAGTGGAAGCGCAGCCGCGCCAATCCCTACGGTCGCAGAAGACCAAGCCTGGCCCGTCCGGCAAGACGCCTTCTCCAGCTTCCGTGCGGGCTTCGAGGTTCGCACCTATCGCTTGTGTCGGCGGGTGTTGCTGCTGCATCGCTTCGGTGCCCCTGGAGCACCGCTGCTCGTGAAGTCGACGGACTTTACCTTTGATCCTGGGCCAGCGTTTACCTATCTCACGCGTGTCACTCAGGTCGGCTACCTCGAGGACGGCACGGGGGCGTTACAGCGCGCAGAGTTGCCGTCTCTGGATCTGGACTACACGCGGCCAGTGCTCAACGACCAAGTGTCGGTGTTACCCGAGGCTAGCCAAGCCGGGCTTGCAGGTGGGGTCGACGGCGTCAGAAAGCAATGGCTCGACTTCGACAGCGAAGGGATCCCTGGAGTACTGATCGACGAGGGCAGTGCTTGGTACTACCAGCGGAATCTGGGTGGCGGCGTACTCCAGGTACCCGAACGTGTGAAGAGCATGCCTGGCTCGGCCTCGTTGCAAGGAGGGGTGCAGCAACTAGAGGACCTCGGTGGGGATGGGCAGCTCGACTTGGTGAGTTACGCACCGCCGCTCGTCGGCTACTTTGCGCGTGAGCCCAACGGGGAGTTTGCCCCATTGCGCCGCTTTCAGACGTTGCCCAACATCGACTTCCGCGATCCAAACATGCGCCTGATCGACCTCGATGGGGACGGCCACGCGGACTTGCTGATCACCGAAGAACACGCGTTCCGCTGGTATCCTTCGAAAGCAAAACAGGGGTTTTCACCAGCTGAACGGGTCGCGGTCAGCACGGACGAAGACTGGGGGCCACGCGTGGTGTTCTCCGATGAACAACAACGCGTGCAACTCGCCGACATGAGCGGCGATGGCCTGGTGGACATCGTCCGCATTCGAAACGGCGAAGTGTGTTACTGGCCGAATCTCGGATACGGGCGCTTTGGCCGAAAGATCGTGCTGGAGAACAGCCCTCACTTTGCGGCCCCGGACGCTTTTGATGCCAAGCGCATTCGTTTTGCCGACGTCGACGGCTCCGGCACGTCGGACATCTTCTATCTCGATTCCCACGGTGTTACGCTTTACCGCAACCAGGCTGGCAATCGGTTGGGCAACGCAGAGCCGCTCAGATCGTTGCCGCCCGTGACGCACACGTCGCAGTTTAGCGTGGTCGACCTGTTGGGGACAGGCACGATGTGTCTAGTGTGGTCGTCGTCTTTGGGCGGCGGCCTCGGGGCGACCAACCGCCGCGTGCTCTACGTCGACTTGATGGCGGGCACCAAGCCGCACCTGCTCAAGTCCGTCGACAACAACCTCGGCGCCAAGACGGTTCTCAGCCACGCGCCGTCGACGCAGTTTTATCTCGCGGACCGCGCGAGTGGTCACCCGTGGATCACGCGACTGAGTTTTCCGGTACATGTGGTCGCGCGCGTCGAACGCACGGATGCAATCTCGGGGTCGAGGTTGATCTCCACCTATAGCTATCATCACGGCTACTTCGACGGTGACGAACGCGAGTTCCGCGGCTTCGCACGGGTGGAACAACGTGACGCCGAAGAGTTCGACGGCACGAGCGGATCCCCAGAGCTTTTGCAACCACCCGTCTTGATCAAAACTTGGTATCACACCGGTGCTTGGCTTTCGAAGGAGCGCCTCGAAGAGCAATTGCAGCTCGAGTACACGCCGGGCAGTCCTGGCGTCGTGTTGGCGCGCGACACCGTGTTGCCAAGCGGCCTATCGCTCCAAGATCAGAAGGAGGCAACGCGGGCCCTCAAGGGCAGCCCACTGCGCACCGAGATCTACGCGGAAGATGGTACGCCCCTCGCCAAAGTGCCGTATGTCGTGACCGAGACGAACCAACAGGTACGGGTCCTACAATCGAGTCGTGGGGAGGGTAAACACGGCGTATTTTTGCCGCACGCGCGCGAGAGCATCACCATCTCGACCGAGCGCAACCCGCTCGATCCGCGCGTTGCTCACCAATTCGTTCTGGAAGTGGACGCGTTTGGTGCGGTGACCGCAGACGCCTCCCTGGTTTATGGGCGTATCGCTGCGGCTGGCGGAGGGGCTCCCACTGAACAGTCGACGCCCCTGCTCACGCTGACGACGTCCCAATACACCCACCAAGCCAATGCCACGGGCCCCTATCGCATCGGCACGCTGATTGCCCAGCGCGCGTACGAGGTCACTGGACTGAGCACCCTCGCGGTACCCCAGGCCGGGCAAGGCTTGCTCGACTTCGAGGTGCTGAGAAGCGCTCTGGCAGCGCTTTCACCGGCGCAAGACCTGGCCTACGAAACACCGGGCAACGGCGCGGTCCTCGAACGGCGTCTGCTCGAACACCACGAGCAGACCTTCTACACCGACGACCTCCTGGGCGAAGGTGCGCTCGGAGCCGTTGGAACGCGGGCGTTACCCTATCAGCGTTATCAGCTGGCGCTGACCCCCGGGCTCGTCCAGCTGCTCGTTACCGACTCGAGCGCATCGACCGCCGCGCCACTTGACCCGGCAATTCTCACCACCGACGGCGCGTATGCCCAGCGCAACGGCAGCTACTTCACGCAAAGCGGCCGCGTGGTCTTCGACGCCACGCGTTTCTATCAACCCGTATCGGCGGTCGACCCCTTCGGCGGCACCTCGAGTGTGACGTGGGACAGCTACGGCTTGCTCCCGCTGAACACGACCGACGCCGTGGGCAACGTCGTCAGTGTCGTCAACGACTACCGGGTCTTGGCCCCGAGCGAGGTGACCGATCCCAACTGGAACCGCGTTGCCGTTGAGTTCGACGCGCTTGGGATGGTGGTGGCTACGGCCGTGATGGGTAAACTCGGCGCCGGAGAAGGCGATACCTTGGCGGCCCCCACGACACGCCTGACTTACGACGTATTGCGTTGGCAAACGAGCCAGCGTCCCGTAGTCGTCACGACCTTTGCACGGGAGCGCCACGGTAGCGCGAACCCTCGCTTTCAAGAGAGCCGCACCTACTCCGACGGTTTCGGGCGGGTGGTGATGATGAAGGCACAAGCGGAACCAGGAGACGCTCCCCTGCGCGATCCGAGCGGCGTGCTGCAGCGTAACCCGGACAACTCGCTCGTGATTGGTCCAGTAGCCGAGCGCTGGGTTGGCTCGGGACGCACTATTTTCAACAACAAGGGCAAGCCGGTAAAACAGTACGAGCCGTTCTTCAGCTCGACGCCAGAGTACGAGAGCGAAGCGGACCTCGTCGAGTGGGGCGTGACGCCAATCTTGCGCTACGACCCCCTCGACCGCGTCATCCAAACGGACCTCCCCGACGGGACGCTGACGCGAGTGGAGTTCGACTCGTGGGAGCAACGCAGCTTCGACGCCAACGATACGGTGCTAGAGAGCGACTGGTACGAGCAGCGAGGTAGGCCCGATCCCAACGGTGCGATGCCTACAACGCCCGACGGGCGAGCCGCGTGGCTGGCCGCGCAACACGCCGGCACCTTCACGGTGACGCAACTGGACGTGTTGGGGCGCGCGTTCACGACCAAGGCCCACAATCGTATCGGAACGGGCAGCGCAGCGATCGACGCTACATACGAGACGCGCACCCGCCTCGACATCGAAGGCAACGTGCTCGCAGTCTTCGACGCACGGCAGGTCAATCGTAACCCCACCAGCCCCGTCGCCACGCTGCAGCAAGTATACGACGTACAGGGACGCAGACTGCGCGTCGCGAGTGCCGACGCGGGCGTGAGACTGAGCCTACAAGACACCGCGGGTAAACCCTTGCGCACATGGAACAGTCGTGGCTTCACCGGGCGCGCCAGCTACGACGCGGCGCAGCGGCTCACTCACTCCTACGTCGCCAAGGGTGGAGTCGAAACGTTGGTCGCGCGCGTGAGCTACGGCGAAGCGCTCGACCCCACGGGTCCTGGGACCAATCCCGCCACGCCCTCTCCCGCCCAAGCGCTGAACCTGCGCGGTCGGGCCCACCTCACGTTCGATGGTGCGGGGCTTACAAGCGTCGCGAGCGTCGATTTCAAGGGCAACGTGCTCGTCGCCTCACGACGCCTGGCGACCGCGTACCAAACGACGCCCGATTGGTCCGCCATCGCGGGCAACGCGTCGCCTGCAACCTTGGAGAGCAACGCGCCATTGGAAGCCGAGAGCTTCACGACCCAGACTACATACGACGCCCTCAATCGCGTCATGCAAGCGACCGCGCCCGACGGCAGCATCACGACACCGAGCTACAACGAGGCCAACCTCTTGGAACGTCTCGTCGTCGACGTCCACGGCGTGGGCAACCCGCAAGTCGTCGTGGGCAACCTCGAGTACAACGCCCGCGGCCAACGCTTGAGATGCGAGCACGCGGAATCGAGCGGCACTCCCTCCCACGTCATCGAGTACACCTACGATCCCAAAACCTTTCGCGTCTCACGCATCCGCACCACGCGAAGCAGCGACGGCGCGATGCTCCAGTTGCTCGACTACACCTATGACCCAGTGGGCAACATCACGGAGCTACGCGACGGAGCGAATTGGGACCCAGTGCTCAGCGCGCTCACCGCCAGCGGCATCTCGGGCAGCGGCCGCTACGAGTACGACGCGCTCTACCGTCTGGTGAGCGCCACGGGCCGCGAGCACCCCTCCCTGCAAACAGACAACACGGAACCACCCCTGTACGCGTCCCCTCACGGCAGTGACTTGCAACAACTGCGCAGTTACGTCGAAGAGCTCAGTTACGACGAAGTCGGCAACATCACGCAGATGCGCCACTTGGCGGGGCCAAGCAACAGTCAGAGCTGGAGCCGGCAGTACCGTTACGCCGACGACAACAATCGACTCCTGGCCACGTCGCAGCCCGGTGACCCAAGTGGGACGTTCAGTGCGACTTACGGCTACGGGACCGCGACGCCCAACGACGGTGGTTTACACGGCTCGATGACGAGCATGCCGCACTTGGCGGCGCTGCATTGGGACCACGCCGACCGATTGCAATTCACGTCGAAGTCGGTCGGGTCGAACCAGCACACGTACTTCACCTACGACGCAGCGGGAGAGCGCGTGCGCAAAGTGTACGAGCACGACGGCATCGTCGAAGAGCGCATTTATCTCGGGGGTTACGAGCTCTACCGTCGCCGTGCCGGGGCCTTGCCGGCAACGGTGCAAGTCGAGCGTCAAACGCTTCACGTGATGGACGACACGCGCCGCGTCGCGCTGGTCGAAACGAAGACCGTCGATA
>CBINDO010000181.1:0-16513 GCA_966249405.1 uncultured bacterium | reverse complement strand
GTGCGCCCCCCAAGCCCACCATCCACCAGCGGGGCTGCTCCCGGAGCACGTAACCTGGCATCGTCACTTCGCCTTTGAACGGCAATCGCGACGGTTGGTCCGGGGCGGCCCACGTCTCTGCCGCATCTTCTGCGGCTGTTCCGCGATTGGGCGGTGCCGTCGGGGACGAAGCTTTGGACTCGTTTGGTTGGCTTGCGCCCGGCGCGATTGGTGCCGACTGTGCCAAATCCGGTGCCACGATCTGCGGTGAAGGTGTCCCACCGTTGGGCGCGGTTGCGGCGCTGCCCTGTGGGGCGGGCGCCGGTTTTCCGAGTGCGAATTCGTCGGCCGCCACTTCTTTGGTGGGTGGGGTCACCTCCTGGACGCCCGTGGACGCCGTTGGGGTGGCGTTCGCGGCGGGCTCCGCGCGCAACGTCAACGTCGTGCACATGACCGTCGTAAACCAACCAGCGCGCTCGATGAACATGAACCCAGCCTACCCCAGAGTTCGATTCGAGCGAACCGAACTTCAACGCTTCGCAGCGTTTCCATCGTTTGCACCGCCGTGCCGCTCGAGGTACTCCAGGATTTCCGGGAGCCCATCGATCAGCGCGTCGGGCTCGGCCGCTGCGACTTCCTCACGGTTCTTGATCCCGTAAGTCACGCCCACGGTGCGTGCGCCGGCGGCCTTGCCGCAGTTCACGTCTTGCGGGCCGTCCCCTACCATCACCATCTCGTGCGGCATCACACCCAAACGTTTGGCGATGTGCAAGAGCGGCCCGGGGTCGGGCTTCTTCACCGGTAGGTCGTCCGCGCACACGACTACCTCGAAGTGGCGACCCAGGTCGAGTTCGAGCAAAACGCGTTCGGTGGTAGCCCGTGGCTTGTTCGTGCACAACGCGACCGAGTACGCGGAGCCGTCGAGCTCGATTAGTGTCTCACGAACCCCGGGGTAGACCTGCGTAAACACGGTGGCGTGCGCGGTGTAGAACGTACGGAAGTCGTCGAGCAGTCGACCGAGCTCTGGGGCGCCAGGCTCCAGACCAGTGGCGCGTTGAACCAGCGCGGCCGCGCCGTCCCCGACGAACGACGCGATCACGGATTCGGACAACGCGGTGCGCCCGGAGTTGGTCAGTGTGTAGTTGACGGCTGCGGCGATGTCGCGGCGAGAGTCTATCAAGGTCCCGTCGAGATCGAAAACGACGGTACGAATGGGGGTATTCACTGCGGGTGTTACTCCTCCGACGTCACAGCGTCTGTTCGGAGGCTGCGTTCGGATCTGCTGCTTCTGGCAACGGTGGTAGGTCGCTCGAGGCGGTGCCCGGTCCGACCCAGAGCACTTCGGGGACGGGGTAATACTTGCTCTTGTATCGGTATTCGCGCCGCTCGCCATTGCTGGTCAGCACCACGGTGCTCACCGTGTCGTAGCCAAATCCACCCTTCTGGCTGACTTTGACGGTGCCCTGCTCGAGTTCCGGCTTCTCGACCACGCGGCGAGTGAACGGGTGGCGCTCGACCACCCAATTGGAGTGTTTGACCTTTCCGTCCAGTTCGGCGCCAAACAACTCCACACGAATCACATAACGGGACGGCAGATAGGCGCGCACGTACAGTGGAACGTCAAAGGGGTTCTTGATCCTCAGGTCTTGCACATCGTCGATCACCGTCGCGTCGAGCCCGAGCGGCGCATAGCCGCTCGGGCGGCTGTGGCTGCGACGTTCGGTGATGACGAGGCCGCCGTAGATGGCCGCTGCGTGCAAAGTGGTGGCGACTTGGCACACGCCGCCACCCATTCCGCTCTCCATCACGTCGTTCACGATCACCGGTGCGTCGATGAAACCGCGACTCGCGATGCGTTCACCGACCGTCTTGTTGAAGCTCAGCGTGGCTCCTGGGTCAATCACCGTCCCGTCGAGATAGCTGGCTGCGGTGCGGATGTTGTGGACGCGCGGCCCACGCTTTTTGCTGAAATCGGTGTCGAAAGCGGCCAGGAGCTTACGCGGATCCACCGGAGGCAGCTCATCGAGCGTCACCGCGGCCGGCACCTCGATCAGCGCCAACTCGACGACGTCTTGGTTGGAGGGCGAAAGCTGTTCGACGGCGCTCACCGCGGCGGCCACGTCGAGCTCTTGGCCATCGACGTCATGAGTTAACGATCTGCGAGCAAAGTCGAGGCTCGCGTCGCGGGGCGCTCGGCGCAACGCTTTCGACAACGATGCCAGCGTCGCTTCGGCACGAGGTCGATCGAAGGTCCACGGGATGGGCAAATTTGGGGGTGGGAGCGGCACGTGCATCCACGACGTCATCGCCTTGCGCAGCGCATCCAACGGCGTCAATCTTTCGCTGCTGTCCGACAAGGAAGCTAGCACACGCGCGCGGTCGACCGAGTAGCCGAGGCTGCCTAGGGTCACTGGCGTGAACTCGCCGTTGGCTTCGAGCAACACTTCGCGACTCTCCCAACGCGGAGCGAGACGGCCCACCCATTCGTTCCATTCGTCGGGCTCGCCGGGAGCCGGATGCATGTCGATGCTCGGGGCGACGAGTCGCGGCTGACGCAAGTGGGCTCCTGCCCAGCCCAGTCCGACCAAACACGCCAAGGTGGCGACGCCGGTGAAGAGGTGACGCTGGCCTGCCGAACTCCGCAGCACAGATCAACTATAGTTATTTCCTCAGCCTTTTCGAACAGTCTTGCACACGTGTGGTTTTGGGAGTCCACTCGTCACCTGGGTCGAGTAGGTACGTCATGGCGACACTTCGGTTTTTTCGAGCTCGATTGCGATCTGGTGTCGGCGGCGCGCTGCTGTTTTGCTTGCCGTGCCCAGTGTTGGCGCAGGGTTCGGCGGAGCACGTTTCGGAAAGTCGCGTTTCGGACATTGAGGGTCCCGGGAATCAAGATCTGGGCGACGCGACCACCCCCGCTCGGGAAGCGGCGACCACCTCGCCGCCCGGAGCCCAGCCGCAAGCCGTTGGCAACGACGTTCAAGTGGAACTCGAGTCCACGTTCTGGAGAGCCGACGATCTCTTCCAACAGGGCGCTTACCCCGAAGCTGCCGCCGCGTTCACTCGCGCGCTCGAGCTTTCACGGCAGACCGGGGTGAGCGACACTTGGCGACAGTTCTCTCCGCACATCGCCTTCAACGTGGCGCACAGTCATCGCCGAGCCGGCAATTGCGAAGCGGCGCACATGGCGTTTGCCCACTATCGCGGTTTGGTCGCGCAACTCCCCACCGAACACGCGACATGGCACGACGCCTTACTCGGCGAGTGCCCCCAACTGCGGCTCGAAGCGGCCACCGCCCAATCGACGTCGTCCCAGTCGTCGGGCCAGGAACTGCCCCAAACGGACTCGAACGAGCCGATGCCCAGCGGAACATGGTTGCTCGATGTGAACACCGGGCAAACCGCCGCGCCCGGTGCCAGCTCCGACGTGCCGAGCACGGATGGTGGTCGTGTAGTGGGGTGGAGCGCAGCAGGTGCGGCAGCGGTTTCGCTCGGGGTCGCGGGTGCGTTTTGGGTGAGCGCTGACAACCAGCAAGAGATCGCCGACGGCAAGCGACTTTGGGCCGAGGCCGAAGGTTACCAAGATGCCGCCAACACGCGGCGAGTTGTCGCAGGGGTATTGGCCGGTGTTGGGGTGGCTCTGGGCGGCACCAGTGTGTATCTGCTTACGCGGCCCGCAACACCTGAATCACCGTCCAGCAAAACCGTGGTGCGTGCCCTTGCATTGCGTTCCAACGGAACCAATATCAGTGTTTGGGGGCAGTTCTGAAGCGGTACGGATGCGCTCTTGCACGTGCTTGTGCAAGTGTGCAACTCGCGAGCGCGCTGTCCGATGCAAAGCGTTGAAATGTGACGAGTCGATGACGGCACGGCGTTCGCATTGCAGTTATCCCATGCCGTTCGCCGATCCCCTCACCGCATCTGCTCACGAGTTGGTGGCTTCGTTATCCTTACCCTCCGAGCCCCGCTATGTGACGAAGGTTCAGGAGGCGGGCGATGCGGCAACTCTCTCGCCGGTGCGTGTGGTTGCGGTCCACGAGTGGATTCCGATGGGCTCCCTCGCGACGCGGACGCAGTGCCGGTGTTGTCATTGCGGGGTAACTCGCAGCTACGATCTGTCGAGCGAGCCCGCGGTCAGCTACGCTCGGTACGGGCAAACCTTCGTCACTGGACCGATGGACAGCACCGAGGTCCCGGCCTGTTTGCCACAGGGGCGCCGAATGCCTCCGGTGATCGCCGCGCGCAGCTGGGACATCCTGAGCTGGGCTCAGCAATGACGCCACTCGGGCCGAGCGAGCGACTCAGCTCGGCCCCTCGTGCAGCGTCAGTGGCCGTGTTCGGATCCAGCGTCGGGTGAGGGGAGGCTTTCACCTGGTTCGTGGAGGTGAACCATTCCCATCATGCCGGCGTCCGCATGGTCCAGGATGTGGCAATGGAACATCCACATCCCAGGCCGCTCGTCGAAGTGGACCGCCAACTTCAGCACGCCATCCACCGGCACGTTGGCCGTGTCTTTCCACTCCCTGACGGCAGGCGGGACGCCATTGAGCTCCAAGACCTGGAAGAAGAACCCGTGGAGGTGGAACGGGTGCGCGAATTCGAAGGTGTTCTTGATCTCCCAAACTTGGGTCTCGCCGATCGTCGCGTCGATGGGGTCGGCTTCCCACGATGGAATCCCGTTGATACCGAGAGCAAACGTTCCGTCGAGCGCATCGTTCTGGGTTAGCTCCATGGTCACGAGTTTCGCTTCCGTCGTGTCCATCCTCGGGATTTCTCGCCTCAACGTCGGCAGCGGCTCATCCACGTAGGGCGCGTCCGCGCTCACCTGCAAGCGGAACACCGTTACGTCCGGACGCGCGAACACCGTACCAAACCCCCGGTCGTAGGCGATCCATCGGACCGGGAGCTCGGTGCCCGCCGGCGCATTGGGAGTGAAGACGACTTCGGTGCGTTCACCTGGTGCGACGACTAGCGTGGGTTCGACGACCGGGTGTTCGATGAATCCCGAGTCGCCGCCGATCCTCGTGAACTCGTGTCCTGCGACACCGAGCTGAAAGTAGCGGCTGCGCGCTGCGTTTACCACGCGCCAGCGCTGGCGCCGGCCTGCCCGCACCTGAATCGCAGGGTCCAGCTTGCCGTTGACCAAGAGATAGCTGCCTTCGCGTCCGAACAGCGTTCCGAGATCGCCGCTCACCTCGGGACTTTGAAGGGCACCGTCCGCATCGAGGCTGATGTCGCTGAGCACGAGCGTCAGCTCGTCGCCCAAGTCTTCTGGTTCCTCGGGATCCGTCACGACGAACCCTCCGTACAGCCCAAACCCCGCCTGCGCGGCCGATCGGACGTGAGGGTGGTACCAGAACATACCGGCGTCCGGGGCGATGAAGTCGTAGGTGAATGTCTCTCCGGGTTCCACCTCCGGTTGGCTGACCCCGGGGACGCCATCCATGTCGTTGGGGATGCGTAGGCCGTGCCAATGAATGGTCGTGGATTCGGGCAGGTTGTTCGTGAAGTGAACGATCACCCGGTTGCCACGCGCGACGCGAATTTCCGGTCCGCCAACGGCGCCGTTGTACGTCCAGACGTCAGTCGTCGTTCCCGGCAAGATTTCGAGCGACTTGGTGTACGCCTCGATGTGAGTCTCGAACACGTCCGGATCGGGGGACTCGTCTACGGCGATCGGGGCGCTAATCGGCAGGGCCCAATCGGGGAGTTGTTGCGAGATGACGTTGCTCCCGCCATCCACCGCCGCTGCGGCATCACCGAGAGCGTCCGTCTGACCGGAATCGGGAGCCTCGACGTTCCCAGAGCCGTTGGGCTGGGGCCCGACTGTCGTGGAAGATGAACAAGCGAACCCGGCCAACGGAAGAAGGAACCAAGACCACCGCCGTGTGCGACGGCTGACGAGAAGCATGGCTGCCATTAGAGCAAGAAGCATACCGAGCTTCGTGCGCGCCGGGGAGCGCGCGTTCGCGAAAATCGGCGCCGTCGCTCATCGAGTGGCGGACGCGAACGATACGTTCACCCCAAGTTTGCGGCAGACTTGTAAAGTGGTGCACAAAATGCCGGTTTCATGATGACCGGGACAAGACGCAGGCCCCTGCACCCGTATGCCTCCGCGTCGACTCCGAGGCTCACGGATGTTCGTGCTCGAGCAGCCAGCTGTAGATGTCGTTGCCGGCGCTCAGATCGTAGGTCTTGGTCCACGCGTCGTGCGCCGTCTCTTCCGGGTAAATGGTCAGCTTAACGTCGGGCTTCGGGCTGCAGTTCATCAAGTCGTTGATCGGCGAGATCGTGCCCTCCGACGTTACCGAGCCGTCTTTTTCGTTATGGAGGCCCCAGATCGCGACTTTGCCCAAGTCGCAGCCCGCGCTCGCGAAGGCGTCCCGCCCGTCGCCTGAGATTAACACGGCCGCGGCGACGTGTTCGTCGAGGTGTTCAGCCAGGTAGTTCCAGCCGCCTATCGCGCCGCAACTCTGCCCGGTGTGGTAGATGCGTTTGGTGTCGATCTCGTAATTGGCGAGGGCGTAACTATACAGCGCGTCGATGTCCGCCGATGTGAAGCACCCGCTGTGCGGATTCTGCGGCGCCAACACCAAGAACGGTCGCGAGTTTGGCCACTTGTCCGTGCTGATCAGGTTTGGCGGCCCAACCTCGAGCACTTTCTGCAAAGTCTCCTCGGTGCCAGCACCTTGCCACGACGCTCCGTGGGTAAACACCAAGAGCGGTACCGGTCCGTCCCCGTAGTTGGGCGGCAAGTACTCCCAGAAGCCGAGCTCCAGGTCGGTGGTCCCTACGGGGACGGCGCGCAGTCGTGAGGAAGAGTCCGAGGTCGTGTCTTCGGTCGTCGGCGGCGGGGCGCTCGAAGATGTCTCACCCGCTGACGTCGAGTCGTCCGTGACAGCGTCGTTGGTGGTTGCAGTCGATTCGGTGGTGACCTCCACCGCAGACGACGAGTTTGCTGCGGTGGGATCCTCGCTTGTCGTCGCGCCACCCGTTGGCATCGACTCCGACGCTGGTGGATTGGCGGCTGTGTTCGTGTCCGAGGCCGAGGTTCCGTGCGCGCTCGCGCTCTCGTCTGCGGAGGTCTGTTCCCCGCTCGATGAGACCGTGGACGAACTCGGCTGAGGGTCGCCGCACTTGGAGCAACTGTCGCTGCACGATCCGAACCACGGGAGACAACCGATCAACAACCAGGACGGATTGAGGCGCATGAACGAACAGTATTCCTACGCCGCCGCGACTGGCACCGGGATGTGCGAGGAGCCGAAGCGCAGGGTTTGCGTTCTCCGATCTGGCGAAATTTTCGCCTGCGAGCCGAGCGCCAAATACGACCAGGACGCTCATGCCACGATGGAAATGCGGTTCGGCTGTACGTGGCGCGGCCTACGCTTGTTGGCCCCAGCGCGCTTCCACGGTCATGTGGGTGTCGCCTTCCTTGCCGCCTTCGAGGATTCGGTGACGGATGTTACTCGCGCCGGAGAGCGTCAACAGGTGTTTGCCCGCCGCGTAGATCTCTTGCCACATCAACCCCGAGAAGCCGTCACAGTTCTGGACCCTCAGCGCGAAATGAGTGTTCGAGTCGCGGTCGACCGTCACTCTGCCGGGGGTGTAGTAACGCGGGAACAACTTGCCGTAGATGGCAACCACGGTACCGGGGTTGAGGTGTTCGACGAGAAAACGATAGACCCCCGTGATGTCGTGTTCCACGCAAGCATTGGCCACGTTGCGGATCACGTCGACGCCGCCGTTCGTGGACTTGACGATCGCGGCAAGCAGCTCGGCGTACCAGGATACGGGGTACCAACCTCCGGAGACCAGTTGACCGTAATGCAACGCTTGTCGCGGCTCCGCGTTCATGTGCTCGAGGACGCCGTTGACCTGCTGCGGGCCGAATAGATGTTCGACGCTCCACAAGACCGAACGAAACGCCACTCCCTTCACGAGCGACTGATCCGGCGGAATCGAGGCGCGCACGGGAGGTTTCGAAGGGTTGAAGGTCACGGGTATGTCTATCACACTTACGCCTTCATTGGGGCGGCTAGTCCGAAATTACCAGTCCAGATGGGCTGAACGGCAAACGTTCCCACGGCTCAAACCGAACCCCGGCGCCAGTGTTCCGCGTAGGTGCTCCGAGCCGCTCACGGCGCATACTCCCAGGTGAACAGCCTCGAACGGCGGGTTGCCGCGGGGTCGGAGCGGTCGCGCGAGGCACCGCCGTTTCAATGGGAAACAGTGCGCGCCGTCAGGTGGTGTGCCACGCCGTGATGGGGGTGGAACGGAGATGGATCAGTGGCTGCGGGAGGTGAGCAAGGGCTTGCTCGGGTCGCCAACTTGACGTCGCTTGCATCGTTTCCTACGCTCCGAAGCGTGAGTAGCGCTGCACCCGCCGTCGGCGGCGAGTTCGTGCCCGTTCCGGAGCTTTTCGTGCTCAGCCTCAGGTACTCGTCGTGGTCGATGCGACCGTGGCTGGCGCTCCGTCACGGCGGATGGACGTTCGAGACGCGCACCGTCGAGATCCCGGAGTTGTCGAGGCAGGTAAACACCCAGGGCGGACCCTTGGCGCAGGTGCTCGACCTTCAGACGCGTCGCGACCTCGGCAGCGTCAACGGCCTGTTCCCGGTGTTGCGCATCGACGGTTTGGCGATCCACGAGTCGCTGGCGATCCTCGAATGGGCTGCCGAGACGCGGCCAGAGGCGCGCTTGTGGCCCGAGGACTGGAAGAGCCGCGCGTTGGCCCGTGCGGTATGTGCCGAGATGGCGACCGGGTTCGGTGCCGTGCGCGGAACGATGAGCTGCCACTTGTTTGGCACCGTCCCGTCCTACACTCCAGACGCTCAGGCAGCTCGCCAGCTGACGCGACTCTTCGAGTTGTGGGACGAGTGTCTGCAGCGCAGCGGTGGCCCGTATCTGTTCGGCGAGTTTTCGAACGCCGATTGTATGTATTTCCCCATGTTGACCCGACTGCTCACCTACGGCGTCGAGATCGAGGGCAGCGCCAGGTCGTACGGTCGTGCTCTGCTGACCAGTCCGGCGGTCGTTGCACTGTTGGAGCTTGCAAGGACAGCTCCCGCGATGCCAGCTTACGACCGATACCTCGAATCGCTCGGAGGCAACCCGACGGCGCGGATCCAGCTACCGTTCGAGCTCTCTCCCTAACGGCGCGTAGGCGAAAGGCGCGCTCCGGGAGCCCATCGAGTACGCTTCGAACGCTCACCGATCACGTTGGCCCGGGTCTCGGGTTTCGAACCCTAGGGGTCTATTCGGTACGCGGCGGGGCAGCCGCACTGGTGAGCCATGTACGAACGCACCTCGCCATCCAGGTCGACGCGCTCTTCACACACATTGCAGTCGTCCCACGCCTCGCACCGAGTACGCGCTTCGGCTCTCGACAGATGCAAGAGGCTTCGGCAGCCGTCGGAGGGTGACACAGTTCCAGCGTCCACGGTTCCGGTAGTGGAGCCAGATTCAGTCCAGGCCCCCGCATCTCCGCGAGCAGACCCAGCATCCGCTCCGCCGTCGGCGAGGTCACCACTACCGGTAGCATTCGTGCCAGCGTCGTCGGACGACGAGGTCACGCTTGGGGGAGGACACACACACTCGTCGTCGCGGTAAACCGAATACGTCATTGCGCGGTCGTGCTGCTCGGACTCGATACACAGCGTGCAACTCTCGCCACAGGCTTCGCTTGCTCGCGTGAATGTCTCGAAGGTGCCAGTCGCGCCGCGGCATTGGTCCGGGGTATCGAAGCTGACCACTGGTGGTGTGTCGCACGCGCCCGACACCAGCGCCAACGTGAGCAGGACTCGTCGGTACATGTTTGGATTCCTAGCGGTCGTGTGAATGGTGCGCAAGGGTCAGCGCGGTTCGGACGGCGTCACTCCGAGGGCACGCAGGTCCAGGTCGAGCACGGCCTTTACACGATCGAAGGTGTGGGCGGCTCGCCACTCGTAAGAAAAACGCACGACGTCCCCGGTTTGCGTCAGGGTGACTTGGCGTTCGGCGTCGTCGAGCGCCAAGAGTGAGACGAATCGGTGTCCCAGGAGAGCGTCGAGGAGCGCGCGCACGCGCGCTCCTCCGGTAGCGTCCCAATCGCCGACGACGCAGCCGTCGATCGCGAGCGACTCGCCGTTCAGCGTCAGCGCGGTGGACGCCGCCAGGATTGAGGCAAGCACTGCCGACGCCGTTTGGTCACCCGTGTCCAAGGGGGCGATGGGCCCAGGCACGTAGATCACGACGTCACCGTCGCGGCAATCGGCTGGTAGTAAGCCCAAGCTGGCGCCTTGGAGTGCAGCCGGCGTCTTGGTGAGACGACGTTGACTCGAGAGCACCGCGGCCTTCAGCGGCGTCGGGTCGCCTTCGGACCAGGCCGCCGTGAGAGCGTCGAGGCGAGCATGATGCTGAGGCAATCCAGCTCGGGTGCCGGAGAACACTTGCACTCCTCGCAGCTCGTGGCTCAACGGACTCGCGTCCAGCCGCGCCTCGAATCGGACTCGAGCCGTCTCGAGCCGAGCGGTCGCGTCGGGTGCTACGCGCGCCAAGTACAGCGTCGAATAATCGAAGCCGGCCACGGCAGCTTGCGTCATCTGGTGAACGTCGACTCCCACGGAGTGTCCAAACGCCGTCAGTCGCGAGGGCTCCAGCACGGTGAGACGCGCCGCGGAAAGCTTGGCGAGCAGCGCTTCGGGTCGCAACGTAACCAACCAACGCAACCCTGCGGCAACGACGGCGTCGCTGACTTCGGTCAGCGCCGGCGGCAGAGACGTCGCGGCAGAGTCCGTTCGGGCATCGGCCCCGTTCGGCCTCGCCTCCTGGCCTACGTTGGGAGCGTAGACCGCCTCCGTTTGCGCTACCGGGCGCGCGCCGTCGACGGGGCGAGTCGATGGCGAACAAGCTGCGACGCAACACCACGCCGAGAGCATGACCACTCGGCGCGATGTCCGCGCTTGCCTGCAGGCTGAGTGGATCAGCTGCCCTTGTTGGTCGAGCGCTCCAACTCCAGGCTGGTATTGACGAGCTCCTTCAGCTCCTTTCCAACCTTGAAGAACGGCAGCCGCTTGGCGGGAACCTTGACCGTTTCACCCGTACGCGGATTGCGACCGGCATACGGCTCGTAGGGACGCACCGTGAAACTCCCGAAGCCGCGGATCTCGACGCCATCGCCCGATTGCATGGCTTCGATCATGCTGTCGAAAACACAGTTCACCACCAGCTCGGCGCGGGACTTGGGCAGGTTGGCCCGCGCGGCAATGGCTTCAACTAGTTCGCTTTTGGTCATAACACCCTCCAGGCTGGAGGCAGTCGAGAGCGCCACCAACCCCGTTACGCTGCTTCGAGACCTGGGAATTGTCAAACGCTTTCTGGGGGTTACGGGAGCTCGGGTGGGTCGGCGGAGGGCCCGAACGTTGCAGAATGAGCCACCGGAAGCCGCCACGACATCAATTGCCCCCTAGTCCAGTGGGATTAGACACCGGTCGCAGGGTGAGTCTCGAGACCGTTGCCGGCATAACGTTCGCCAGAGTGAGCGAAAGTGCCCCCGCCTCGAGCGCGCGCGCGGCGTACCGAGCGACACGACAACCTCCAGCATCCAAGGCCACACCAAGCGACGGCCAACCGACGACGTCCATTGGGCCATCAGCAGCAACCTCCAACTCGTAGTCACCAGCGATCGACACCCACAGCTGTACGAGCGTCTGCTGCGGCGTCAGCGGCGTTTCCGGATGTAAACTCAGCCCCGGTCCTCCACAGCGTGACGAGTGGTGAGGGGTCGCGGAGCCGTGATGGGTGTCCAGCGGCGGCCAAAAACTCGAGCCCAAGAACGTCCCGCTGGGCTCTGGAGTGAAACGCTCCAAGGACGGAGTACTCCCGCGCCGATATGGGTCGAACGTATGGCGGAACGCCTCCGGTCGTTGCAACGCCACCCATGTGGAATAGTCCAACGCATCACCCCGAGCGCGCACGACGAGCGGAGAATCGGCGGGGTCTGTATCCGGCGTGTGGCCGAGATTGAAGCCATGATCGGTGTTGGTGAACACCAGGCCTCGCTTCACTCCGAAGTGTTCGAGGGTGCTCGCCTCGAACATCGGTCTGCCGCCTTCGCGCTCGGACAACGCAGTGTGTTGCTGGCTCGACCACAACGCGAAGCCGAGCGCGGTCATCGGTATGGCGGCCCAGGTGGCGGAAAGGGACGCGAGCGCGGCCGCGAGCAGTAAGTGCTGGAGCGGGATGACCTCGGCCAAGAGCCGTGCGCCGCCGCCTGGGTAGTTGCCGTCGTAGTAGAACGCGGCGTAGGCCACGACGTGAACCGTGAGCAGCGCCCACACGGCGGCCACCGGACGCTCCGTCGACACGCGTCGCAAGGTGACCAGGCCGAGCAGCGGCGCCCACGGCAGATTCGCGACGTCCCTCATGTGCAGCCATAGCCGTCGGCCACAAACGGCGAGTGCCTCGCGCCACCCGTAGCCGTGCGGTTGGTAGTCGGCGAGAAAATCGCCGTGTTCGAACTGGCAGCCGATATGAGCGCCAAACCCGAGACCGAAGCAGTCCTGCGGGTAATCGCTGCGCGAATAATAGACCGATTGGGTGGAGCTCCACAACGAGCCCGTAGTGGCCCACTGGTAAACGAACCACAGGCACAAACCGGGAACCGCGCCGAGCGCGTAGAACGCGACGCTGCGCGCCGTTCGACCCAACGACCGTGGCCGCACGTAGAGCCCTGCCGCTAGCCCCGCCACGCCGAACACGATCCCCGTCACGGGTCGTGTCGCAAATAACCAGCCGGCACACAAGCCGCCGACCAGCGGTAGGCACCACGCATCGTTGTCGCGGTGAGGTCGTGCGCCCACCGCGAGCAGCAGACCCAACACCAGGCAGGCACAAAGGACGTGACTCATGGTGTCGGCGCTGTGATAACGCAGCGTCGCGCACAACGCCGACAGCGTCCCAGAGACCCTTCCGACCGGTTCGCTCCACCACGAACGTCCGAGGTGGTAGGTGAGTACCGCGCACGTCGCGCCCAGGATCGGGTTGACGACCAGTGGTAGCCCCAACTTCACACCTATCGCCAACACGGCGGCGAAGCCCGGCGGGAACAAAACGGCGAGTCTGCCGCTTGGGGTGACGACCAAGAACCGGCCCGCGAAGGAGTGCACGGGCCCAGGCACCTCGAACGCCAAGTCACCCTGCGCGAACACGTGGGCTTGTAGCCAATACGAGGTCGCGTCGATGATCCGCGGCCCGCCCTTCAGATAGAAGTGGACGTAAGCGAGGCTCGACAGGAAGGTGCCGCACCACAACACGAGCACGAACTTCGAACGCGACGAGTGAACGATGATGCGTTCGGCGCATCGCCGCGGCGACGGAAGCAAGATGAGCAGACCAACGACCAGGCACACCCACGCCAGCGCCGAGTGTGGCATGGTCATGGCTAGGAGCCCTGCACCAGCCACACGTGGTAGACGACGAGCTCGCCCTCGAGGTTTTCGACCTCGAGAGGCACTCCGTCGCGCACGGCCGCGCCGGGCACCGCCAACTCGATCTCCTGCCACTTGCCGTCAGGAGTAAACGGCACGGTCTCGAAGTGATCTCCGGCCCGTAACCGCAGCGCGCCTTTGGCCGTGGGAGCGACCCGAACCACGAGTCGCGCAGGCTCGAGGGCCGCGACGTCGCCGGCCGCGAACGCCAGCTTCGCGCCGGTCGGTAGCGGTCGACCGCCGTCCCACAAGTCGCGTTTGGGATCGAGCGGATGCGGCAACATCTTCATCGCGACGTACGGCGGGATGCCGGTGAACGTCGCTGCAGCGTCCTTTTCGCTGACCAAGTCGGCGAGGTCGAGCTCCGCTACGACCCGTTCGCGCCGGTTCCGCGACGTCGGGACGTCGTGAGCGACGAGCGCGCTCCAGTCGGCTTGGTAGACGACCTTACTCGCGCCGCCGCAAATGACGTTTCCGCGGACCGGGACTTCGAACAGCTTGTCGCCGAACCACAGCGGTAACTCGGCCCACCAACTCGGGTAGATCGCCATCACGTCGGGGCGGTCGCTGCTCGGCATCCGCGAGATCAGCTCGATCGCCGCTGGTAACCCCAGGCGGCTGGCCCGCGCAAACGGGTACCCTTGCAGGCCGCCCAAACCGATGATGTCGACGGCAGGTAGGTCGGCGATGTACGGAATCGCGCCGGCATCACCCACGAGCACGCGGTGCGCAGGAGTGCGCGTCAGCAGACGCCCAGTGACCATGTGCTGGTCGTGAATGTTGCGCGACGCGCGGCCGAAGAACCACAGCTGCTCGCGCTGACGAGGTAGCTCGTGGGCCGCGTACAAACCTGTGCTCACCAGCGTAACCACGAGTAACGACAGCGCCGCTGCAACGGGAGCCAACGACGCTGGGCGCGCGCGGCGCGCCAGGGCTTGCCACGCGACGTGGAGTTGCCGGGAGACGTGACGCAGCGTGACGCTGAGGCCAAGCGCGGTCGCCACCAGCAGCCACGCGACTGCAGGCATGGTGTAACGCTCGTTTTGCCATCGCACCTGACCGTTGAACGACACGGTGCACAACCACAACGCCGCCGACAGCCACAACAACACCGCGACTCGGCGCGTCTGTCGGGTGAACAACGGCACGGCCGCGAACACCCAGGGCAGCCAGCCATAACTCAGCTTGGCTCCGCCCAGAGGGATGCCCGAGTCGGACATGTGGTATTCCGTCACGCGCAGGATCTGGTATCGAAGGTGGAAATTCCACGCGTCCCAGACCTCCGCAGCGCCCAGGCGGGAGTCGTAGGCCTCGAGCTTGACGAGCGCGCCGGCGGCCGCCGTCTCACCGGTGAAGAATTTGTTGGCGAGCGTCTGCGCGACGACCACGAGCGCGCCGGGGAGCGCTCCCGCAAACAAGAGCGTCGCGCGTTGTCTCCACGTCAAGTGCTTCCAAGTGCAGCCGAGCGCGCTGAGCACGAAACACGCGACGATCGGCGCGGACTCCGGACGGCTTGCAACCAGGAACAAACAAGCGATCCCGAGCAGCCACGAGCGCGCCGTCACCTGCTGCCCGGGATGCGTCACCAGAGCGTTCCATGCCAGTAAACATATCGCCCACACCGCTAGGAAGAACGCGACCTCCATGCCGCTCCACAACGACCAGTTGAGTGCGCCGACGGAGAACAACACCGGTGGGATCGCGAGCCAAAGCCAAGGCGAGAAACCCGACCATAGGTGGCGAAGCGCCAAGAGCAGAAACCAAATGCTCACGCTGGCGACGATACCGGCCCACAACATGAGCAAGGGGCCGTCGTAGCCGATTCGGTAACCTACGGCGAGAATCAGTGGGTAGAGCAGGCTCGTCCCACCGCTCGAATAGCCGTTGCCCTCGGACCACTGAAACGGGAACCCGCGCGCGGCGCTCCGCGCGAAATCGAAGTGGATGAAGACGTCGTCGAGCGGCGCAGACCACGCTTCGAGCGACAACGTATCGACGCGCATGAACTGGCGCGCCTGGGACAAGAACAGTTGGTGCTTCAGGCTGGCGAAGTAGGCGCAACCGACCGCGAGCGTCCAAACCAAGGCATACGCAGCGTAGGCCAGCGCGCAGCTACGTTCGCCGCCCAGCCTGTGCAGCCAACGACGCGCCGTGGGTGAGGAGGCTGTTTCTGGGTCGCGCTGCGGGTCCGCCATGGCTGCGCGTCGTTTAGACGATGTGCAACGGTTGGGCAACCGCTAGGCGTGAGGGGAGCGTTGTGCTACGCGCCAAGCGTTGTTGGCCGAGTTCCGAGTCGCCGGGTCGTGTAGCGTGGGCGTGCCGTGGGTACGTGCGCGCGCGTTCGGCCAGGTGTCGGCGCGTGCCCGCACCGCCTGTGCTGCGCGAGGAGCGCGCGCGTGAGGGGCGATCGAACGCGCGGTGAACGCGCTCTGACGTTCCTGCTGCTGCCGGCGATGGTCGTCGCGGTGGCCGTGCTCAGCGGCGGTAGCTTCCGCGCCAGCTTCCAACTCGACAAATTGCGTGAACAGGCGGTCGTCGAGGCCTCGCTCGAGCTCGCGAACGCGCGAGCGTCGCTGCTCGATCAGATGATCATCGATCAGGACAACATCGTGTTGTCTGAGTTCGAAACGCATCCCTTGAACAAGGTGGCGGAGAGCTGGCTCGGCGTCGCGGACCGTCAGACGCCGACGGTTCGCGCGATCATCGCCTTCGAGCTCGAAACTCCGCAGCGCGAGGTCGTCGCCTACGCCTCGCGTGCGCCCGGCACCGCCGACGACGAGTTCCGTCGCTTGCTCTTGTACCGCGTGCTCGGTGACCTCGAACTCGCCGTCGAGCCCATCGAGCAGCTGCGCCACCTGCACCAATCCTACGACGGGCAGAACTACCTGTTCAGCTACTGGCAGCGAACTGTTGCGGGTGAACGGTATTTGGTGCTCGCTTGGCACGACGTTCCGCGCATCGTGCACGACTATCTGCCCTCGCTCTACGCCGAGAAGGGCGCTCAGAACCGTCTCAACATCGTCGACTCGAAGGGGCGCATCATCTTCGGACCACCGCTCAGCGAA
>CBINDO010000180.1:0-16556 GCA_966249405.1 uncultured bacterium | reverse complement strand
GACCGGCGTGAGGGAGGTCCTCGTGAAGGAATACACGTGCCACGCGTCCCGTCGCTGCGGCTGTCGGCGCGGAGTCACGAAGCTCCTTTAGAGCGACGGCGGTGTTGGACGTCCCCAGGACGGCCGGCTCCGCTCGCGCGGGGTCGGCTTCGCTGTTGTGCGGCGATCCGTCGGCAGTAGGTTGGTTCGAGCGATGGTCCCGATGCAGCACCTCTTCGCCCAGCGGCGCACCAAGCCGTGCCGGCGTACTCTCGGGGGCTTGGGGCGCTGGTACCGACGGCGAGGCGTCGTCGACCGTTACCGTCGCACCAGGCGGCGGCGCGCTGGTGAACGGGACCTTGGTCACGCCGGCTGCGATTGCAAGTGTCCCACCGACCGCGCACGCCGCCAACCACAGCCGCCGCTGCCGGCCACGCATGAACGAGACCAGCGTCGAGGTCGACTGGCCCTCCTCCGAGCCCGGATCGGGATTTCGCATCACCGCGGGGCTCAATGATTCGACGGACGGCGGGTTCGAGTCTCTTGCCGTAGTAACTGCTGCAATCGTCGGCAGAGTCGTACGGTCCGGGCTCTGTGGTGGCGCCGAAGGGCGCAAGCTCGTCGGGGTGGCGCTTTGACAACGCTGGAGCAACTCCGCGCGTTCACGCTCCTTGTCACCCATGACTCGATGCATGTAAGCGGACAGAGAACTCTCGTAGTGACCTTGGCTGCCGAGGGACGTGTCGATCAGCGCGGCGAACATCTCGGCTGCCGACTGCCAACGTCGCGCTGGATCGAGCTCGAGGGCACGCATCACCACGTGCTCCAAGTCGGCGGGATAGTTGCGCGCGATCGCCGACGGCTTCGGCGGGTTGCAGGCTGTGATGTTGTCGTACGTCTTGGCGGTGGTCGCGCCGCGGAACGGGTGGTGGCCCGTCGACACCGTGTAGAGTAGCGTTCCCATCGCGAACACGTCGGACCTGCGATCCAGGGGTTGGCACGCGAGCTGTTCGGGAGACATGAACGCGACCTTGCCCTTGAGTTCACCGGGTTGCGTGAGCTCCGCGGTCGTCACCTTGGCCTTGGCGATCCCGAAGTCTGCGACCTTGACGACGCCCGAATACGAAAGCAGGACGTTCTGCGGCGAGATATCACGATGCACGAGGTGCAGTGGTAGCCCACTCGGGCTCGTGGCTTCGTGCGCCGCGTGCAAGCCTTTGCATGCCTGGGCCACGACGTTTACGGCGATATTCCACGGGACCCCGCCGGTGCCGAGGGACTTGTGAAACACATCGCGGAGTGTCTCTCCGTGCACCCACTCCATCACGAGGTAGAGCAGGCTTCGTTCTTCCCCGAGGTCCAGCGTGGTGACGATGTTCGGATGGTGAACCAACGCCGCAAGGCGAGCCTCTTCGAGCAACATCGCCTCCGACCGGAGCTCGTGGCTGGCTTTGGTCAGGATCGTTTTGACGGCTACGAGCTTGTGGAAGCCACGGCTGCCGTGCAATCGCGCCATCCACACCTGCGCCATTCCCCCTTTGGCGACGGGTGCGAGCAACTCGTATCTGCCCAAGACCGTACCGGGGCCGAGTTCTAACGTCATCGTGATGCTCCTGAGTAAGGGGGCCTTCCAATCGCACAATCCATGCGCGGCGCGGGAGACAATGCGAGAGGGCGCCGTCACTTGTTTCAAAGCTGTCACACCGCGATCTGCTGCGGCCAGATCCGCCATGACGACCGAATGCTACGGGAGCTAGGGGTAGCTAGTCCGTGAAGGGCGGAGGTGGCCCGTCGAGGCTGCTGCGGTGCTCGACGTGGCCCAACCCGACCGTTTCGGTTCTGCGCGGCCTTGAGCTTACCTTGCGGATAGCTGAGGCTGACTGCGTCACTGCGGATCGAGTTCTCTCGTGTAAACCGTCACTCCATCGATGTCCTTGAGGGACACGGTCATGCGACCGCTGCGTGGCGCGATGTCTACCTGACCGAAGAACTGCAAGCCGGCGCTCGGCGGTAAGTTGGACTGTCCTGCAGGTGGAGCTTTCTGAAAGTCGACGACGGGACCAAAAGTGTCGTCGAGTTTGTTCGGCCCGAAGGAACCCGCGTGGATCGGCCCCGACACGAACTCCCAGAATGGGTCGAAGTCGCTGAACCGAGCTCGCGCCGGGTCGTAGTAGTGGGCTGCGCAGTAGTGGACGTCTGCCGTCAACCAGACGACGTTCTTGATGCACGCGCGCTTGATGAAGCTGAGGATGTCGGCCAGCTCGAACTCGCGTCCGAGGACCGGGCCATCGCCGTTGGAGCTGTTTTCTCCTCGCGCGCAGCCGGTCTGTGGATCGGTTCCGTCGGCGACGACCAAGCCGATCGGCATGTCTGCGGCGATCACCTTCCAAGTGGCGCGTGATTGGCGCAGAGCTCGCTTCAGCCATGCGATCTGCTCGGCTCCCAAGAAGGCCGTTTCGGGGCCAGGCGCGGTCTGAACGTTGCAGCTGTTGGCCGCGCGATATGAACGCATGTCGAGCACGAAGACGTCCAAGTCGGGACCGTAGGGAATGTGACGGTACACACGCTCCGACTCTCGCGCATCGAAGGGACGGATGGGCGCGTATTCGAGGAAAGCGCGGGTACCATTCGCGGCCAGATTCTGAACCGTTGACGCGGTCGAGTATCGAGCGTCCAATACTTTGCTGTCGGACCAGTTGTTGGTCACTTCGTGGTCGTCCCATTGCCAGATCTGCGGGACCTCGGCGCTGAAGTTGCGGACGTGTTCATCGTAGCGGTTATAGAGGTACTGCCGTCGGAACTCGTGAAGGGTCTCAGCCACCTTCAGCTTCTCGGGGATCTCGTCGAGGAACGCGTTGCGCCAAATCACTTGTCCTCCAGCGTCCACCACTTCCGGGAGCATCGGGCCGTCGGCGTAGACGTTGTCCCCCGAGTGGATGAAGAAGTCGGGTTCAGTGAGACGCATGGCCTCGTAAGCGCGCATCCCTCCTTGGTCGAGGTCGATGCCCCAGCCTTGTCCTGCCGTATCTCCCGTCCACAAGAAGCGTACTGCGCGGCGGCGGCGCGGCACCGTGCGAAACCTACCGAGCAGCGGTTCACTGCGTACGTGGCTCGAGTCCAGAGACTCGAAGTACACGCGGACGTATACCTCTTCGTCCGGAGGCAGCTCCGAAAGGTCGAGCCGGGCGGTGTGATCCGACTCCGTGAGCGCATAAGGGCCGCGGATGCGCCGGGCGTTGCGGAACCGCTCGTTGGTGGCCCACTCGACGTACATCCGGCTGTCCCGGTCGGCGCGGCTCCATACCACCGCTTTACCGTCGATCACGTCCCCGAACTGCAAGCCCCAGGGAGCGGCCGGACGATTGCCGTCCAAAGTGATCTGTGCTGGCGCCCGCTTACTGGCAAGGATCCCCGACAATCCTGACATGCTCGCCGTCAACACGGCGGATTGTTGAATGAACGAACGACGACTTCCGAGTTTCGACATGGCTAGCCTTTCGATTGAGTGCGCTCGACGATAGAGGGGGCAGGTGAAGCTCGTGTCTCGCGACTGCAACGAGTTGCTGCCATCTGTGCAACGAGCGCTTGACGGCACCGAATGGTCGAGTCCGCTGCGGTGCAAACCCACGCGGCGGTTCGGCGCGAGCCGAGACCTCGGGTTGGGTCCGAAATCACCACGTCGTTTATGGTCGCGCCGAATACGCGGGTAAGACCGGTCACGATTTGGTGTTGCCGGAAGAGTTGGAGGACGTGCGATCCGACGTCGCGATGGCGTCGATGGGTTACGTGTACTACGCGTCCCCGCTCGCGAGCTTCACGCCAGGTTTGGGGGTGCGTGGCAGCGCAGGTTTCGTCGAATCCGGTCTCGAGCCGTTCTACGGGACTC
The DNA here is from genome assembly GCA_966249405.1 of uncultured bacterium. GTDB lineage: Bacteria > Myxococcota_A > Polyangia > Polyangiales > Polyangiaceae > SZUA-265. The sequence goes on along the minus strand of CBINDO010000180.1, from coordinate 12,691 downwards.
GAATGCCGCTCGGCGCCATGGTGTTCGTCCAAGTTCGCCCAGCGGCCATGCCACCGTGAAGTAGGAGCCCGTGCGCGTCTACGCGTGGCGGAGAAGACCCAACGTCCCCCGGCAGGCCTGGGCAATGTCACAGTTGTATCAAGTCTTGCTTGGCGATGTGCTTAGTGTATCATCCGGGTCGTGGCGGCGCGGGAAAGTGACGACGAATGGCTGGTGCTGGTCCATCAGATTCCACCTAAACCAGCGTATTTACGAGTAAAAATTGGACGGCGGTTGGCCCGGTTGGGCTCGGTTCCGCTGAAGAACTCGGTGTACCTGCTGCCCGCGCGCGAGTCCTGCCAAGAGGACTTCCAGTGGGTGGTGCGGGAAGTGCGTGCCTGCGGAGGAGAGGCGTCGCTTTTGCGAGCGCAATTCGTCGAAGGGTTTTCGACCCCGGAGCTCGAGGCGCTGTTCAACCGTGAGCGCGAGCAAGAGTACCAACAGCTCTTGGACCAGGCGCGCGCTCTACACGCGCAGGTGCTCGCCGAAAGCGAGGCCGCGACCGACGCGCCAGAGCCGTCCTTCGACGGCGAATTGTCTAGGCTGGAGAAGCGCCTCGAGGAGGTAGCGGGCCGCGATTTCTTCGGTGCGTTGGGACGCGAAGCGGTGAGCGGCTTGTTGGTCGAGGTTCGTGAACAGTTGACCCCCAAGCCGGACCTAACGGCATTGCCCGAACCTTCGCCGACGATTCATCGCAACCGCACCTGGGTTACGCGGCGCGGCGTTCACGTGGATCGTATCGCCAGCGCTTGGTTGATCCGCCGATTCATCGACCCCGACGCGACGTTCAAGTTCGTCGACGCGAAGACATACGAACCACGCCCAGACGAGCTCCGCTTCGACATGTACGACGCGGAGTTCACCCACGAAGGTGAGTCGTGCACATTCGAAGTCCTGTGCGCGCGCTTGTCGTTGGCGCAGCCGGGGCTACGCGCGATCGCCGAACTCGTGCACGATCTCGACATCAAAGACGAGCGTTACGGGCGCGCCGAAACGAGCGGTTTTTACGCACAGATCCAGGGCATAACCCTGCTTCATCGAGAGGACGAACGCCGCATCGAGCTCGGCGCGCAGCTGCTCGACGCGTTGCTCGTTCACTTCGCTGCCAAAGAGAGGCGGCATGACGACTGAACGAGAGGGCGGAGCGATCACCCGCCGTCAGCTGCTGTCTTGCGCGCCGAGCTGGCTTGCTGCTTCGGCGTGTGTCCAGACGCCCAGGCCCAATTCGGGACCCACCCAACCACCGCACGTCCCACTACCCGCAAACACTTCGTCGAGGGAGCCAAAGATGACACTCACACCGGCACTCACAGGAAACTATCCACTTCGACCGCTGCCGTTCAACCCTGCAACGCTGTCCGGGTTGTCCGAACGCCTGATAGTCTCTCACCATGAAAACAACTATGGCGGAGCGGTTCGGAACCTCAACCGTGTAGAGCAAGAGCTGGCCGGGATCACGAAAGACACTCCGCCGCTCGTCGTCGCCGCGTTGCGAGAACGCGAGTTGACGTTCCGAAACTCCAAGAATCTGCACGAAGCGTATTTCGGCAACCTCGGCAGACGCGGAGACATGTCCTCGACTTTGGCGCGCGCGTTGACGGAGACGTACGGTTCCGTAGGACGTTGGGAAGAACACTTACGGCTGACCGCGATGGGCCTCGGTGGTGGCAGCGGTTGGGTCATTCTCGGCTTCGAGCTCGACTCTGGTGCGCTCCGCACCGTCTCCTCGGGCAACCACAAGGAAACGTTGAGCAACGCGGTCCCACTGTTGGTGCTCGACATGTACGAGCACAGCTATCACTTGGATTTCGGTGCCGCGGCCGCGAAGTACATCGATGCGTTCTGGCAAAACGTCAACTGGGAAGAGGTTACCACTCGGCTCGAGCGCGCGAGGCTTGCGCAACAGGCTCTGTCGTCGGGCTCGTAAGGCCACCGAGGCGATTTACTCCCAGCAACGGAGCATCAGCATATGTCCCAACGCCACGACCCCGTCGAAGTTGCCGGGGACCAACCACGCGTCGAGCCCAACAAACCCGATCTCGTCCCCTGCTCGCTCAGGGAGTTCACGCTTTACTTCCTGCGCCTCGGCTCACTCGGCTTTGGCGGACCGATCGCCTTGGCTGGCTACATGCAAAAGGACCTCGTCGAAAAGCGACGCTGGATTTCGAAGGAAGATTACGTCGAAGGCCTCGCCCTCGCCCAGCTGGCACCGGGTCCGCTAGCAGCGCAGCTAGCGATCTACCTGGGATGGGTGCGTGGCGGAGTTTTGGGGGCGACATGGATCGGCTTCGCCTTCGTCTTGCCTTCGTTCCTGATGGTGCTCACGCTTGCCGCACTTTATCTCCAGTTCGGCGGACTCGACTGGATGAAGGGTGCATTCTACGGAATCGGCGCGGCAGTGATCGCGATCATTGCGCGCAGCGTTCAGAAGCTCGTGAAGCTGACGATCGGCAAAGACAAGCTGCTGTGGGCGCTGTTTGCGATCAGCGCGTTGGTGACGGCCTGGACGGAGTCAGAGCTCGTTTGGTTGTTCATCGGGAGCGGCCTGCTCACCATGTTCGTCAAAGCGCCGCCCAAGTTCGGTGGAGCGGCCATGAGTGCGTTACCGTTGCCGCTCTGGGCCATCACCGGCCTGAGCGGGGCTGCGTCCGCGGGAACCCTGTGGTCCATCGGCTGGTATTTCGCCGAAGCCGGAGCGTTCGTGTTCGGGAGCGGTCTTGCGATCGTGCCGTTCCTGCACAGCGGGGTGGTCGGCAAGTTCCATTGGCTCACCGATCAACAATTTCTCGACGCCGTCGCGGTGGCGATGATCACGCCGGGGCCCGTCGTCATCACGGTGGCTTTCATCGGACATCTCGTGGCAGGGCCGGCGGGTGCCGTGGTGGCCGCGCTGGCGACGTTCCTGCCGTGTTATCTATTCACCGTTATTCCTGCGCCGTACTTTCGCCGCTTCTCGAAGAACGCTAGCGTGAAGGCGTTTGTCGATGGGGTGACGGCGGGCGCGTCCGGCGCCATCGCAGGAGCCGCGTTCGTTCTAGGGAAACGTGCCCTCTTCGACATCCCCACCGTGCTGATCGCACTGGTGACACTGGCTGTGCTCTTGAAGTTCAAGAAGGTTCAAGAGCCTTTGGTCATCGTCGCTGCTGGGGTGGTCGGCGTTGGGGTGACGAGCGTATTGGGCGCCTCGTGAAATGGAGAACCCGAAACAAGAGACCCGGCGCGTGCACCTGCATGCACGGCCGGGTTCGGTTCGTTTCGTAGCCGCGACGCGCAGCGTTGACGGCGTTAGGTACCGATCTTTCCGCCGTCGATGCGGCGAATGACGACCGTGGACGGTCGCGGGCGACCACCGAACGGCCATGAGCTCACCGTACTCGGATTCGCAGTCGTCGGTGCGCCGTAGAGGTTGTTCCAATAGGTCGTCGATTCGCCGGGGTGTTGGACGTTGATGAACAGTGTCTTCTGGTCTGGAGACATGACCACGCCGGTGATCTCGCAGCCACGAGGACCAGTGAGGAATCGACGGACTTCGCGCGTCTCTGGGTCGGCCACCAACATCATGTTGTTGCCGATGTTGTCGTAACCACGATCGGCTCGGTTTTGAGAAGAGTTCGAGATATCCGTCTGGATCCAGACGAGACCGTCTGGATCGACGAATAGCCCGTCGGGCGAACCGAAGACGGGCTGCTCTGCCGGCACTGCGGCGTCGTAGGCGGGATCACCGGCAAGCAGGAACACCTCCCAGGTGAACGACGCGTCTCGGCCGCACTCATCCGAGAGGCGCAAGATGTGACCGTACGGGTTGGGGTCGCGCCCGCTGTTTACAGTGGCGCCGTTGCCGCTGCCATTGGTCAGGGTAACGTACAGATCGTTGGTGCGCGAGTTGCTCGCCACCCACTCCGGACGGTGTAGTCGGGTCGCACCAACTGCGTCGGCAGCCATTCGCGTGCGCAGCAGCACGTCCGCCTGATCGACCCAGCCGTTCTCGGCAGTGAGTGGTCCCGTGCCGAACGTCAACGGCAGCCACTGACCGGTGCCGTCGGCGTTGAACTGCGCCACGTACAGCGTGCCGTGGTCGAGCGGGCTTTTGCCGCAAGCGCGGAGCCAGCGCCACGGAGCGCTGCTCTCGAACTTGTACAGGTACTCGCCGTTTTCGTCATCACCGCTGTAGACGACGACCTTTCCGTGCCGCTCGACGACCGTGGCGCCTTCGTGTTTGATCCTTCCGAGCGCGGTGCGCTTGACTGGGGCGCGGTTGGGGTCGAACGGATCGATCTCGACGACCCATCCAAACCGGTTCGCCTCGTTCGGGTTTGCGGCGATGTCGAAACGCGAGTCAGCCACGTGCCAGTTGTAACCGAAGCCGGCGGCCGTGACGCCATAGCGCTTCTCGACAGCGCTCGGGACGTAGCTGGCGTCGGCGGTACCAAAGTAGCCGTTCCAGTTCTCTTCGCACGTCAAGTACGTGCCCCAGGGGGTATGCCCGTTCGCGCAGTTGTTGAGAGTCCCCTTGGGGTTCGGCGTGAGGTCCGACTGTAGGGCGGGATGGTCCGCCGACACCGGGCCGGAGAACGTCACCGGGGTATCGCCCGTGACGCGCCGGTTGAACGGCGACCCCACCACGTGGCGCCACGTACCGTCCTTCTGCTCGGTGATCTCGACGATCGTGACCCCGTGGCCGGCGAGTGCCTTGTTCACCTTCTCAACGCCTGCCGCGTCGGCCGTGATCGCGCTGCCTTCGGCCGCGGTATAGATTTGGTTTGCATCGGTGTATTCGTGATTCACCGCCAAGAGCCCGCGTGAGCGCCCGCCGCGCCGCGACTCGAAGGGAAAGTAGTGCATGCCGTCGTGATTGAACCCTACTTGCAGGGCTTGATCCGCAGCACTATTCGACGCGTCTTCGGCGAACGCCGGGCTGCGCTTGAACAGCTCCGTCCCCCACGGGATGAGCACGTCCCAGGTGTAACCTTCGGGTACTACCACGTCGTCGAGATCCGATGCTGGGACCTCGGTAAATCCAATTCGCGGCCGGCGCCGACCGTGGGCTTCCGCGGTGCTGGAGACCAACGTCGTGCCAGCAAAAAATCCGCCAGCGGCAACAGCCAACGTGCCCGTCAGCGCCTTGCGCCGAGTGAGACGCGCCTCAATCAGGTCGAGGATGTGCGGATTCGAGGTCTCGTTCGAGCCAATGTCGTCGGTGTCTTTCATCGGTGTTTCTCCTTGGGGGTGCCTTGCGGGGAGCCGACACTGCCGGAGTCGCATGACAAAACCGTGGCAAACGCGTGAACAGATCGGGACGACGGTGATTCCCACCATCCCCGCTAAAGCCACCGCAGTGCCACGGCGCGGGATGCGGCACAGCTTCGCCGTCGAAAGGTCGAACGCATGCGTGCAGAGCGGACACGCGACTGTAATAGATTCGCGTCTTTGATACGCGGCGGACTCTCGTGAACTTTATCCCATGTATCGCGCGCGGCGGCGGAGTTAACTTGGGCAACTTAAGAGGAGGCGAACTGTGAAACTGTTCACGATAGGTGATAGTGTTGCTCAGGGATTCATGTCGATGGCAGCAGCTCGGACGGAGCTGTCGTTCTCGACCAGGATCCAACACCTGTTGGATCCAAACCGGAACCAGGTCTACAACGTACCCAAGTGGCCGCTCGGCGGTCATCCAATCGACGTCGAGGCGGTACTACGAAAGCTCGACGCCCGCTTGGGTCCGAACATCGCTGGACCCATCGATTGGGCTAGGGCGCTGTTTTTTGTTCAGAGCATGATGGATGACGTAGAGACGTACTACGAACGCGGTGAAGGCGCGGAGAACGAGCCGTATCCTGGCGGCGTCTCGTTCTTTCACAACTGTGCCGTGCGCGGCTTCAACGTGGCTGATGCTTGGTTGGTCACCCCGGCCGTGTGCAGGGACTTCATCCGGAACAGCGATCAAAAGAACTCCGTGTTTGGGCTGCCGTCGGCATCCTTTCATCGCACGGCGGCGCGCGTGCTCAATCCATCTGGAGCACCTGCTTTCGAGCACCATTCCGCGCTCAGCTGGCTCAGCCACCACGCCAAAGGGGAAGGGGTCGAGAACGCCTTGATTTGCTTGGGTGCCAACAACGTGCTCGAGGTGGTTACCCGGTTCCGCACCAAGCGCACGCCGAACGACGCCAACAACCGACCTCACCAGTGGACCCACCGCCAACGCTTCGAAGCTGGCTACAACATCTGGCACCCCGACGACTTCGAGGCGGAGTATGCGGAGCTCGTCGCCCGTACGTCGGCCGCAATGCAGCCGAACAAATACGGCGATTGGAGGGTATTCGTCGCCAACGTTCCGTTCGTGACCATCGCGCCCTTGGCAAAAGGCGTGGGCCAGACGTTCCGCGTTCGGAGTGCGTACCCGAACATCAACGACAAGCTCTACTTCAAGTACTACACATACTTTCCATTCGAAGAGAGCGACATCAATCAGGGCGTCCCCAAGCTGCGGTTCAACGAAGCGCTTCAGATCGACGAGTTCATTGCCCGTTACAACGAGAGCATCGAGCGCGTGGTCGAGGCGGAGAACTCGCGCTTGGGCGCCAAGCGCTTCTTCGTAGTCGATATCGAGAGCGCTCTCACGAAACTCGCGTGGAAGCGCAATGGCGGGATGCCCACCTACAAACTCCCCGGCTACCTCAACGACTTGATGCCACGACCGAGCACGCTGTTCTATCATGCGTCGCGCGAGCGCAAGCTGGAGGCGGGAGGCATCTTCTCCTTGGACGGCGTGCATCCGAGCTCAATTGGTCAAGGCTTGCTCGCCAGGGAGTTCCTGGAGGTGATGCAGAAGGCCGGAGTCGTCGGGGCTAGACCCGATGATCTCGACTGGGCGCGGATCGTCCGCGAAGACCGTCTATATATGGACCCGCTTCGGGTGATGTCGGAGCTCAGGGAGAACAAGGACCTGATCCAATGGTTCTTGGACGTGCTGAACGCGTGGTGATCGAGTACGCGCGACATCGACGTCCGAGGAAGCACCCGAGAAGATCACGAACGGCAGACAATCGTTGCCAATCCTTCACTCGCCGTCCTCGGGAGCGCCATACGAGCACGCTAGTCACTTGATTCCACGACTGCTGATGCCGGGAGACAGGTGTTCATGGCGCGTTCGAGTTCTGTTTGGGTTCCGCCACTTTCGCGACGGCAATTTCTCCAGACCACGAGCGCATTGGGCGGCGGTGTCGCACTGCTTCACGGCCGGTCGGCGTTGGCAGTAGAGTACCTATTTCCCCTGGGTGTCGCGTCGGGCGACCCGCACGACGACCGAGTGACCTTGTGGACTCGATTGGCGCCTGATCCGCTCGGTGACGGCGGAATGCCTAACGAGCCCGTCTTGGTGCGCTGGGTGGTCGCTCAGGATGAACACATGCGGCGCGTGGTTCGTACGGGTGAATGCTGGGCAGTGCCTGAGTTGGGGCACAGCGTGCACGTGCGAGCGTTTGGTCTGTCTCCCGACCGGTGGTACTTCTACCAATTCGAGGCTCTCGGCCAACGCAGTCGAATCGGCCGTACTCGCACCTTTCCTTCACGTCACGATCGCACTCGGAGCGCTCGATTTGCGTTGGTCTCTTGTCAGGACTACCAGAACGGCTACTACGCCGCGTATCGCCACTTGGCTCAGCAAGACTTGGACTTCGTCGTTCACGTCGGTGACTACATCTACGAATACGGACCGAACCCGGCAGGGGTGCGGCAAGTCCCCGACGCCGAGATCACGACCCTCGCCGACTATCGTCGGCGCTACGCGCTCTACAAGATGGACCCGGACCTTCAGGACGCGCATGCGGCGTTTCCATTTCTAGTCACCTTCGACGATCACGAGGTCGACAATAACTACGCGGGGCTCACGCCAGAGGACGACCAGTCCGCCGCTGCGTTTGCTGCCCGAAGGTCGGCGGGCTATCAGGCCTACTTCGAAAACATGCCGCTCGGCTTCCGTTCCTTCCCGCGGAACGGAAACATGCGCCTGTTTCGCAGGTTTTCGTTCGGTGGGCTCGCCGACATCAACATGCTGGATACCCGGCAGTATCGAACCGATCAGCCGTGCGGCGATGGTCTCGCTCCGATCTGCGAGGACGTCGCTGCCCCAGATGCAACCTTGACCGGTGAGACGCAAGAGGCGTGGTTGCTGCGAAACCTCGGGCGCTCGCGCGCGCGTTGGAACGTCATCGCGCAGCAAGTGATGATGACCAAGTGGGACCTAGGAGCCGCGCTGGGCGCGTCCGTTCCCTTCTTCAACATGGACGCATGGGACGGTTATGCGGCGATCCGCCAGCGGATCCTGGACTTCATTGCCGACCAACGGGTTCGCAATCCCATCGTTCTGTCTGGAGACATACACTCGAGTTGGGTGGCCGATCTCAAGCGCGACTTCGACGCGCCTCATGGTTCTGCCATTGCTACCGAGTTCGTCGGGACCTCCATATCTTCCGACTTCCCACCGGAATACATCCCGTTGGTCGAAGCGACGCTCCCCAGCAACCCGCACATTCGACACTTCGACGGCTTTCATCGCGGGTACGTCAAGCACGAGGTGACTCGTGAGCAGTGGGTCGCGGAGTACTACGGTGTGGCGAACGTCGCGGACCCCGAGTCCGCGGTGGACGTCGTTGCCGCGTTTGCGGTGCAAGCTGGAGCACCGGGCGCGAACCCCGTTTGATGCATGGTTTCTAGAGGAGGGAGCAAAACATGAAGTTCGGAATCGGTCGTCTCGAGTTGGTTGGTCTGCAGTCTGCCTTGCTCGTCGTCGTGTCGCTGTCTACCAGCGTCGCTTCGGCTCGCGCCACCAGGGTTGCCCAGGTCCCCAACGGATCCGTGAAGGGTTGTGCGACGTGTCACGTCGAACCGTCGGGCGGGGGCCCACGCAACGCTTTTGGCGCAGAGATAGAAGCGAACTTCCTGAGTGTACCCGGTGGTGGTGGCGTGGTGTTGTGGGGACCGGCATTGGCTGTGCTCGACTCCGATGGCGACGGCTACTCGAATGGTCGAGAACTCCAAGATCCGAACGGCACCTGGAGCATGGGCAATCCCGCGCCGGGTAGCCCCATTCTGGTTACCAACCCGGGAGTTGCAGACCCACCGCCAGTGCCCGCACTCGGCTCTTTCGGGTGGTGGTTGCTCGCAGCTGCCCTCGTTGCAATCGGGGGAGCCACCGCCGCTCGCGCAGCTGCGACGCCCCGCGACAGGCTCCAGGCGTGAGACACCACGCGACGACACCACGCTTCGAAGCTCGCTCGAAGTGACGCACCCAAACGGTGCAACACGACATCAATCTCAGCACAAGTAAGCCCAATCGAGGACCACATGATCAACGCCAAGACTACCTCTCTTTTCGCTCTCAGCGCCATCGGCGCAATCACCGTTGCTGGCCTCGGTGTAACGGGCATGGCAGCTGCCAGCGGCGCTCACAAAGGGGGTAAACACCGTCCCTCACACGCAGGGCACCAGCCTGAGATCAAAGTTCAGTTGGGTCCGCGCCCATTCTACCTCGTCGATCAAATGCAGGACGGTGAGCTCAAGTCGGAGCTCGAGCAGTGCACGGAGGACACCTCTCACAAGAGTGACTTCTCGATCGGGCACCGAGGCGCGCCGCTGCAGTTCCCGGAACATACCAAGGAGTCATACGAAGCTGCTGCGCGCATGGGCGCTGGCATCATCGAATGCGACGTGACGTTCACGAAGGACAAACAGCTGGTGTGTCGCCACAGTCAATGCGACCTGCACACGACGACGAACATCCTGGCGATCCCGGAGCTCGCCGCGAAGTGTACCGAACCGTTTTCTCCCGCTGACCCGGCGACGGGCACGCAGGCTTCCGCCAAGTGTTGCACGAGTGACATCACCCTCGAGGAGTTTCGAACCCTGTGCGGCAAGATGGACGGCGCGAACCCGAAGGCCACCACGGTCGAACAATACTTGGATGGGACGGCAAACTTTCGCACGGATCTCTACTCCGCCTGCGGCACGTTGGTTACCCACGCCGAGAGCATCGCTCTCATCGATTCATTGGGTGCCAATTTCACGCCAGAGCTGAAGGCGCCGAGCGTCCCAATGCCGTTCCAAGGCGACTACACCCAAGAAGACTACGCCCAACAGATGATCGACGAATACAAGGCCGCTCGCATCTCACCGCGGCGCGTCTGGCCGCAGTCGTTCAATCTGGACGATGTGTTGTATTGGGTAAACAGAAACCCGAAGTTCGGAAAACAGGCCGTGTTCCTCGACGAACGCGTCGACACCCCGGAGGGCTACGCCGAAGCGTTGGCAGGGATGGATGACCTCGCGAACGCGGGCGTTCGCATCGTCGCGCCGCCGATGTGGGCGCTCGTGACTTTGGACGACTTCGACGACATCGTCCCTTCGGACTACGCTTATGCCGCTCAGGCCGCCGGCCTCGACCTCATCACCTGGACCTTGGAGCGCTCGGGCCTACTCAAAGGCGGTGGTGGTTATTACTATCAATCGATCACGGAGGCCACCAACGACGATGGTGACACCTTCCGCATCCTCGACGTGCTCGCCAAGGATGTCGGCGTGCTTGGCGTGTTCTCGGATTGGCCCGCTACCACGACCTATTACGCCAACTGCATGGGCCTCTGAGCCCCGGAGCGCCATCATGAAGTTCACCATATCGAGCGTCACGGGCACTACGGTCGTCGTTGCTGCCACGTTTGTATCCGGGTGTGGCGTCGCTCAGGAGCCACGAGCCGAAGGCAGAGCCGAACACGGCGGAGTAGAATTCGCCGCGGCCGAGAACGCGTTGTCGTTCGGCGACCCGCACGCGTTCACCGTTTCCGGTTGCGCGGACGCGCAGGAACACGAGCACGATCCGGCGGAGCGGGAACGCGCTTCACGACCCGTCGGCTGGCGCAACGGCAAGCCCGAGTACAAGAACCACAAGAGTGAACGGATTCGTTTGCTCGGGTTCAACGACTTTCACGGTCAGCTGTCGCAAGGCCGCTTGTTGGCGGGGCGCCCCGTGGGGGGCGCCGCGGTGCTCGCTTCATACCTCGTAGAAGCGGCCGCTGAAGTAGGCGACCGGGCGTTGATCATCCATGCCGGCGATCACGTCGGAGCGTCGCCGCCGGCGTCCGCGCTGCTCCAGGATGAACCGGCAATTCAGTTCTTGAATTTGCTGGCAAACAAGGACTGTCGTGGCGCGACACGCGAGAATCGCCGCTGCAACGTCGTCGGTACGTTGGGCAACCACGAATTCGACGAAGGCGCCGACGAGATGTTGCGGCTCATCCACGGCGGAAACTCGCCGTTGGGGCCGTTCCTCGAAGACCCCTACCGCGGCGCGTCGTTCAACTACGTCTCGGCCAACGTGCTGGACGCGCAAAGCCACGAACCGCTGCTGGCGCCGTACACGATCAAACAGATCGGCAGGGTGAAGGTAGGCGTGATCGGCGCGGTACTCCAAGGCACACCCAGCATCGTCACGCCCACCGGGGTCGCGGGGTTGGAGTTCGTGGACGAGGCGAGTGCCATCAACGCTGCCGTTCGCAAGCTCCGGCGTCAGGACGTTCACACGATCGTGGTCACCATTCACCAGGGCGGAGCGCAAACGAGCTACGAAGGTGACACCATCGTCGATGGCCAAGTATCGGGCGACATTCTGCCGATCATCGAACAGCTGCACGACGACGTGGACGTCGTGATTTCCGGCCACCGTCACGCGTTCACCAACGCTCTCGTGTCCAACGCCAATGGCACGCCCATCCTGGTGACGCAGGCGTTCTCGGCAAGCACGGCATACGCCGAAGTCGACCTCCAAGTAAGCCGCAGCTGCGGCGAAGTGCTGTCGAAAACAGCTCGCGTCGTGACGACGTATTCGGACGTTGCGCCGGGTAATACTTTGCACGTCGGCGTCGCTGAGCTCGTGAAGCAGGCCGAAGAGCGCACGGCGCCGCTCGTTGGTCGCGTGGTGGGGGAGTCGGCGTTGGCCATCACGCGTACTCAGGAACCGAGCGGCGAATCAGCGCTCGGCAACTTGATCGCAGATGCGCAACGTGCGGCCACGGGCTCGGACTTCGCCTTCATGAACCCGGGCGGCATCCGTGCGGACCTCGACCAAGGACCGATCACCTGGGGCGACCTCTTCACCATCCAACCATTCGGCAACAGTTTGGTGCGCATGGACCTGACCGGTGAACAGATCCGCACTCTGCTCGAGCAGCAATGGGTGGGTCAGACCAATCCTCGATTGTTGCAGGTATCGGGCCTCCAGTACACGTGGGACGCTGCGGCGCCGAATGGCTCCAGGGTCGTGGAGGTCAGCGCGAACGGTGTTGCGTTGGACCCAGCGGCCACGTACTCGGTCACCGTCAACAGCTTCATGGCAGCCGGCGGCGACAACTTCACGGTATTGGTGGAAGGGACGAACCGGGTCGGCGGCGACATCGACCTGGACGCACTGATTGCGCACGTGCAGTCCTTGCCCCAACCGATCTCGGCGGTCGTCGAAGGCCGTGTTGCGCGCTTGAACTGAGACAGCGTTAGGTACGAACGAGTAGTCCGTCACGAAGATGGCCGGCTAGCGCGCGCTCGAGCTAGCAGCTCGTCGAGCGCGCCCTTCGCCGTGCCGATCGACTGATCGACGCCCAACACGAGG
>CBINDO010000179.1:0-16573 GCA_966249405.1 uncultured bacterium | reverse complement strand
TCCGATCGCTGGCACGGGCATTGCTGAGGTGAATGGTGAATGCAAGCCACCACTACCTCTACCCCCCTTCAAGCCTACGCCAATGAACCATTCGAAGTAGCGGCCGCGTCGGCGTCGCGTCGCACCATCAACGAAGACAGCTACTTCGTGGGAGCGCTCAAACCCTCGATGTGCGTGTCCGACGTCTCACCCGGCGTCAAGTGGCGAGGCGAAGTAACTGGTCCCCAGCGTGGCTTGCTGATGATGGTTGCCGATGGGTTGGGTGGCCTGAAGCACGGCGCTTTGGCGAGCAAACTCGCTGTGGAAGAAGCCGCGGGGTTCACGCTGCTCAACGTCGTCGCTCAACGCTCACCGATCCGTGTAGAGACGGGCAACCACAAGGCCGATTCGCAATCGCGGCTGACCTTGCCGGGGCTGCGCGACCAGTTGATGGATGTAGTGGCGGCCAGCGACGAGGCGCTACGGAACGAGGCGAAAGCTCGCGGGGAGCTGGGGTCGACGTTGACGCTCGGTTACCTTCTCTGGCCGCTGTTGTACGTTGCTCACGTCGGTGATTCGAGGGCTTACATCATCAAAGACACTCAGCTCTTGCAGATCACCAAAGATCACTCGCTGGGCGCCCAAGCGGCGGAACTCGGATTCGATGATCTCGCGGGTAGGTGGCACAACTGCCTTTGGAATTGCCTCGGCGATGTTCACCGTTGCGCGGCTCCGGAGCTGCACAAGGTCGTATTGGAGCCGCACAACCGGTGGCTGTTCACTTCAGACGGATTCCACAAATTCGTCTCACCTGCGGAGATCTTGGAGGTAGCGCTGCAAGCGCAAAGCGCCTCCCAAACCGCGCAAGCCTTGGTGCAGAAGGCGCTGAGCAACGGCGCGGACGACGACGTAACGGTCATTTTCGGCCGTTACCTTTGGTAAAGGAGAAATGACATGAACTGGGATATCGTCGAAGGTAAGTGGGGCCAGCTGAAGGGCTCACTGCGGCAGAAGTGGGGCAAGCTCACCGATTCGGATCTCGAAACCATCGCCGGTGAAAAAGACAAGTTCGTCGGCCTGCTTCAGGAGCGCTACGGAAAGCAGCGGGACGAGGTCGAACGCGAAGTCGACGACTGGCTTCGTACGCAAAAGGCGCAATGAGCCGAAGCGGTGGAGGGCGAATTGCCCTCCACCGTGCTCCTGTTTCGCCTAAACCCACGGTTCGGCTGTGTTGACCTTACCGGTATTGCCGCCGCCCCGGGTGTGAGGGCTTCGAATCGCGCGACTTGTACGGCAAACTATCAGCCGGCGGGACTGCTACATTGCAGAGCTCGGTTCGACTGAACCGAACTCTGAGGTTGGTTGCATGACGGCTGCTATGAAGGTAGATCCTTCTGGCCATGACCATTGCAGCCGGCGACTCTGCCCTAGCCCGACTTCGGCAGGCCACCGCGGCGTCTCATCGGGAGCTCGAGAGCCTGGTAGAGTCGTTGGGGATGCTCGAGAGTCTAGAGGGTTTCACCCGCCATCTCGAGTTGATGCACGCGCACTGCGCAGCACACGAAGAGCTGCTTTCCGGTTGCCCGTCACTTCAAGTCCTAGTCACCGACCGGCGAGTGGAACTCGTCGCCGACTTGAGCCACCTCTCGTGCCCCATTGGGGCGGTCACTCCAAAGAAGGGTTCACCCTACAATCGAGCTCAATGCTTTGGATTCACATATGTGACCGAAGGTTCGCGCCTAGGGGCGGCAGTCATCGCACGGCGTCTGCAGACCCTTGGGTTTCGGACTGGAGAGCTGCGCTCCCTGCAAACCGCGGCGACGGTGGTCCGAGCGCGCTGGGCTCAGTACTGCGAACGGCTCGCGACGCTCCCTGGTGAGGAGTGGGACGCCGCGGCGGATGCTGCCCTGGAGAGTTTCGAAGAACTCAAACGCACGCATCTCCTCGCGGGTGCCTGAGTCCCGCCCCGGCGAACGCTGATGCCGTCAAACGCCGAAGCGCTCGAGGCAGCACGCGGCCACCTCGAGCACGGCTCCGGCGACGTACTCGCTGTTAGTTGTTGCAAATGTCCGAGTCGCGGCAGGCGGCGATGCGCGCCAGTTTCTCGAACGGCGCGTTACACTCTTCTTCCCGAATCGCAGTGAGACACTCCTGCAACTCCTTCCCGACCACGCCCTTGGAGCAATCGTAGCCATTGATCTCCTCTTGGAGTTCGCTCGACAGCTTCGTGGAGCACGCGTCGAGCGATGCGTACGTCTTGTCCGCACCGATGTTTCCACACCGCTGCTCACGGGCGCAACGCGCGGAGGTGATGTCGACCACGGCCATTGCCGTCATTTGCGAGGCCGCCTTGGGGTCTACTCCGGCCTTGAGAGCCTCGTAGCGTTGTTCGATGTTCCGCTCTTCCTGCTTCTGGTTCTGCTCGAGAGCCTTCTCCTCCCGATCCTGGGCCTGCTTGAGCGCGTCGCGCTCGGCTTCGTGCTGCTTCTCGAGCTGGTCGTTCCTGGCCTCGTACTTGTCGTCGACACGGTCTTTCGCATCGCGCTCGTTCATGTCGTTGCGGCTGCAGGCCGCGGTTGCGATCAATGACAAGGCGATCAAGGTGGTAGATTGGTTCATGTTCTGCTCCTTTCGATGCAAGTAAAGTCCCTGCTTCCTAGAGCAACGTCTGCACGCGCTATGCCATGTCGGAGCCCGCTGAATCGATGGGGATTTCGCGTCCCGCTCGGGACAAATAGCCGCGCGACGTGACACAGATGAACATCGCCATAGCCATGCGCCCTGCCTGGTCGGTCCGCTGGAAGGAGGCAGCGCGTCGCGCAACACCCGCTCTCAGTTTTTTGGAACGCAATAGGCGCCCACCAGATTGGTGCCCGTCAAATTGCCTATGTCGTCGATGAGGTGTTTACACTGAAAGCCATCGGCGCACTCGCACAGCGGGCCCGTTCCGTCTGGACCGTCACAACGACAAGTGCAGATCCCCTGGTCGCCCTTCGTCCACGCTTGTCCACCTTCGCCGACACAATAACCCGGCAGGCACGCAGGATCATCGTCTTCCACGATTCTTTCACCGCTGGCCACGACCACCCCGAGGTCACACGCCTCGCCCAGGTTTTCGACGAGGGCCTCGTTGGTTCGGGAGAAGAGCTCCGTGTCGACGGCACCACATCCGAACGCATTCAACACTCCCGAAACCAACGCCAAGTGAGTGACCGAGGGGAACAATGGTTTGTACATCATGACGACTGGGGCCGCGCGGAGCGCCGAACGGCTCACGCGACGCCGAATAACGCATTACCCCAACTCACACCCCGGGGAATGCCGCACCGAGCGAAAAAATTGTTGGTCGCGTGAGCCGTGGTGCACTACTCGTGGCCCTTCGGCATGGGTACCCCGTGAATCTGCTCTATGCACTCGTTTCAGCCGCCGAGCCAGGTGCCGTCGTGCCGTTCGTCCGCGCCGCGGCTCGGGACGCGGAGGATGCGTCCGCGGAGCTCGAACTGGTGCGAGGTGCCCGCGACGGCAAACGCACCGCACAACACGCCCTGTACGTCAGGAACTACGAGAGGGTTCGGCTCCGCATCTTGCGACTCTTGGGCGCCGCGGGTGACGTCGACGACGTACTTCAAGACACGTTCGTGGCCGCGTTTCGTGACTTGGATCAACTTGCGGACGAGTCGCGTTTCGGGGCCTGGGTGTGCGGCATCGCTGTTCACCAAGTGCACCGCCGCCTACGTCGCCGCAGCCTCCTACGACGCTTGGGCTTGCTGAACGATACCGACGACGTTGCGCTGACTCGATGCGTCGATCCGTCGGCCAGTCCCGAAACCGTGCTCCTGGTGAAACAACTCGACCGCGCCCTGAGCACGCTCGCTCCTCGAGAGCGGTTGGCGTGGATGCTACGCCACGTCGAGGGTTGCAGTTTGGAGGAGGTCGCCTCGCAGTGTCGCGTCTCTCTCGCGACTGCAAAACGAGACATCGGCAGAGCGGAGCTCGAATTGAGCGCACACCTGTTTGGTGATGGAGGTTCGGATGAGCGGTGATGAATCGTCTCGCGTCCTGCGACGCATGCAACTCGAAGCGCCGCTGGTTACCGTGCTTGGGGCCAGCACACAGCCTGCGGCCAACGATCGTCAAGCTCAGAACTGGATTGGGATCGCTCGAAGACTGGAGCCAGCGAAACGCACGTGGCGGTGGTACGCGTTGGTGCCCGTATTGGCGGCTGCAATGGTGGCGGGGCTGCTCGTGAGCCGTTGGCGAGTGGACGAACCGGTGGTCGGGACGACGCCGCCGCTGACGTCGTCACCTGCGGCGAGGAACGAACCATCCCTAAACGCTGCCCCGTCGGCGTCCAACTCGGTCGCATCGCTGACGACTCCGGATTTGCGGCTGAGGGGCGGCGCCGAGTTCGTAGGCTTGGCGCCACTGGACCAATCCAACCCCACATCGACGGTCGTCTTCGAAGATGGCTCGACCTTGACGGCGCTCGCGACGGAAACGGTGGTCGAGCGCTTGGCCATGACGGAACGCGACGTGACGTTGCGCTTGGCGAGCGGCACCATCGACGTTCACGTGATGAAGGGCGGCCGCCGCAAGTGGACGATCGAGACTGGCGACTCGAGCGTGGAGGTCGTCGGAACGCGCTTCGTCGTCCGTCGCTCACTCGAAGGCACGGAGGTGGTGGTGCAAGAAGGCGTGGTCCTCGTGCGCGGCAGCCGCCTGCCCGATGGCGTGCGCCGACTGAACGCGGGCGAAAGCGTCACGGTTCCCGCTCGGACGGCTCGCTCGGCCACGTCCGTCGCGACGCTGATGCAGGAAGCCGACACGGCTCGTCGCGCCGGTGATCTTCGCGGGGCTAGCGCTCTGCTGAGCCGAGTAATACGTGACTTTCCGAGCAATGCACAGACGGGCGTCGCCGCGTTTCAGCTGGCGCTGGTGACCCAGCAATTGGGCGCGTCGCCCGCCGAGGTGGTCGCGGCCTTCGAAGTGGCGTTGGGCAAGGCACGTGGCCAGAGCCTGCGCCAAGATTGCCTTTGGCGTTTGGTTTTGGCGCTCGAGCAGGCCGGGCAAGGATCCGAGGCGCGGCGACGAGCCGCGCAATCATTGAAGGACTACCCAGACGGACGTTACGCCAAGCAACTCCGAGAGCGCGTTCCAAGTCCAGCAGACGAGGACCCTTGATGATCCATCGTTCACCCACATCATGACACGCTCCCCGCATGAGATTGACGGTCCTGGGCCTCGCTTGGCGTCGGCGTTAGTGACGCTGCTGGTTTGTGCGTTCACCCCATGCGCGGCGGCTCAACCCAACCCCGGCTCGTTGCCTGCGTTTCTGGAAGACACTCGCGCCACCTGTGGTCCGACGCCCGCGGCCCAAAGCTTCGTCTCGGCCCTGGATGTGGAGCTCAGCACCTTCGAGTTCGTGGCGGATCCGAGCCTCCAGGTTGTCTCGTGTCACGTAGAGACTGGGCAGCTCATTCTGGAGTGGGCTGGTCACGAGTTTACCCTCGACGTCTCCGATGTCCCGCTCGCCGCTAGGCCACGCACGCTGGCGGTCGCTCTGGCCGAGACCCTGAGGCTGCCCCCGTCCGAAGGAACCGCGGAGGCGACCGCCGCTGCCTCAGCAACAGCGTTGACCGACGGGAGCGGCTCCGAGCCTCTCGTCTCCCCCGCAAGAGACGCTTCGGCCCCTCTCTCGACCGCGCCCAGTTCCGCGCCAGTGCAACCGCCGAAGCTAACGAGTCCAACGCCCGAGCTAGATGCGTGCGCGTGGCAAACTCCATTCATGTTGCGCGGACTGGTGATGGGCCCGGCCCAGACTCTGGCGCTCGGTGGCACGCTTGGCGCTTCGTTCACACCGATACCTTGGCTTCGCCTCGGCTCCCAAGTTGGATATCTCACCGCTCACGACCGTTCGGTTTACGGCGAGGCGCGCCTTCACGCGGCAACCTTGGAGGCAACACTAGACGCCACGGTACTGCGTCCGGGCCGCGGCTCCACCTTGACGGTAGGCGTGGGAGCAACTGCCGTTCGTGCACTCGTGCTCGTTGACAGCGCGTGGGGTGTGAACGAACGCGACGTGGCCGCGTGGTTTGCGCTGTGGAGCATGAGTGCCGGTTTGACCACGGCCATTAGCGATGACGTAAACCTATTGACCTTAGTGAGTGCAATCAAGGATCTCGTCGGCCGCCGTTTCGAGGCGGGTGGCCGAGATGCCCTATCGTTTTACGGCTTCGGCGCCGAGTTGCGACTGGGCATGAGTTACGCGTGGTGAGGAGCGCCTACGCGCGACCGCCCAAGGACTCGACGAAGTCGACGAAGGTCAACACAGGGTGGCCGGTGCCACCCTTCGGATACATGCCCCGAGCCCGGTCGTACAGGACTGGCGCCGCGACGTCGCAGTGGATCCAGGGTACGTCCCCGACGAACTCGCGGAGAAACAGGGCTGCGGTGATCGAGCCGCCCCAACGATCGCCGGTATGCTGCATGTCGGCGACGTCGCTGTTGAGCTGCTCACGTAACTCCTCGAGGAAGGGCATGCGCCAGAACGCCTCACCAGCGCTCTTCGCGGACGCGTCGAACTGCTTGGCGAGTTTGTCGTCAGCCGTATAGAAGGCGCTGCACGTCTTCCCCAAGGCCACGACGCACGCCCCGGTCAGAGTGGCGGCGTCGACGATCAAATCCGGTTTCAGGTTGCGCGCATAGGTCAACGCGTCTGCAAGCACGAGACGTCCCTCGGCGTCAGTATTGATGATCTCGACCGTGCGTCCATCGAGGGTGCCGAAGATGTCACCTGGACGGTAAGCGGAGCCATCGGGCATGTTCTCGGCTGCGCCGATGATGCCATGAACCTCGACCTTGGGATGCAGAGCAGTCACGGCTGCCATCAGGCCCAGGACCGCGGCAGCGCCACCCATGTCACTCTTCATCTCGCCCATGCCGGGCGCCGGCTTGATGCACAAGCCACCCGAGTCGAAGGTGAGGCCTTTGCCGACGAAGACTACCTTCTTCTTCGCGCCCTTGGGCGAATACGTCATGTGCACGAAGCGCGGCTCGTTGGTGCTGCCTTGTCCCACGGCGTAGTGGAGGTGCATCCCGGCCTTCTTGATGCCAGCCTTGTCGAGTACGGTGATCTTGAGTTTGCCGGCTTTTGCGATGTTCTGCGCGATCTCGGCGAGCTTGGCAGGCGTAAGCTCGTTGGGCGGTTCGTTGACGGCGTCACGGGCGATGGTGACCGCCTCGGCGACGGCAACGCCCGCCTCGATCGCCTTCTTCTCTGCCGCGGTAGCCTTGCCGCTGCGCAAGATGCTGATGCTCTCGATCGACTTCTTCGGCAAGCGGTCGCCGGTGAGATACTTGACGAAGCGGTAAGCCCCCAGCACTGCACCCTCCGCCGCCGTACGCAGCGTGTTTCCGCCAAGACCCTCGGGCAATACGACCGCGACGGAAGGCACGTTCACCACGACCCGTACACCGGCGCCGATAGCGTGCCTCAGGTTAGCTTCTGCATTTCCCTTCTTCGGACCCAGGCCGACCAACACGACGCGCGCGGCCGGCAGCTTGCCGGAGGTCGGAAAGTCGAGCACCTGATTCAAGCCAGCCTTGAACTCCGAGGCCGTGACGTGTGCAGACAACGCCTGTCCCAATGCAGCGTCGATCTTGGCGAAGTGTTTTTGTCGCTCCAGACCCCCAGCGTAAACTGGGACCACCAGTGCACCTACTTCCGCTTGTGTGGCCTCAGCTGAGGTGACTTCGACACGAATCGCCATTCCAATTGCTCCTTGGGGACAGAGGCAACGCGATGAGAACGAGCCTCAGATGGCTCTTTCGTAACGAAGTTTCCACGGGGAGGCAAACCATCGACCGCATTCCCTGCAGAAAACTCGAAAATCCCGCCCACTGTCCCCATAACACCAGTGTGCCTCCTCTCACCTTTGGCGACCAATACCGAGCAACTGGCGCATGTCTCGCGGCGGCAGCTTGCCTCTTATCTAACTCCGCTGCCGCGCAGCAGCCCCCGGGACCGTCGAGCCAACCGGCCGTGGCATTCCCGGACGCACCGGGCGCGCAACCCAACCAGCAGCCATATCCCACTGACCCGCAGGCGCCACCGCCACCACCGCCACCACCGCCTTACGCGAGCCAAACGCCGAGTGGTCCACCGCCCGCCTACGGGTCCCAACCCGCGCCTGGAGCCGCTCCGAGCGGCTACCCACCGGGACCGCCTCCGAATGTCGCACCGGCGCCGGCGCCGCAGCCGTATCCCAATCAGCCGCCTCCAGCGTATCCGCCACAGGCTTACCCGCCTCCGCAGCAACCAGCCTATCCTCCCCCCGCGCAACCTTATCCGCCGCCGCAAACGCAGCCAGGAGTCTCACAGCAGCCTACTTACGCAAGTGGGGCGGTGGAAACGCCGGCTGGCACGGGTCAGTCTCCGTCGCGCCTCGAGATCCCCGACTTCTCGGTGCGCATCGACCCGCTCAATTGGGTCGTAGAGGGGCAGCTTGGTTTCGAAATCGAAGTGGAAGCGCTCGAATGGTTGACGATCGAGACGGTGCCGCGGTTCGTGATGGCTCACGAGCCATTGACGCTTCCGGATAACATCCGTCAGTACTCGAACGGCCTCGGCCCGCTGGCGGGCGCCAGCTTATCGGCAGGCTTCTGGCTCGAAGGTGACTCTTTCCGCGGCACGGTCATTCGCGCTGGAGTCACCCGCTACGGCTACCGCTACGCGAGCATTGCGAAGAAGAACGAGCGGAACGAGGGGCAGCCCCTCGACGAAGCCTCGCTCACCCAAACACGTCTCACGCTGATGCTCGGCTCGGGCCGGCGCTTCGGCTACTTCACGCTCGGTGGTGGATTTGGTATCGAATACGAGCTCTTCGACCGCGAGCGACAGTGCATAGTGCCCAGTTCGGGAAGGTGGATCATCCAGCCCAACCCCGGCGAATGTGACTCGCGAGAGTTTCTACTTCGACGCCGCGAAAGCGAGCCGGACGCCGCCAACTTGCGCAGCTTCTTGTTCCCGCTCGAATTCGTGTTCCGGTTCTCGGTAGGCGTAGTCTTCGACGACTGAGCGGCGCTGGCGCAGCCGACAGTCAAACGCTCAGTAGCCGAGCAAGTCCGCGGGACGTGGACGCGGCGCTGGCTTCACCACGGGCTTGGGTGCCGGAGGTGGTGCAGGCGCTGGGCGAACGACGGGAGCCGGCGTGGGACGGGCTACCGGCCGCGGCATTGGGCGCGTCACGGGTCGAACCGGTTCGACGACTTCCTTGCCTGTGGTGGCTGCAGTTTCCAGGGGCTTCGCCTCGACCGCTGCTGGGTCTTTGGCGGCCTCGGGGGCCGTCACCTCGGGTTTGACGTCGGCGACTTTGACGTCAGTGACTTTGACGTCGTTGGGCTTGACCTCGAGCGGAGGCTGAGGCGCTGGACCAGGGCTCACTGCCGAGCCCGTCGCCAGGGCCGATGGCTGGGGCACCGAGGTGTCTTCTCCCCCGGTCAACAACCACGTCGCGATCGCGCCAACGGCTACGAACGCACCAACGGCGATGCCCCAGGTGCGGCCTTTGCCCGGATTCGTGCGGTTGCCGGTGTTGGACCACGGAGCGTGGGTGGCGTCCTGCAACGCCGTGACTGTCTCACCGTGAGCGTCGCTGGAGCTGCCTCGAGATTGCGTGCCCGTGCGGTGCCCCGCCTCGCGCTCCAAGCCCACTTGGCTGCCACGCGTCATTCCGAGCGCCGTGAACCCGCGGCCCTCTGCCCATGCATCGAGGGCGTCGCGCAGCTGCAGAGCGCTCTGGTAGCGATCCTCGAGGTTGCGTGCCATGGCCTTGTGCACGATCGCGTCGAGCTCTGGGTCGAGGTCCGGCACCAAGGCAGTGAGATGTGGCGTCTCCGACAGCGCAATCTTGAAGATCAGCTCGTTGAAGCTCTCGGCCTGGAACGGGACCTGGCCCGACAGCGCCTTGAACATGACGACACCGACGGCATAGACGTCGCTTCGCATGTCGACATTTTTGCCCCCCTTGGCCTGCTCGGGAGCCATGTAGTATGGCGTGCCCATGATCGCGCCAGTCATGGTCATCTTGAAGTTCGCGCCGCCCGCGGTGAACTTCGAGATGCCGAAGTCGATGATCTTTACGAAGTCTTTCTGACCCGCCTTGTGCTGCAAGATGAAGATGTTGTCCGGCTTGAGGTCGCGATGCACGATCCCTGCCGCGTGCGCCGCGGTGAGGCCGGTCAGGAGTTGACGCAATATCGGGTAGAGCTCGGCGTCCGACATCCGTCCGAGGCGCTCACAGCGGGCGTCCAGAGTCTCACCGTCGAGATACTCCATGACCATGAAGCGGTCGCTGTTGTTGCCCAGCCGCCCCATGTCCAAAACCTCGAGGATGTGGTCGTTGCCGATGCGACCCGCAGCCTGCGCCTCACGCTCGAAACGCTCGACGGTCGAACCGTCGGCGGCCATGATACCGTGCAGCACCTTGATGGCGACGCGCCGGGCAATCACGACGTTCTCGCCCTCGTAGACGGCGCCCATCCCACCCTGACCAATCAGGCGCGTGATGCGGTACTTTTCTTGGATCAAATCCCCAGGGTTGAGACTCACGGCATGTACCTTAAACTAGTGTGCACCGTTGCGCTACGGGCTGTGCCAAGCCAATACGCTCGCTACTCCGGAAACTTGCGCTTGCCCACATCCGCCGACTTCCGAAACCAACGTCGCTCGGACCGAGCCTCCTAACGGTGTCGTTTCATACAGGCACAGTGTAACTTCGCGTTGTTCCTCTTGAGCAACGAGCTCGACACCTGGACTGGCAACGCAGTCCAAGACGTCCTTTTTGGGGGCACTTCGTCTGCCTACTCGAAGGCGTAGACAAGCACCCACCTTTGGTTCTCACGGACCATCACGTTCGGGTGGTCCATGGTCACGGCAGGGACAGTCGAGGCGCGGTTCGCGCTTGGTGAGGTATTGCGAAAACTCCGGTTTCCGAGCTTGATATGCATGCTCCTGACTAACGCGTGTGGGGCGAACCATTCGAACGGCGACGCGGCCGCTCTGGGCTGCGAAACAGGCACGGAAGGCTGTACCTGCTATCGCAATTGGAGCTGTAACTATCAGCTGTCCTGCTTGGACGACGTGTGTATCGATCGCCGCAAGGTCGCGGCCGAAGAATCCAAAGAGCTCGCCAAGTCGTCGCTCCGAGCCATCGATCCGATCGTCGCGGTGACGAACGAGACGTGCATGTCGTGTATCGAGACCGACTGCGTCTCACCGCTATCGGAGTGCTACGAGTCGGATGGCTGCGCGGTCCTGTTCGGATGCCTGCTGCCCTGTGTCAGCCGACCGGGGGCAAGCTACGCAGCCTGCGCCGAGACGTGTTACGCCGAAGCGCCTCTCTCGGCGCATCCCCACGCTACGCAACTCCAGGTGTGCGCCCAGGCCCACTGCGGCGAAGGCTGCGGCGGCTGATGATGGATCGCTAGCCGCCGCCACGAAGGCCGGGTATCACGGTCGGGCTCATGTGTCCGGTCTTGCTCCCCACGCTCGAAGCCCTGGGCAGACGTGCTCTCGTGAGGCGAGGAGCTCGAAGCGCCTGGTATCCAACCACACATGGTCTGCTCCATTGCTATGACGTCCAAGGCCATGGAACCCTGCCCGATGTCGTCTTGCTCCACGGTCTGGCTGCCAGCGCCACGTCGTTCGCGCCGTTACTCCACCAACTGAAGCCACACTTCGGTCGCGTCGTCGCGCCCGACCATCTGGGGCATGGCTTCAGCGGCGGCAGACAGCGCGCGCTCGGCGCCGAAGAAGTGCGCGGCGCTACGACCGAAGTCTTGCTGCGCTGCATCGGTGAACCGGCGATCCTGGTTGGCAACTCCATGGGTGGTGCCTTGGCCGTCGACTTCGCCATGCACCATCCCGATCGGGTTCGTGGCCTCGTGCTCGTTTCACCGGCCGGCGCGCCATTCTCCGAACCGGAGTGGCAAGAGCTGCAGGCCGCCTTCGACGTGGTTGGACGAGGCGGCGCGATGAACTTTTTCCACCGCATCTACCGTCGCCCGCCGTGGGTGCTGAAGTTGATCGCACACGAGCTGCCTGCCCACTTTCGACGCCCGGCCTTGCGCGCGTTGCTCGGCGGCTCGGCTCCCGGCGCGACCTCGAGCCCCGTGGGGCTCGCCGGCCTCCGCATGCCCGTGCTCGTGTTGTGGGGTGCGGCCGACCGCCTCCTGCCCCCGAGCCACCTTGAATACTTCCGGAAACATCTCCCCGCCCACGCGCGCTTCGAGCAGCCGCCTGACTTTGGACACTCGCCGCACCTCGACTCGACGCGAGCGCTCGCTGACTACATCGTTCGCTTTGGGCGGCTGGTCGCCTCGGCCGCTGAGCGCGCCGCGCCGTGACGTGCCCGAGTGGGAGCACTAGCCGGGAGCGGAGAGTCGGACCCTCGGTCGCGAGATACTGGCTCAAGTTTACACGCGTGAGGTCGGTTCGCAGACATGTGCGCACGAATCCCACTTCACCCTCTCGTTTGATGCGTGAAGTGTTTACTGGCCGTTACGTCGGGTTCCTGGCAATCTCGCCATGGTTTGTGGAGCGGTGTCCTTTAGCGTGAAGGACGAGCGGACGTTTTGTGGCTCGTTTCGTGCCTCTACCTACGTGAGTGACACCCGGCAGCGGATATCAAGGAGTACATATGAGTTATCGACGCCCACGTGAACTTAAGAAACATCATCCAGGCGTACGTGCCGCCGCAGCAACGCTTGGATTGGTCATGCTCCAAGCGTGTGGCGACGACAACACCCTAGACTGGCCGCTGCCATCTGCCGATGCTGGAGCCTCTTCGGACGCCTCTTCCGCGACGGCCGAGAGCTCGACGCCAAGCGAAACGACATCGGAGAACCCCAATCCAGAAACGACCGAAGAGCCGAACCCCAGCTCCTCGCCCCCCGAGAGCTCGACGGTAGCTCCGGTTCCGAGTTCGGACACCGGAGAGCTCACGTCCAACGGCCCGCAACCAACCTCCACCGAGGTGCTTGACCACTCCAGCAGCGACGAGCCGGGCAACTCGTCGAGCGACACCCCAGACGACTCCACCAGCGGCATACGCGGAATCTCCAGCACTGAAGGCCCGGGCACCGAAGGCCCGGGCACCGAAGCAAGCACCGGCTCTCCGACTACGAGCGTAGCCCCGCCCGATTCGAGTAGTACGGTGGTTGCAACGAGTGAGACGCCTGCTGACACCAGCGAAGGCGCGACTTCGAGTGACCTATCGAGCGCATTGGACGCCGGTTTGGACGCCGCCCCGCCGCTCACCTGCAACGAAATCCTGTGTGTCAACGGGACGTGCGCCGAACTCGACGCTGGCCCGACGTGCGAGTGTGATAGCGGCTGGACCGGAATCGCCTGCGAGATCGCGCTCGGCAGCTGCAACCCCTCCTCGTGCAACGCTGGCATCGGCGGCGCGTGTGACGATTCGGGTGGCGACGTCGAGTGCACGTGCTTTACGGGTTACACCGGCCCGGACTGCGACCAGTGTGACAGCGGTTACCAAGACAACGACGACAACGGCTCGTGCACCCAGGACTGCTCCGGTGTCACCTGCCAGGCTAACGCCACCTGCAGCGACACCGACGGCTCCGCTGACTGCTCCTGCGACTCGGGCTATCAGGACAACGACGACAACGGCTCGTGCACCCAGGACTGCTCCGGCGTCACCTGCCAGGCTAACGCTACCTGCAGCGACACCGACGGCTCCGCTGACTGCTCCTGCAACTCGGGTTACCAAGACAACGACGACAACGGCTCGTGCACCCAGGATTGCTCCGGCGTCACCTGCCAAGTTCACGCGACGTGCGACGATCAAGATGGCAGCGCCGATTGCGCCTGCGACTCGGGCTATCAGGACAACGATGACGACGAGACGTGCAATCTCGATTGTTCGATGACGTCGTGTCAGGCCAACAGCACCTGCGACGATAGCCTGGGCACCGCGAGCTGCCTATGTGACAGCGGTTATCAGGACAACGACGACAACGACACCTGCACGCCGGATTGCTCCGAGGTGACCTGCCAAGCCAACAGCACGTGCAGTGCGACGAGTGGCACCGCAACTTGCCTGTGTGACGCAGGCTACCAAGACAACGACGACAACGGCTCGTGCACTCCCGACTGCTCCGGCGTCACGTGTCAGGCCAACGCCGAGTGCTCGGCTTCGAGCGGCACGGCGACGTGCGGCTGTAGCGCGGGCTACCAAGACAACGACAACAACGGCTCGTGTACTGCCGCCTGCTCGGCGTCTTCGTGCAATGGCACCAACGGCGGTGGCACTTGCAGCGACACCACCGGCAGCATCGTGTGCACATGCAACAACGGCGCCGGCTTCTACGGCGACACCTGCGACGTGAACACCAACGAGTGGACGCTTGTCTACGACCTGAGCATTCCCACCTCTGCCAACTGGGACAACGCAACCCAGGTAGACGCTGCCTACAGCACCAACAACTCTGGCGCAGGTGGCACCTTCACTCGGATCGCTTACCTGCTCACGCTCGACAGCACCTACGTCTGGACCGCGATGAATGCGTTTACCGCGAACAAGAATCAGGTGGGCGTCCCAGTCGATTGGGTGTGGGACGCCAGCGTCAGCAACCTCGACGTGGCCTCGAACGCGAGCAACGTCGTCGATGTCACCGGAGCCAGTGACGGTAAGGTCGAATTCTGGCACTACAGCTACACCGCTGCGCCCGACTCCACCTTCAACTACGACGACGCGTGGGCGTCCGGCAGCGTTGACTTCTACGGTTCGATGCAGGTGCATCGAACGACCGCGCAGACTACAATCTTCGCTTACAACGGTTGGTCGCGTAACCCCGCCGCCAATAGCGATCTAGGGATCGGCGCGCGCGCCACCAGTCACCCCGATTGGACGTTGGCAGCCAACGCCGCCACGTACACGACGAAGAACCTCAAGATCTACGTCCAGTGAAGCGTGAGGGTCGGGCCTCGGGCGCGACCCTCATGCGTGGAAACGCCCAGCCCAACGGCTGGGCGTTTCTACATTTGGAGTCGACGGATACGTTACCTAGTCACCAATACTTCTCGGTGGTGATGTGGCCCGGCTCACGACGTTTGTGACGTCTCAGACCCCGTTGCTCCAGCGCTGCCATCGCGTCCTTGATCATGTCGGGGTTACCGCACAACAACACGTGACTGCGCTCGGGATCCAAGGCAACGCCCGCTGCATCCTCGAGCGAACTCGAAGCGATCAAAGCGGGGATCCGCCCGTGCAACCCACCTGGGGCGACCTCGTCAGCGCCCGTGACGGTCGGAACGTAGAAGCGATTTGCACGTTGGCAGAAGCTCGCGAGTTCGGCTCCGTAGGTGAGCTCGGCGACGTGCCGCACACCGTGCACCAACACCACGCGTTGGTACTGATCCAGCGCCCCCGCACGCAACATGGAGATGTACGGCCCAATTCCAGTGCCAGTAGCAACGAGCCAAAGGTCAGAGACCCCCGGGGGCAGGAAATCCAAAGTGAAAAACCCGGTGGCACCGTCGTCGACCTGGATCTCCTCCCCGGGTCGAACCTCGAATAGGCTGGGCGTCAATTGCCCGCTCGGGACGCGCGAAATCACGAACTCGAGGGGAGCATTGGGGGCCGAGGCCGCCGAATAGGCCCGCCGCACGCGGGTGCCGCCGACATCGAGTCCAACGTTGAAAAACTGTCCTGGAACGAAACGTGGTGTGATCGCGCCGAGTTGGATGGTCATCAGGCCCTCCGTCCAATCGTGTCGACTTGTCACGCGTGTCGTAATCCATTCGCCCATGGCGCCAGCGTTTAGCGCACCCCGCCGCGATTTGCGACGGGTTTGGGCGCGCCCGACACGCGGTTTTGGGAGCGGGTGTCGTGGAGATCTGTTAAGGGGGCTCGGAACCCGTGGCCCAGCTCTTCGATCACCCCTACGCCGAATTCCTCGACCAAGTCGAGAAACCCACTCGCTATACCGGCGCTGAACACGGCATTCGCCGCAAGGACTGGAACAGCGTCGAGTGCCGCATCTGCCTGGCGTTTCCAGATTTGTACGACATCGGGATGAGCCACCTGGGTTATCGGATGTTGTACAAAATCCTGAACGATAACCCGAGACTGCTGGCCGAACGTTGCTACACGCCGTGGACGGACATGATGGACATGCTGCGCAAGCATGACC
The DNA here is from genome assembly GCA_966249405.1 of uncultured bacterium. GTDB lineage: Bacteria > Myxococcota_A > Polyangia > Polyangiales > Polyangiaceae > SZUA-265. The sequence goes on along the minus strand of CBINDO010000179.1, from coordinate 379 downwards.
AGCCGCTGCGCTCACTCGAGACCCACCACGCGCTGCGTGAGTTCGATGTCGTTGGCTTTTCGCTGCAGTTCGAGCTCACGTTCACGAACGTGCTCTTGATGTTGGATCTCGGTGGGGTGCCGCTGCGCGCGGCGGACCGCGGAGAAGGAGACCCGCTGGTGGTCGCAGGCGGCCCCGTCGCGACGCACGCCGAAACGATGGCTTTGTTCTTCGACGTCATCGCCATCGGCGACGGTGAGGAACTCGCGGCGGAGATCGCGATCACTTGGGCCGAGGCCAAGGCCGAAGGTCTGTCGCGACGGCAGCGCCTCGAGCGCTTGGCGCGACTCGAAGGCGCCTACGTTCCCTCACTCTACGTCGTCTCGGAAGATCCCGAGAC
>CBINDO010000178.1:0-16622 GCA_966249405.1 uncultured bacterium | reverse complement strand
TACCCGAACCGACGGCGGCCGTCGTCGCGACGCTGGGCGCGCTCAAGCAAGCGTTCCGCTCGCCCAAAGCGGCGCCGCAGTTGTGGCGCGTCGAACCGCCGGCGACGTTGTCGGTAGACGTCGCCGGTTACCTATCGGAACAACCGGCGAAGGTCCCCTCGACGATCTACGAGCTCGCGCAACAAGAGCCCGAACGCACGTTGCGTCGCGAAACGATCGCGGCACTACAGGTGACGCGCACCGACTTGCGCGGCTTGCTCGACTGGTTCGACGTCCGCCAAGCGTTGTGCGCCACGGCGCTGATGGATGGCGAAGATCCGGTAGGCTTCTTGCTCATGCCTCGCGGTGAACGGACCTCCTCGCTCACCATGGAGGAGGCCAAAGCGCTCAACAAGCTCGGGCAACGATTGAGTAGCATGCTTGGGGTAACGGCAACCCTGGCGCGCGCGCGCGCGTCGGAGCTCGACGCCAGTCGCGCCGCCGAACGTTGGCAAGCCGCGCACCAAGAACTGCTCGCCAGCGTGGCCAACGGCGAACATCGCCATCAGTTGTTCGCGCGGCATCTGGCGCGACCAGCGCTGTCGACGGCATACAGCCTACGCGCCCGGCAGGCGCTCGCCGCGGTCGAGGACTGGCCTCGGGCGCCCCAGCCGTTGGTGTTGTCGTGCCCGACCGGAGTCGACCCGAAGCCGTGGGCCGCAGCAGCGCATCTGGCCAATCGCGGCGGTGCGGGTCCGCTGTTACTCATCGACGCGCCCTACGCACGCAACGACGCGACGATCGACTGGGGTAATCCGGCGACGTCACCGTTTTCGATTGCTTGGGGCGGGACGCTGTTCATTCAGGATGCCCACTTGCTCGGCGAGGCGGCGCAGCTGAGTCTCACCGCGTGGCTGACCAGACCGCCGGTGGACTTGCCCGCTACGAAAGCAGACGCAAAATCAGTTCCCCCGTGCCGCGTGATCCTGAGTTTTGGCTACGCTCAAGGCCGTGCGTTGGTGCCGACCAATGTATTGCCAGCACTGACCACGCTTCTGCCGCGGGTTCCCGTCGTCCTTCCCGAACTCCGCGAGCGCCCCGAGGACTTGCGGGCGCTGGTGCTCGACGTCCTGGCGCGAGCCACGAACGGTGAGCCGGGTGAGCCGTTGGGAATCGACCGACAAGCCCTGCAATTGATCCTGGATCACGAGTGGCCCGGCAACGAGGACGAACTCCGCGACGCCATCCATCGCGCCGCGGCGATCTGCAAGGGCGCGCAGATTCGGGCCTCCGACTTGCGCGCGTGCGGTTTCGCTTGGGCCAATGCCGACGCCACGAGCGAGGCGGTTGGAGTTCCCAGCGCGGACGTCGTGGACAATCCCCCACCTCGCCGCAGACGCGCCCATACTTATCAAACTCGCGGGCGAAAACCATGAACGACGCAAGCTCGGCGCGACAGCGAACGCCGCTCGCGATAGACTGCACCGAGGTCCGGAAATGTTAGGGCGAACGCTCGACGGCTACCACATCGAAGCCATGGTTGGCGAAGGCTCGAGCGGCCGCGTTTATCGCGCGCGGCAAGTAGCAACCGGAAGGCACGTCGCGATCAAGGTCCTGCGTTCGTCGGTGGGTGAACCGTCCACCCCGCACGAAGCGGAGCTCCTCGCGGGTTTGCGGCATCCGGGCATCGTCATCGTCGAGAAGCGCGGGATCTTCGACAACGGGCGTGCGTACCTCGTCATGCCCTGGCTCGAAGGTGAAGACCTCACGAAGCGCCAAGCGCGCGCGCCGCTCACCGTCGTCCAAGCGCTCCAGACGATCGCGGCGTTGTGCGATGCGCTCCAGGTCGCGCACGACGCTTCGGTGATTCACCGCGACATCAAACCGGCGAACATCTTCCTGGTCGGCTCTGGCCCCGCAAGCAACGCCGTCGGCCAACCCGTCCTCCTGGACTTCGGAGCAGCTACACGCGTAGAGCTAACGACATTCTCCGACCAAACCATCATCGGCACTCCGGCGTACATGGCGCCCGAGTTGGTGCGCGGTGACATCCAAGTCGGGCCAGCGTCGGACATCTACTCCCTGGGCGCGACCCTGTACGAGCTCTTGTCGGGCCGTCCACCACACGAAGGGCCGACGTACTTCGCAACGCTGGCTCGATTGGTGACGACCCCTGCCCCGCGGCTGCTCGAGGTCAACCCGCGCATCCCGCCGGACGTCGCCGGGTACGTCCACACCTTGTTGGCTCTGTCTCCCGACGACCGCCCGGAGAGCTGCGCGCGCGTAGCCATCAACCTGCGGCAACTCGCGAGCCGCGTGCACCGCGGCTCAATCGTCGACGCCGAGCCCCATTCGAGCCGCTTGGGGTCGAGCGTGCAGCGCCTGATCACCAGCCTCGTCGCGTCGGACTTCTCCGAATCGGCGCTGCGCGACCACGCCATCCTCACGCTGCGGGCGCACGAGGCCGACACCGTGCCCTTGGGTAAACACTCGTTGGTCGCCCATTTCGGCGTGAGACGGGCCCGCGGGAGCGAGGCGACCAGCGCTCTGAACCTCGGCCGGCGAATCGCCAAATGGGGCGCGCGCGTGGGCGTCGCCTCGGGCCGGTCGATGGTCCCCGTACACGCGGCCTACGAGACCTCTCCCGAACTGGGCGAAGTGATCGAGCGCGCCACGTTGTTGTCGCGCCACGCCGAGGCCGGCGAAGTGATGTGTGACGCGACGACGGTCGAACTCGGGCAGCTCCGTTACAAGTTCCGAGAGGTCACCAGCGGGCACTACGTGGTCGAGACGCGGAGCGGCAGCGGTCGTTCACCCGCAGCGACGCCTTTCGTGGGCCGCGACGCCGAGTTCCACGCCGTCGTCGAGGCCTTCCATCGTTGTGAGGATCACTCGCTCGCGAGCGTCGTATCTCTGTCGGGCGCACCGGGCATCGGTAAATCGCGCTTGCAACGCGAGGTCATGTTGCACCTGCTCGCCGAGTGTGGCGTTCCGTACGTCGTTCAGCAACGCAACGATCCTTACGGCCAGAGGCGCGCGTTGGGTTCCGCCCTCGACGCCATTCGGTCGCTGCTTCGCCTGCCGCGCGACGCCGACGCGCAGACGGCACGCGAAGTCGTGCGCGGCAACGTCTCACCAGATCTGGCCAACGATCCCCAGGCGCGCCTCGACGTCCTGAGCTCGGTGTTGGCCAACAATGCGCTCGAGTTGCCCGACCACGATACGGTCGCGATCCGAGACGTCTTGTGGTTGCTGATGACGGAAATCGTGCTCACGAGCCTCGACCGCGGCACCGTCGTGATGGTCTCGGAGGACATCCAGTGGGCAGACCTCGAGAGCCTGAGTTGGTTCGAGCACCTACTGACGCGGGCCAAGAATCGTCCGCTCTTGCTCATCGTCACGGCGCGGCACGAGTTCTGGTCGAACCACACCGACGCGTTCACTAGAAACAATCACCTCAAGCTTCAGCTGCATCCCGTGTCGGATCTGGACGTACGAACCATCGTTCAGGCTTCGTTGCGCGACGCTCGCGTGCTCGGCCAAGTGACGGACGAAGAGGTGGATCGCGTCGTCGGCCAGTCCGGAGGGTCGCCGCTTTTCGCGGAAGAACTCGCGCGACTGGCGGCCCGCGGCACCAACGTCGCCATCGCGCCGACGATCGAGGCGGCGATCCAAGTAAGCCTCGATTCGCTCGACGAACGGCACGCCGACGCGGTCGGACGATTGAGCGTGCTGGGCGCGACGGTTTGGCACGCTGCATTGTCTCACCTAGGTGTCGAAAACGCCGACTTGGCGCTGCGGGCACTGGTCGAGAACGAGATCCTGATCCCGCACGCTCCGTCACGGTTTGCCTTCTCCGCCGAGTATCAGTTCAAGCACACCATGATCCGCGACGTCGCCTACGCAAGGCTCGGTCGCACCGAACGGCGTCAGCTGCACCAGCTGGCCGCCGACTGGCTCGAACAATGCGGCGAGGACCCCGCGATCGTAGCGGGCCATCTCGACGTCGCCGAGCTCCCCGAGCGGGCTGCCGTGTATTGGGCACGCGCGGCACGTCGAGCGCTTCAGACCAACGCCCTGCGCGAGGCGCTCAAAATGGCCGAACGCGCCGTGACCTTCTCCACCGATCCCGCGGAGACGTTCCGTCGAGCTCAATTGCTCGACGAGGTGTGGGAGCGGCTCGACGCGCGCGCCAGCGACCGCGAGAGCGCCATCGCCGCGATGGAAGACAACGTCTCGGACGCGTTGTCTCACACTTACGCGCTCGGTGCACGTGCCCGGTACGACGCCGCCAAAGGCCAGGGTCTCGACGTTGGCGCGCGCCTCGAACAAGCGCGAGCTCAGGCCGAGCAACTGCAGCTGTTCGATGAAGTGGCGCGCTGCAGCGCCGAGCTAGCCACTCGAGCTGCATTTGCAGGTGAACACGTCGTCGCGCGGCAGGAAGCGCAACGCTTGCTCACGCTCGCCGAACGCCACCCGCACCTCAAAGCGTGCGCGGTCGATGGCTGGCAGACGTTGGCGATCGTGGGGCAGAGCCGAGGAGCATTGCTGGAAGCTCTCGACGCGCGCCGCAACGCAGCCAGCGCTGCACGTTCAGCGGAGTTGCGCGAGCGCGAAAGCGTGCTCACGACGAACCTCGGGTTCGCGCTAACGACCCTGGGGGCGAAGATTGAAGCACGAGAGATGCTCGAACGCGGGCTCGAACTGGCCACGAGCATCGGTAGCCAAGGCGCGTTGCGTCACGGGCGGATGTTGTTGTTGTGTTGGACCAGCGTATTTGGCGAGGACCCAGAACTGAACTCTGACCTCGCTGAGTTGCGTGCCGAGGCGGACGAGGCCGCTGCCGGCATGTGGACGGCGCCAGCTCGTGAGACGCTGGGCGTCCTCTATTATCGAGGCGCCGAGCTTCTGCGTCAAACGCCAGGGCATTGGTCGGCGCCACGTAAGACCTCACGCAGTCAAACACAACTCGTTGCGGTCAAAAATGCACAGCTCGATTCGGACCCTTCGCCGGCGCGTGCTCGGATCCTGCTTCGAATCAGCGCCCGTGGCTACCGCACCACCGAGAACCACGACGTCCTGCCGGTGGCGCTCGGCATGTGGGCACTCGCGGAACACTTGGCGAAGAACACCGAACGTGCACTGCAGATCGCGACCGAGGCGTCGATGCTCCTGGCCTCGGGGGCGCCGAGCCTACTCAATGAGTCGCCGATCTTCTTGACGCTCCACGACGTGCACTTGAGTCGCGGGAACTTCGTCGATGCCAAGGGCGCCATCGAAGCGGCGTTGCCGTTCTTGGACCGGCGCGCTCAGAGTCTGCGCACGAGCCCGTACCTGCTCCACTTCTTGACTGGCTTGGACGACAACCGGCGGCTCTTGACCTTGGCTACGCAGTATTCGATTCCACACGCCCATACCGAAACGCTGGCGGAACGCATGGCTTCGCCTCATGTCGTCAGCTGAACGCTCGTCGCTCGCTTGCCCCGTTATGACCACGACCGAAAGCCCCAGGTTCGTCATTGCCGCAGCAACTCCAGGCCATACGGAAGAATTGTTCGCGTTGGCGGCTCATCTCGATACCGTAAACCTGCCGGCGGACAGGAACGCGGTGGCGCAGTTACTCGTCGGTTCCGAGGCGAGCTTTGCCGGCCACGTCCGCCCCGAGAACAACCGCCGCTACGTGTTCGTCGTAGAGGATCGCGAAACCCAACGCCTGGTTGCTACGTCGTCGATCGTCGCGCAGCTGGGCCGTCCCGAAGCGCCTTACGTATTCTTCGACGTCTCGACCGAAGAGAAGTACTCACGTGATCGCCAGCTGCACTACGAACATCAGGTCCTGCGCCTCGGCTTCTCCTACGATGGTCCAACCGAGTTGGCCGGCCTCGTCGTCGACCCAGAGTACCGTCAGCATTCATCCAAGTTGGGTTTGAGCATTTCCTACGTTCGCTTCCTGTACATGGCAGCGCGACGCGCCTGGTTTCAGGACGAGCTCTTGGCCGAGCTCTTGCCACCGCTCGAACCGGACGGGACCAGCCATCTCTGGGACGCCCTGGGGCGGCGCTTCACGAACATGACTTACCGCGAAGCCGATCGACTGTCTCACGAGAACAAAGACTTCATTCGCGACCTATTCCCCAGCCAAGCCGTGTATGCGTGCTTGCTCTCGGAGGAAGCCCAACGAGTGATCGGCGAAGTCGGCGCGCAGACGCGTGGCGTGCAGAAGATGCTGACGCGCATCGGGTTTACGTACAACGACCGTGTCGACCCATTCGATGGCGGTCCGCACTTCACCGCGCCCACCGACAAGGTGACGCCCATCGCCGCGCACCGCGCGTTACCGGCTGTCGCGGGGGACGCTGGGTCGACATTGGTCCTGCTCGGCAGGTTCTGGGACCGTCCTCCTTATGCCTTGTCCGTGGCCGCGAACGTTCGAGTGGAATCAGACCAGGTCGTGGTACCGCAATCGATCCTGGACGCGCTGCAAAGCGCGCCCGGAGACTTGCTGCACGTCACGCCGATGCCGTGAGCACACGCCGCCGCGAACGCAGTGACAACGTCAGTCGGGCCGACGATAGGCCGTGCCCTGCGTGTCGCCAACCACCTTGCCGTCGCGCATCTCGACGACCCGCGGCATACGCTGAGCAAAACCTGGGTTGTGCGTCACCACGACGATGGTCGTGCCGTAGTTGCGGTTGATCTCGAAGAACAGATCGTGCACCGCGTCACCCGTCGAGCTGTCGAGGTTGCCGGTTGGCTCGTCGGCGAGCAGCACCTCCGGCTTGAGCGCCAAGGCGCGCGCCACCGCGACGCGTTGCTGCTCACCGCCCGAGAGCTCACCCGGTCGATGTGTCTCACGGTGCGCGAGGCCCACCAGCCCCAGCAGCTCCGTCGCTCGTGCGCGCATCTCGTTGCGACTCTTGCCGGCGATCAAGCCCGGCATCATCACGTTCTCGAGCGCGTTGAACTCCGGTAACAAGTGGTGAAACTGGAACACGAAGCCGATCATCCGGTTACGCACCTGAGCCAGCCGCGAGTTGGAGAGGGCCGTCAACTCCTCGGGCCCGAGCTTCAAGCTGCCGCTCGTGGGCACGTCCAAAGTACCGATGCAGTGCAGGAGCGTGCTCTTACCAGCACCGGAAGCGCCTACGATACTGAGCACCTCACCCCGTCGGATCGTCAGATCGATTCCTTTGAGCACTTCGAGCGTGTTGCCCATGTGCAGGAAGGACTTCTTCAAGTCCTTCGCAACGACCAGCGGTTCACCCATCATGATTTCAGTCCAATCTCACTCACTTGCTCAAACGAACTCATTCGTACCGGATCCCGTCGACGGGCCGCAGCCGACTCGCGGAAAGCGCTGGATACAAGGTGGCCAACACAGTGATCACCAGCGCGCAGATCGCCACGAGCGCGTAGTCCGCAATGTTCACCTCGATCGGCAATGTATCCACGTAGTACACCTCGGGGTCGAGGCGAACGCCAAACCCTTTGAGGCCTTCGCACATCACCCATCCGGTTACCACGCCGAACACCGTGCCGATCGCGCCGATGATGAAGCCTTCGGCCATGAACACGCGGAGCACCATATTGTCACTCGCGCCGAGCGACTTGATGATCGCGATCTCCTTGCTCTTCTCGGTCACCATCAGCAGCAGGGTGCAAATGATGCAGAAACACGCGACCGTGATCGCGATGCACAAGATGATGAAGGTCGCAATCTTCTCGAGCTTCAACGCGCTGAACAAGTTGCGGTTCATCTCCTGCCAGTCGCGAATGCGTAGGTTCAGGCTACCGAGCGCCGCCGCGACCTCCTCACGAACGACCCCCACGCGCTCCGCGTCGGCGACTTTGATTTCGATGTTCGTGATCTTGGTGTCGAGGTCCAAGAATTCTTGGGCCCGCGGCAACACCATGTACACGTGACTCGAGTCGTATTCGTACATGCCGCTGTAGAACACCGCGGCGATCCGAAAGCGCTTCGTCCGCGGCATGACGCCCATCGGCCCGAGGTCGCCCAAGGGCGCGACCAAACTCACGACGTCACCGACCAACACGTGCAGGCTCTTGGCAAGTTCGCGTCCGACGATGAGGCCCGGAAACTCGTCTGGCTCTTCGTCTTCTGCTGCCTTCGAGCGGAAGCTCGGACCTTTGCGGAACTCCTGGCCGCTCACGCCGAGGCCAATGACGGTCTCGGGTGGCAAGTTGGCCAGTGTCTTGGAGTCGGTGAGATACTCGAACTTACCGACCTCGATGTTCGCGACCAGATCGATGACGCTGCCGACCGTCGTGGGGTCGATGCCGCGGATGATTACGCCAGCGGTGTTCGAGTTGCTCGACGCCATCGCTTCACCTGCCGCGGCGGGAGTCGCCGCCACGACGCCCGGCAGTTTGCGGACGTCATCGATCGCCTTCTCCCAGTCGGAGAACCCGCCGACGTCACCGCGGTCGACACTGATGTGCGCGTGGTTGCCCAAGATTTTGCGCTTCAGGTCTGCACCGAAGCCGCCCATGATCGAGATCACGACGCACAACGCGAAGGAGCTCAAAAACACGCCCAGGATCGAAAGGACGCTGATGACGGTGAGAAAGCCGCTCTTCGAGGCACGGATGTGACGGGCAGAGATGAACCCAACCGCCGAGCCGCCCTCGATCCGGTTGAGAGCGATGGGAACGGCGAGCCCCATGGCGGTGATGATGAACAAGGTCGTAAACACCGCCGCACAAACACGGACGACCTGGTGCCAAAGCACGAAGTACGTCCCGACGGGCTCGGGTAAAGTGAACGACCAGGTGGAAAAACCGACCGCTGCCGCCAGGAACACGACCGTGCTCCCCACCAGCAAGTTCCGGCGCCCGCTGCGCCCCACGCGGATCAAGAGTCGGACGATGCCGTAAACCACCAGCGCGACGAGAAGTCCGATCACGCCGATCTTCGCCGGGAGCGGTTGCTCCCCCCACGCACTGGCGACGCGCGCCAGCCACGTGGCGGCCGGTTCTTGATCGCCGGGGTTCATGTCTTCGCCTCCGGCCGCAGCAACGGAAACGCGATCACGTCACGGATCGACGGCTGCCCGGCGAGCAACATGACGAGCCGATCCACGCCCAGCCCGAAGCCCGCCGCCGGCGGCATGCCGTGTTCGAGCGCACGAATGTAGTCCTCGTCGTAGTCCATCGTCTCCGCCCCGCCTTTGTTTTTCTTCTCGACCTGAGCGCGGAAACGCCCAGCTTGATCTTCTGGGTCGTTCAGCTCGGAGAACGCGTTGCCGCGCTCGATGCCATCGATGAACAGCTCGAACCGGTCGGTGAGGCTCGGTTCACTCTCTTTGCGACGCGCCAGCGGCGAGACTTCGGCGGGGTAGTCGAGAATGAACGCCGGTAGGCTCTTGGAGCCGTCCGCGGTGCGGTAGTCCTCGGTGAGGAATGGCTCGGCGAAGTACTCGTAGGCGGCGAACAGCCGTTCACCGTCGTTCTCGATGCCGCCCAAGGCTTTTCGGAGGTTACCCCAGTCGATGCGCTTCGAACGCGGTGAGACTTTTGCCCAACCCTTGACGAGGATGGCGCTCTGTTCGTCGCGCGCCGGATCTTCGGCGAAACGCGCCGCGTTCGGTAACTGCGCCATCACTTCTTTGGCGTCGAGCCCTGCGTTGCGCAGCGCCGTCTCCACGGCGGCGCGCATCGGGACGCGCGCGAAGGGTTCACTCAAGGTGAACTGGCGCGCATCGACCCACGTCTTGTACACTTGTCCCGCCCCGAACGACGTGAGCTTCTCACCCAGGAAGCGGTCGACGTAACGGAACAGCGCCTCCACGAGCGGCATCAGCGTCTCGTACGTCGCATACGCCTGGTAGAACTCGAGCATCGTGAACTCGGGGTTGTGCCGCGTGCTCACGCCCTCGTTCCGGTAACAACGGCCGATCTCGTAGACCCGCTCGAATCCTCCGACCAGCAGCCGCTTGAGGTACAGCTCGGGTGCGATGCGCAGGAACAGATTCATGTCGAGCGTGTTGTGATGCGTCTCGAACGGGTGCGCGGCAGCGCCGCCCACGACCGAGTGCAACGTCGGCGTCTCGACCTCCACGAAACCTTCGCCGTCCAGAAACGAGCGCAGCGCCGAGATGATGATCGAACGTGCCCGGAACGCCACCGCTACGTCGGGGTTTGCTACCATGTCCACGTAGCGGCGCCGGTAGCGGAGCTCGACGTCGGCAAGGCCGTGCCACTTGTCCGGCAATGGACGGGCGGCCTTGGTAATCAGGCGCAGCGACTTCACGCCGATCGACAGCTCGCCGGTCTTGGTGACCATCAGTGGGCCACGTGCCTCGATGTGATCGGCGATGTCCAAGTCTTCGAGCCGTGCGAACGCGTCGCCCGCGTCCTCTTCTTTGAGGAAGAGCTGGATCTCGCCGCTCTCGTCGCGCAAGCGGAGGAACACCATCTTGCCGAAACCGCGACGATTGATGAGCCGACCCGCGACGTGGAACTCTCGCCCCTGGACGAGCGCTTCGACCTTGCCGGCGTCGTAACGGTCGGCCTTGTCCGCTCCGTCTCCCCCAAGGCCCGCTTGCGCCAAGCCGCGAAGCGCCGAAACGAGCACGCGCGAGGTCGCGTCCACGTCGTTGGCGAATGGGTTTTCACCCCGGGCCCGCACCGCCTCCGCCTTCCGCCGACGGGCCTCGAGCAAACTTTCTTCGCTGCCCTGAGCGTCGGACTCGCGGGCTTCCTTGGCTTTGGGGTTGTTCTTGGCTTGAGTCATCGTCGCAATCGGAATGGGTATGGGTCTGGCAGCGGCGGCGCCCGGCTGGGGGACGACGCCGCGCCGGAACTCGGCGTTAACTTAGAATGCCTTTTCCTCGGTGGCCTTCTCGGCGCTCTGGAGCAGATACTCTTCGATGAAGCCGTCCAAGTCTCCATCGAGCACGCCGTCGATGTCCGAAGTTTCGTATTCGGTTCGCAGGTCTTTCACGAGCTGGTACGGTTGACACACGTAAGAGCGGATCTGGCTACCCCACGCGATTTGCTCTTTCGACGCCTCGTAGTCGGCGCGCGCCTTCTCGCGCTTGGCGAGCTCCATCTCGTAGAGCTTGGCCTTGAGCATCTTCAGCGCCATGGCGCGGTTTTGGTGCTGGCTGCGCTCGGCGCGGCACACCACCATGATTCCCGACGGGAGGTGACGCATACGCACGGCCGTCTCGACCTTGTTCACGTTTTGCCCGCCTTTACCTCCGGCGCGCATCGTGCTGATTTCGAGGTCGTTCTCGTTGACCTCGATGTCGATCTCGTCGTCGATGTCGGGGACCACTTCGACCGCCGAGAACGACGTGTGACGCCGGGCGTTGGCGTCGAACGGGCTGATGCGCACGAGCCGGTGAACGCCCTTCTCTGCGCGCAGGTACCCGTAAGCATTGGGCCCCGACACGGTGAACGCGGCGCCTTCGATGCCGGCCTCGTCGCCCGGTTGGTAGTCGACGAGCTCCGTCTTGAAACCGCGGCGCTCGCACCAACGCAGGTACATGCGCAGCAACATCTCGGCCCAGTCTTTGGCCTCCGTACCGCCGGAACCCGGATGAATGCTGACGATCGCGTCGTTGTGATCCGCCGGTCCGCTCAACATGCGCTGGAGCTCCGCTTTGCGAACCTTCTTCTCCAGCTCTTTGGTAATGCTCGCGATTTCGTTGGCCGTCGACTCGTCGTTCTCTTCGGCCGCGAGTTCCAACAACTCGACGTTGTCGTTAATCTCGCGCGTCAAACTGTTGACGAGCTCCAACTTCTCGGTGGCACCGGCGCGTTTACGCAGTAGTGCCTGAGCTTTCTCCTGGTTGTTCCAGAAGTCCGGTGCGCTCGACAGGCGGTCGAGTTCTTCTATCTGGCGTTCGAGTTTAGGGACGTCAAAGATGCCCCCTTAGCGCATCAACGCGCCTCTTGAGGTCTTCGAGGATAGATCGGGTTTCCGAAATCATGCCGGGTCTGTAGTCGTTATGAGCGACGCCCGCTAGCCCGAAATGCGGGAACTGGCCGCGCTTCCCTGGCGCTCTCGCCTCATTGGCTTTGCAGTTCGGCCCACTCGGGCGCCTTGGGAGCGTGCGCGCTGAACCACCCCTGACTCAGCCAGTCGAGTTCGGCGCGCAAAGTGCTCTCGGCGATCCAAGCCTCGAGCAAGGCAGGGTCTTCCGCCGCCGCGGAACCGAGCGCCATCCAAACAGCAAACCACTTCGCCAGCGCCTCGACCGCCTGCTGCTGACGCTTTCGTTTCTCGACGTCGAGGGCAGCCCGCAGCCGCGCTACCGCCAGTTCATCTCGCGCGAAAACGAGCTGACTGAAGGTCCAACGCACTTGGCCTTCGAAACGCACCCCATCTCCCCCCACGACCTGATATCGGTCGGGCTCGGCCTCGGTCGGCGTGAGGCGCAACGTTTGATCGGTGTTGCGGCCGCCCTTCACCTGCAACTCGGGCAACCACGCCGAAAGCCGAGCTCGGTCGCCGAGGTCGTCGAGGTCATTGCGCACACTTCGAAACTCGCTCCCGCAGGCAGCCATGAGCGCTTGAACGAAGCGATGATCGAGTTTTGGTGGAGCTACCCGGGACGCTGGCACGGCCGAGTTCGGCAGGGCGTGGACGTCTGCCGGCGGCGACGAACCGCTGGGCACGCTATCGGCCGTGAGGCGTTCGGAGTTGGAGGCTCCGTTCCAAGGCGGCTCGATCAGCCATTGGAGCTGCGCGCCGTCGGCGGCAGCATCTGCCTCCTCCGCGTTCTCCGCGACGTCCCAGGCGCGGGCGAGAACGGGCTCCGCCATCACCTGACGCCCGACGTCGCGCGTTGGCAGCGCCCATTCGTCCAGTGGCAACACGAGCGTCGCCAACACCTCGACCCGGGAGTTCGTGGACGAGCGCTCTACCGCTCCCGTCACCAACACGTCGAAGGCGCGCGCCTCGAGCGCCCACGACGTCCCCGCAGCGCACAACACCAAACCAAAACCCAAGTGCCCAAACTGATGCAGCTTCATGCCCGGGGGTCGGTCAGCCCGAGAGCGAGTTGCTCGTCGACCATGAGATCTTTGTCGCGCCGGGGGGCCACGAGGCCAGCCCCGACGTACCCGCCGAACGCAGCAAGCAACGACGCGAGAAAGGGCGCCGGCAGCTCGAGAGCTTCGGCGACGGGCGTGGTGACGAGCCCCAGGAGCAGCGCGGCCATTGCCGACCACTTTCCACCCCACGGTGAAAATAGGGCAGCCAGCGTGGTCACGACGATGCCCGCCGTCCCGAACGAAGACGCCAACTCGACGAGTTGATACACACCGTTTGCATGGAGCGCGATCCACAAGGAAAACGCGCCGACGACGACCACCAGCCAACGTGCGGTGTTGAGGCGCCTCGAGTCGGTTGCGACGCGGAACAGCGGGTTGACGACGTTGTGAGACAGGAGCCCAGCGCAGGCGAGGAGCACGCTATTGATGGTCGACAGGATCGCCGACAGCAGCGCGCAGGAAAACACCGCGAACCAGAACTCCGAAAACAAACGCTGGGCCAACGTCGGCAGCAGCTGCTCGGGCTCGCCCAGCCCGGGGACGAGGTGGGGACCCAGCAAGCCGAGCACGACTGGAGACGCGCCGACCAACAGGTACAGGATACAGGCAAGATAAGACGCGGTCTGGGCCGAGCCCGCGCTCTTCGACGCCAATACACGTGCGATCAGCTCCTGACCCACCAGTGAACCCACGACCGGCACCGCCCATCGATCCACCTGCTCCCAGACATTCTCGCCCGGGACGAGCAGCGTAAGCCGCTCGGGTTCGATGAGCGCAGCCGACGCGACGAGACCGCCTTTGGAGTCGATGCCCACGACCAGCAACGCCAATAAACCGAACGCCACTATCATGCCCTGGACGAAGTCGGTCAGTACGTCGCCAGCGAGGCCGCCGAGAAAGGTGTACGCGATCACGAACCCGGCGGAGCAATAGATGGCAAACGTCACGTCGACGTCCATCGTCGCCGCGACGACTTGGCCAAACGCTCGCACCTCGGCGGCCGCCCAAATCACCGATGACGGCACCAGAACCAAGACCGCGAGACGCTCGACGGCAACCCCGTAACGGCGCCGATACAAGTCTCCCAACGTGACGAAGCCGCCTTTCCAGAGTCGCGCCGCGAGCAGCAGCCCCATGAGCAACAGGCAAAGGCTGTAGCCCAGCGGGTCAGCACGTGCTCCCGACAGTCCGGAAGCGTAAACCGCCCCCGATGAGCCCAGACACGTCTCGGCCCCGAACCAGGTCGCGAACATCGAGACCGCGAGCAATGGCGTGGCAATGCGACGCCCGGCGACGAGAAAGTCGTCCTCTGACCGAATGCCCCGGGAGACCCAGGCACTCATCAACACCTGCAAGCCCAGGTAGACCAGCAGAAACCACAACGTCACCTGCCCCATCTCGCACGCGCCGGCAGCGGGTGCAACGGTGAAGCGCTACCCCTCCGGGCTATTGAGCGGCGCGTTCCACGACGTCGTTCCAGAACGCCCGCGACCGCGCGCAGAATACGACCTCGGGGCGCGACGCCGACGGCGCCTCGATCAGCCGCGCTCGGATCGCCGTGGCGACTACTTTGCCGTCGACCGTCAGGCACGCGCACGGGACCTCGTCGTCCAACAGCTCGACCACCGCCCACCCGAACGCGGCGTGCAGCGGGAGATTGATCTCCCGGGGTTCGCCAAGTGTCCCACCGTAACAGGACACCTTGACCTCCGACCGTGTCTGTAACGCGCCCGCACCATGGCGCTCCGAGAGCTCCCAATAAACCGTGACTTGTTTGGGCTCGCGTTCGAGCAGAACCAGTGCATCGCGCGTGCCGCGCGTCAGCGGCTCGGCCGCCGAATACCAGAGGTCGGAACGCGGCGCGACGCCGGGCGCGATGCTCACGTTTTCGGCCGCCGACGACGGCGCCGAGATCGCCGGATCGGGGTTACCCGGTTGCTCTTCGCGCGAACGCGTCAGGCGTTGGTAGAGCTCGACGGCGGTATAGTTGTTCGGCTCGCGCTCGATGACCTGCGACAACGTCTGAATCGCGCGATCGGCGTAACCTTGAGCCAGGTAGATTTGCGCCAACGTAACGGTCGGCAGCGGCGGTCGGTGACGCGGCGACGGGCGTACCGTGTCGCGGATGACGCGAGCCGCGTCCGGCAGGTTGAGCCCACGCTCCACCACCGACGCGATCAGGTTGCGCGCGACCGAAAACAGCGAAACCTTGCCCGGACCGGACGCATCCTTCGCCGCGCCGGCGCTGGCAGCGCGGATCTTCTCGCGCAACTGCTCGGGCGACAGCTGTTCCGGGCGTTCGATGCCTAGCTCCAACGCGGCCGCGATCAACTCGTGACGCGGGATCTCGGACAAGGACGGGCCCGTGAGCTTCATGCCCGAACCCTACCCCAAAATTCGGCGCGCGTGGTCAACGTCGGACGCGATCTGCGCCTTGAGGGCATCGAGCGACGGAAATCGCTCCTCGCCGCGCAGCTTGGCGACCCAACTGACGGCCAAAGTCTGGCCGTACAAGTCGAGCTTCCGATCGAGCAGGTGCACCTCGACTCGCACCGGCGGGGGCCCGCTCTGGTTCAGCGTTGGCCGGACGCCGATGCTCGATGCGGCCATCAGCGACTGGAGATCGGGCTCGCCAACCACGTTCACTCGACACGCGTACACCCCGAAACCCGGCACGAGCTCGGCCAGGTTCGCCAAGTTCGCGGTGGGAAACCCGATCGTTCGACCAATGGCGTCACCGTGAACCACCTCGCCGAAGGTGACATGCGGTCTGCCGAGCAAGTGCGCCGCTTCCTCGACTCGCCCCAGGGTGAGCAACGTGCGGATTCGGCTACTCGAGATGGCCTCCCCCCTGCCCTCGAGCAGCGGCAACGCTTCGGCCGTGAACCCATGCTCGCGGCCCAACGTCTGCAACGTCGACAAGGTGCCGGCCCGGGCCGCCCCGAACCGGAAATTGGCCCCAACGACTACGTGCCCAGCACGATAAGCTCCGACCAATACTTCTTCGACGAAACGCTCGGGAGGCAACGCGGCCAGCGCAGGCGTGAACGGGTGCACGAGGACCTCTAGCTCGGGTGAGAGCCCCTGGAGCAAAGCGACCTTCGTCTCCAGCCGCGTCAAGAGCGGAAGCCCGGCTCGTCCCAGGACGACGCTCGGGTGCGGGTCAAAAGTAAGCACGCTGGGCCGCAACCCCAAAGCGCGTGCTTGCTCGATGACGGCGGACAACAGATGTTGGTGCCCGCGATGCACACCATCGAAGTTGCCGATTGCGATGAGCCGCTTCATAAACCGCGCTCAGGTTAGCGTCGAAGGGGGACCAAGGGTAGTCGGGACCGCCGCCGGGGTGCGTGCCGAGCCCCTCTCGGCCAAACGACCTGGCCGAATGGCGAGCGCGCGGCGGCTCGTCCGCGGGACATTTGCGAACTCCGCGTTTCGGCCTTTGCGCGGGCGCGTCTGACGTTTCGGACCCCGACACCCCGCCCGCGTTTCATGGCGTACGCGGCTGCAAGTGCCGCCAGAGGAACGCGTATTCGTCCGCGCGGCGCTCCACCTGCGCGCGCCGCAAGTCGGCCCCGCCGTGCCCGGCGTTGCGCTCGACCCAGAGCAGCGCCTCGTTGGAC
>CBINDO010000177.1:0-16623 GCA_966249405.1 uncultured bacterium | reverse complement strand
CGCCCCTGCACCTGCGGACGCAACACCCACCGTGCGCCAAAAGCCGAATTCCGATCCTTCAACAGTTGGCGCTGCACTTGCCTGCGATGCCGGCGCGTCTACCACGGGCGGGTTGGGGGAGATGGGTGGTGGGGCAATTGGTGGTGCGGGTTGGAGAGTTACGTTCACGGAACGTCGCTTCTCACCCTCTTGAATGACGAACACCATTTCTTGGGTAAGGTAACCCTGGCGCTCGAAGCGCGCGCGGTGGCTGCCTGGATCGACATCGACTGGCTTACCCTCGAGCCGCTCCATTGGCGCGCTGTCAATCGTCAGGTGCACGCCTTCAATGTCGTTGCCCGCCCCGTCGGTGATTCGGACAACGATGCTTGGCTGCGAGTCGACCAGCGTTTCTCCGAGTTCGGCGCAACTCGAGCGAATGATCTGGGGGCATGCGCTGTTCGTGCAAGTGGCCGCTTCATCGCGGGCGGCGCGCAATTTGTTTGCACCTCGCAGTGCCATCGCCGCTTCGTGGGCTGCGATGCACGCTTGGGTAGATAGCGGCACCGGTTGCGTTTGCGCGTGGCCTGGACACGTCACGAGCAGAGCTGCGGCACTCGTCATCATGTTAAGCAACGAGGATGGGGAAAGCGCTTGGTTCATGGTTCGCACGTTATGGGAAACAGCCACGGATGAAGTGTTTTTGACCCTTGCCGTCTAAGGTGTACGGCGGGTTGCAATCGGGCGCGATTGTTCGCGATGAGGGCGTGGGCTTTGAGCCAGCCGAAGGCTTTGACGAAGCTGCGGGGACGGGCGACCTTGGCACTACGAGTTTAGTCGACGGGGGCTCACGCGAATGCTCGAGCGATGCGGGCCGTTGCCGAAGACCTTCGAAGTCTTGGGCTTGCGTTCCGGCGCGAGGTGCTGCCGTTCTATCCTTGGCTTCGCCTTCCTGTCGTTTAGCTTCATAGGTCGGCGTCGTTACCTCGACGTTGGACGGGGTGGGCGAGGCGATGGTAACCTCCGTCACACGCGGCAAGACCGTCTGCGCCGGGTCGGCAAGTATTGGGAGGGAGATAGTAGGGTTGCCGGTCCCTGCCATGTTCGTCGTGCTAGCCGGAGCGTCACGGTGCGACCACCAACCCAGCACACCAAAAAGCGCTGCCACGACGCTGGCCCCAGCCACCGAAGTCGCGCCGATGCGTCGCTTGGGCTCTGCTGAAATCGGCATCTGCCCAGAACCGCCCGTGCTCTTGCTTGAAGGAACCGCCGTCGAGGTCAACTCGCGCCAAGGCACGGCGTGGGACGCGCCTGACGACAATATACTGGGCGACGGGGCCTCAGTGCCATCTGCGGCCCCGCCGTCCGCGCGAGGTGGGTTGTATGGGAACGCTGCGGCCGATGGTGCCAAACCGGCAAAGGCGACTTCGTCTGCAAGCGCCAAGTTGCCTGAAGAAAGCGGGGTGGTGTTGGCTTGGGGTGCCTGCATGTTGAGGCGAGATGACTCTTGTCCGGGGGCGGCAAACGGCGGGGGATGGGTCGGCTCGAAGAGTGCCATAGCCGCGAGAGCTGCGCGTTGGCGTGCTGATCCGCTCAGCTCCAAAGCCGCGGTCCGTTGGTCCGCTCCCGCGTGAGACAGCATTGGGCTCGTTGCTACGGTCGAGCCAGCATTGCGAATCAATTCCGCGCAGCATTTCACGGAGCGGCGCGCGCTCTCATCGTTCGAGCAGAACGGTAACAACGCGAGCGCGAGGTCTGCCACGGTTTCGTAGCGTCGCGAAGCCTCTTTCTCCAAGCAGCGAGCCACCACGGCTTCTAGCGCAGGGGGTACCGTGATGTTCCATTTGGAGAGCGGATCGGGAGGCGTGGTTGCGATCCGCATTCCCAGACCCTGAGGCGTCTCCGCCTCGAACGGCAGATGGCCACTGAGCAGCTCATACAAAGCGACACCGAGTGCCCAGATGTCGGTACGAGCGTCGACGTCTTTCGACGAGAGCGACTGTTCCGGCGACATGTACGGTGGAGTGCCCATGACTCTGCCTGCGCTGGTTACGTTCGCGGTGCCCGCGGCTTGGGCGCTTGGCATCTTCGAGATCCCAAAGTCCAATAGCTTGAGCGTGTAGTGCCCGTCGCCCTGAGGCACACAAAACAGGTTCGCGGGTTTGACGTCGCGATGCACCATGCCCAGCGCATGGGCCGCAGCAAGGCCTGCGCAGGCTTGCAGTGCGAAGTCGACAGCATGGGTTATCGGAAGGGGGCCACGCGAGGCAACCCATGTGGCCAGATCCAGCCCCTCCAAATACTCCATGATGATGTAGGGCTGCCCTGTGGGTAGCGTTCCAACATCCTGCACCTTCACGACGTTGTCACCTTTGAGCTTGGCGGCGGCCTGGGCCTCGCGCAGAAAGCGGGCTACCGCCTCCGGGGATTCGACGATACTTTGGCGCGGCACTTTGATTGCGACCTGGGTCCCGAGCACGTCGTGACGCGCCTCGAGCACCACCCCCATACCTCCCTTACCCAAGACCCGCACAACGCGGTACTTGCTGGCAACGAGGCTGCCCGGCTGAAGCTGAGCGTCGAGGGCGGCTGCGGGAAACTGCATGGGAAGCTGAGGGCCCAACTGATCTGGCAGCAGCTGTATACCAAACTCGTTCGCGGCTAGATAGTTGCGCTCGCGAGTCGCGTGTCGAGAAGGACGCATCGGGGAACCCTGGGCCCACGCTCACGCCCTGTGGCGGTGAAGAGGGCAACCGGGTTGACTTGCGGACCACGCCCACGCGCCGGCGCTAACAGCGGGCGCCTTCGTTTAGGCGGCACTCGCCACGAGCCTCACAGGTCACTCACCTACCCCCAAATTCTTACAACCGCGGATCGTTGCTTCGAGGCGAGGGGCGCTGCAGTCTCGGCCGTCGGCGACCGACGTTATGCGAAACTGGAACACGCGTGAGCCGTCTGCGCTAGTAGTGAGCGCGGCGTCCCCTTCGTCGAAACAATAGACGTAGTCACCGCGGACGAGTTTGCCGGCTTCGATGACCAGAGGCATCCCCGACGCGGCGTCACCCGAAAACGTGAGTTCGACAGGTTGCTCGTTGTCCGACATGCGGAACCAATGGGTCGACAGCACTCCGCCGTTGTCGGCCGTGTTTTCGGTGATGTTGTTGCCTGCGATTGCACCAACGAGCGTGGTGCTGATGGCGGCGCTGCAGTCGGGCATCGCGGCGTCGCCCAGGATCGAGCCGGTGATCGGCGTCAAGGTGGCGTCAACGGTGCCGGGCTCGGACTTTTGTGGGCCCATCGCAGCTCGCTGATCGTCAGCGGCGGTTACCAGAGCATCCAGCTCCTCGTGGGTCGCCACGACGAAGTCCGAGGGGATCGCCAACTCGTCGTCCAACGACCCCCAGCACAGTATCTCTTGGTCCGTCGTGACCCCGCACGCGAAACCCGCTCCGACGCTGATTCCGTCAAACGTCGCACCGTCGGGGTACGGCGTGGCGTACTCGTCATACACCCAGGAGAGTGCATCACTGCCGATACATGGCGCGGTGCCGCTGCTGTGCAGCGCGCACAACAGAGCTCCACCGCGTCTCGGGATAGAATTTGGCAATGTACTGCGGCTTGAGCCAGCGGCAACCCAGGGCGCTGACGGTCCACACTGGAGACTTCCGACGATCGAGGTTACACGGCACCCTGACACCTACGCTCCAATCGCTGCGACGTAAGGGAGGCGCGGAGGCGTGGGCCACACCTGCCATGCTCAGCCGGTGGTGTGTTGCCAGGGGGAGCTTCTTGGTTGTGCTGTTGAGCCGAACAGGTGGTCGGTGAGAGCGCTCCGATTAGATCGGTGTAGTCTGTGAGGTTTATGCAGTGCGTCAGTTTGCAACTATTCGAAAAGGCGGACTTCTTTTGTTTGTGGTTGTTTATGATGAACGGTGAATCTGGTGAAAGTGCTGGGTGTTGATGTGTTGCCGTGACAAAGGAGTTCCTTTCAATGACGAGGACGGTATCCAGTCGTTTGGGTAACTGTTATTGTGCGATTCTGTCCACAACGGTGCGACGCAGTTGTCGTGTTTGGGGTGGCGAAAAACAGGAGGTGATACGTGACGCGAAACGTTGTTACGAGTTGTGCAATTCTTGGTGCCTATTGGGTTACGCTTGGGTGTTCGTGCGAAGCTAGCAAGAACCCTCCACCACCCGAGCCGACGGCGCCGCTCACGGTTCGATGTGAATGTGATGTTGATCCCGCAGATCTTTCGGGAGCCGACCCGTTTTTGCTTGGCCCTATAGAGTTGTGCGTGCCGTCAGCCGTGCGCGATGCGATCGAGGCTGCGGCAGACGACGCGGAGAGGCAAACACTGCTCGATCAAGTGTGCGCGGACAAGTTCGCGTACGCAGTCCGCCAGCTCACCGAGCAAATTGGTCTCGACCAAGCTCCCTTCTTTGTTCCCGATGAGGCCATTTGTGGTGATACGTTGGACTCCCTGGCATGCCACGCGGTAGCGTTCGAGAGCTCCGAGTGCGGCAGCGAGAACATCTGCAGTGTCAATCGATTCGCTCGAGCTTCCTCGGGATGTCCCGATACATGCGACGGCGTCGTTTGCGAGATTGGCTCCAACTTGGATATCGACAAGGCGATCTCTGGAGACGTTGGGGGCATCGAATGCAACATCCCCGCTGGGTGTGAAGATGCCGACACGACGACGCCGTTGTGTCAGCCCACCGACGTAGGGACCTCCAGTGAGGCTCTCAGCTTTGGCGGCAGTCTGTACGGCGACCTCGATCAAAGCGAAACGTCTGCATATGCCTCGGTGACGGTGGAGGTAGCGGGCGTGGACGTGACGGGGTCTGGTTCAACCAATGCGCATGGAACATTTCGCCTGTTGGGCAAGGCATGCCCGGGTGCAAGCTGCAGCGTTGGAATCGAGTTTAGGACGATCGCAGAGAGCCTGACACTGGGCTTCGCCTGGCCAATTCCAGACGAAACGATTAGCCAGATACTGGTCACCGGTGGCTCGAGTGGAACCCAAGTTCCTGTAGACGGCGCCGGCAACGGTACTTTCCCGGTGGGGTCACTTGCGATCAAGGGGCGAGGGGAACACGGGGGGGACGTCTTCGAATCCGTGCGCCTCAACGAAACCCCGATTCCTTTCCACGTCGACTGGACACAGAGGGTGCTGACAATCGAGTCGGTGCAAGTTCCATTTGATGATGGGCAAGTCACCTTCAACTTGCGGGGGACTTTCGGTGCGTCACTGGGAGTTTCCGTTGTGGATACGGTCGAGTCGCTCGATGTCGACAGTGACGGCGTCGTTGACTCGCTTGACAACTGCTTGCTGCTCGCCAACCCCGACCAATCCGACTTGGACGCGGACGGGCTAGGCGACGCATGCGATCCGGACCTGGACGGCGACGGCGTAAACACGAATAGCGACAATTGTCCCACCTCACCCAACCCCGAGCAAGCGGACTTCGACGGTGATGGGCTTGGCGACGCTTGTGACGCCAACTCGTTGGTCGCCAATGCCGGACCGGACCAGACGAGAGAGTGTCAGGCGTCCGGAGTAGCCACCGCGACTGTGGACGGCTCCGGATCCGGTGCGCCCGACGGACAGGTGTCTTACTTGTGGACGGCCCCCGTAACGCTTCAAGGAAGTAGTCTTCCGGTCGCCAGTGGCAGCTTTCCATTGGGCACGACCACGGTCACCCTTGAGATCGCGCAGAACGGTGTGACGGCAACCGACACTGCGTCAATCACCGTGGTCGACACCACGCCTCCGGTGCTGAGCGCGCCCGCCGACGTAGTGGCGACTAGCTGTGCGAACGTAAACCTGGGGCAGGCCACCGCTGTCGACAGTTGTGGGGGCGACGTCACGGTGACGCGCTCACCCACCGGTAGCTTGAAAGCAGGCCTTACCATCGTCACTTGGACTGCAGTGGACCAAAGAGGTAACGTTGCTACTACCACGCAACGCGTGCTCGTCGAAGTAGGTGACTCAAGCGCCTGCTGTCCCTCTGGTTCGAACATAATCGTCGGTACCACGAACAACGATGTGCTCACGGGCACCGCCGCCGTCGACTGCATCATCGCCAAGGGCGGACAGGACACGATTCGAGGTCTCGGCGGCGCAGACGTGATCAACGGTGGTGACGGAGACGACGTCATCGAAGGCGGAGAAGGAGACGACGTCATATCGGGCGGTACCGGCCAAGACATCTTGCGCGGCCAGAACGGGCTGGATTCGATCTTCGGCAACGATGGGGACGACACCTGCGAGGGAGGACTTCTAAGCGACAGCATCTTCGGAGGCGGAGGCAACGACAGAATCTATGGTCAGGACGGCAATGACTTTCTCTACGGACAGGACGGCAACGACCGGCTCGAGGGTGCTGCCGGAGACGATTCACTCAATGGTGGCGCGTCAGGAGACATTTGCATCGGAGGCGTTGGGTCCAACTCGCTGACGTCGTGCGAGACCATCCAGTAAATCTACCCTTACCCTGGCGACCTGCCAAGGTTTGCGCATTTGTCTGGCGAGCCGCGCGCAGGCAAGACTATGCTAACCTCCTCCCATGGCTGCGATGGCTTCCGGCGTTCGAAGGAAACAGTGGAGCGCCAGGTCTGCCGGAATCGAGGCGAGGGGAGCCCTCGTGGCTCTGCTGGCGCTGTCTGGCTTAGGGTGTAGCTCTCGCGAGCGACTCGTGCCGGGGATCGCCGTTGGGCGCATCGTCTATCACGTCGGTGACGATGCGCCCTTCTGCGAGAACGATGCGCAGTACCTCAGCGATTCCCTCGAATCGCTGGAGGAATTGCTGGGCAGGCGGGCGGCTCCTCGCGTTCACTACTATCGGCTGGGTGGTTCACTCGCCGAGCACTGTGAAGATGAAGTCTCGGGTTGCGCTCGACTGGAGTCGGACTCCATCTACTCCAATTATCCGGCGCTCGGTCACGAGCTGGTACACATGATCACGGAGCGCGAGCGAGACCACGCGCCGTATTTTCGAGAAGGGTTGGCTGAGGCGCTCGGTGAGTTTGGCAGCCTGAAACTCGGCGAAGAGAACCCCGCCTTAGCGTCGGAGAACATCGACGTGGAGGATCTCATCGTGTCGCAGCCTCCGCGGGGTTATGATACCGCCGCGACGACGGTGACGTCGTTGCTGGATAGACTTGGCGTTGGTGCGACTCTCGACTTCTACGATGCGCTCGGGGCGACGATTGGCGCTCCGCAACTAGAAGCCGCGTTGGGTGTCGTGGGCGTCCGTGTCTCCGAGCTCGTCGACTGGCACGCCGAGCAGCGTAAGAACCGACTTGCCGGCGCTCCACACCTCCGGTGCTCCGCAAGTCCCGCGGACTTCGATACAAGCACCGGCGCGTGGAGCTTTCAATCCGAGACCATCGGCTGCGACGCCGCTGGACACCGACGCACTCTGAGTCGAGGTTTCGTCTATCGACGCAAAGTGACGCTCTCTCCGACCAACTCGCCCTCGTTCTTCGCTCACGCGCACGTTCCGGCGGGAGCCTGGTTAGCGGTCAGCTCTTGCGAAGCACCGGGCGGTCTCGCGGTGCAGAACCCCGGTGACGAGGCCAGCGACGTTTGGACGGTGGGACGTTTGACTGCGGGTGTCCATACGGCGTCCGTACAGATCCCCGAGGAGGCAGGGCTCACCGCCGTGGAAGTCGTCGTCCAACCGACGGGCGACGAGCCACGGAGCGTAACGACCACGACGCACCTGCGCATGCTGACCTCCAGTGAGACGACGTTGCCCATTCGTTTGCTCCGAGCAGGCACGGTCGAGGTGGGAAAGGTGACGTCTTCGTCCGGGGCGCTGGATGTATGCTCATCGGCCAGCAGCTCGACAGCCTGCACGCGCGTGAAGACTCGAGACGCAGTGCCCCTGGCGGCAGGTGACTACACGCTGCGTTTCACGTCCGACACGTACGCGGCCGCGGAGGTCGAGCTGCGCCAAGACCCGTGAACATGGCGCTGGCGCGCTGAGAGATGTGAGCTGCAGGGACGCGTCCTAGCGAATGGCTGCGGGTACCTGGCTACTTGTAGCAGCCTTCGGGTATACGGGTGCGGTTTGGGGACGTCCCGCGGCTTGCTTTTGGGGAGCGCGGTGAACTAGGATCGCGCCAGCGACGTTGTTGACAAGAGAACGGCATCCCTATGGTTTTACGCTTCGGTTCGGTATCTTCAATCGCGGTGATCATCTCGCTCGTTGGGAGTTGTGGGGACGAGGGGGTGCAAGAGCCCGAGTTTACAGGGATCCTGAAGGGGGCCACCGTGTCGGCCGGGTTGCCGATTTCTCGAGCATCGACTCACGCTGAAGACCTGTGCGGGGCTTTCTCGGAGAATTTGAAGCGCACCGTGCCCGAGGTGGCGGCGATTCGATATTGCCAACACGATGCCTATGTCGAAGCTGCTCTCGATGGGGCGTCGGCGGAAGGTGCAGTACGAGCCTGTGAAGATGCACAGAGTTCGTGTGAGGCCAATGAGTTAGTGCTCTATTCGCTTTGCCCAATGGTTTTGTACGACGCCAATACTTGTAGCGAGACCTTGGCCGTAGCCGACGCGTGTTTCAGTGATCTCGTTGAAGTGTTGAACGACGGGCTCTGGAATATGCCCTGCTCGGAGTTCGCAGCCCTCGGCGAAACGCTGTCTCCGATTCCAGAGAGCTGTTTGCCGCTGACCGAGAACTGCTCAGCTTCCGTTCGCGCGCTGCGACCGTGGCCGCCCTGAAATCGCGCAGTGGACTAACGTCTCGCGGTAAACCCGCGCAGCAAGTCCGCACGACGAAACGACGCACCCTCCCACATGACTCCCTCAGCGCTCACTGCGGGACGCGGAGCGTGGCCCAGCCGTGCGCGGGCACATCGAACTGATAAAGCCCCGCGCCGGTATCGACCGTCGTGCTCTTGGCGGCGACGTCCTTGTTGTAGAGCTGCACGATGATGCTGCCGTCCGGGTTCTTGAACGCGAAGGCGTTGACCAGGTCGTAGGCGACCTCGCCGGGACCATATTTGGCGGTACCCGCGCCTTGGTAGGCGTCGTTGCCTGCGGTAGTACCGAGCAGGGTCGCTCCCGGTGTGATGTAGTGCGAGAAGTGCTTGAAGGTGTAGTAGGCGGGCGTGACGATGAGTTTCTTCGCCGTCTCGTCAACGACGAGCAGTGCGTTTTGTGGCCAACCGTCCAGGCTTTTACCCGCGGTGTCCAGCACCATGTTCCAAGCGACGTAGGAGTTCACCCCCGCCACGATCCAGTCGCGGATCCCCTGCCAACTTTCTTCACCGTACAGGTGGTCGTTCTGCGCAGCGGCGGAGCTGTAGCGATTCCTGTCCCAATACGGCGCCGTGAAGTTGTAGTTGCCGCAACGATGTTCCGTCTGCATCACCGGGACGTTCGTGGCCGCCAACGTCTCTACGGCGTCGTGCAAGTTCCATTGCAGTCCGAAGCCCTTGACGTAGTTCATAGCTTCCGCGTCGCTCGCGGTCGCTAGCGCTAGGGCCATGTCGTAACCACCCCCATCGGCCTTCGACATCGTTCCGCACCAGACCTCGGTACCGGGAACTCGTTCTGCGAGTGTCGGCCCCAAGTAGGTCTTCATGAAAGCGATCAAGTCTTCCTGCTTCCAGTGGACTCTGCCGTAGCCGGGCTCGTTCTGCGGGTGAACGGCCCTGATTTGGATCCCTTCCTTGGCATACTCTT
The DNA here is from genome assembly GCA_966249405.1 of uncultured bacterium. Taxonomy (GTDB): domain Bacteria; phylum Myxococcota_A; class Polyangia; order Polyangiales; family Polyangiaceae; genus SZUA-265. The sequence continues at coordinate 6,940 of CBINDO010000177.1, read as the reverse complement.
CCACGAACCTCGCCATGTACAACGCGTGCGCGCCGAGGGTTTGTGCGTCGCCCTTCATGTTCGAGCTGCCATCCAACATCCACGCGGGGACGACCCAGGGGCTCGCCCAGAACTGAATGTCAGGTTGGACCTTCATCGCTTCTTTGATGAAGGGGATCAACTTCTCGCGGTCGCGCGCGATCGAGAAGTATTCCATCTGGTAGTCGTTGGCCACGCCGGAGGGAACATCGTCGAGGGTGTACCAACTGCTCGAGTAGTCGCTGGCGCCCAATGGAATGCGCCCGTAGGTGAAGCCCGCGCCGTCTTTCGGATCGTAGAGGAGCTTCAGCGCCTCGGCCACCTCGGTTGCGGTGAGCATCGACAGTGCATCCCACCCCATCTCGTTGAAGGTTCCGCCGAAACCATCCCAACGTTGACCGGTGGCGGTCGGATCCACCGTCACATCTGCCGTGCCATTGGTTAACGGCGTGATGGCGCCGAGCTTCCAGTAGGCGTCCTCGGCGGAGGTCACGAGCTCCGGCTCGAGCGAGCCCGGCATCGTGGTGGCTCCCGTGGTCGTGGTTGGCCCGGCGGTGCTGGCGCTCGATTGCCCGTCGTCGCTGAATTCACTCCCGGTCGAGTCGTCGACCGGGGTCGGGCCGCTCGTTGCCTCCGTTGTCTCAGGGCTCGGTAAAGCCGTGGTGGTGTTTGGCCCGCCTGGTTGCGAGCCAGTGCCGCTTGTGGCTGGTGCAGAGGTGTCGCCGGCGATGCCCGCGCTCGAGGTTGGCCCTGGCGTGGTGGCGCTGCCCGCCGGGTTAATCGCGGTCGTGGGGTCTAGGGTCGAACCCGCTCCCGCGCTCGGGTTTTCTCCAGCGCTCTCCGAACAGTTGCTGACCCCACAAGCCAGCACCCCCATCGCCACTAGCTTCCAAATTCCAGTTCGCATCGTGTTCTCCCGGCCCGTCAAGTTTCGAGTTCCTCGCCGTCCGCAGAGTGGTGCGTAAATCGCTGGGAGCACAGAAGGAAATCGGCGTCGGCGCCACGATTGGTCGCGCTTCTCGCCACGCTGAAACGGTGGGGTTACCTCCGCACGCAACACTTGGGGGCGTGTCCATGGCAGACCGCCCCTGCTGCGCAGAGTATGCGCCATTTTTGCAGCCGAGCGGCGCGGCGACCGTCGCGTGCGCTCAAGGAGCGGACGGACCGATGATCGATACCACAGGCACGACGTACGTCGTGGTGCCGAGCACCTCCGCCTGCGGCACCGAGATGTAACCGGTGTCGATGTTTCCGCAGGTCGCCGCGAAGGCGTTCATGAACAAACTGTACTTGGCGGTTGCCCCGAAGGACAGGTCCGTAGACGAGAAACCGCGCGGCTTCGTAGGGTCGGCCGGTAACACGGTGCCTGCCGTCAGGTCACACGCCTTTTCGGTCAAGGCTTCGTCCTTGAAGACGGCGGTATCTTGGAACACGGCATAATACGGAGTAGCGCCGGCATCGCAGTTGGTAGAGATCGGCAGCGGACTTTCACCCTCTACGGCGATGGTGTTCGGGGCGCCATTGGCGAGGTAGACCAACTCGAACGAGCCTTGCGCCGCAGAGAGCTCGGAGAGCAGGTACTTCTCGCCGGTCTTCGCCGTGAACTGCGGATCGCCAAAGCTGTCGATGATGGGATAGTCGCGAGTGAACGTCGCGACGCAATACGCGGTCCACGGAGCCGTCACTTGCCCGCTGTTCTCTCCCGACGGCCCGCCACCCTCCGGCGTGTCATCGTCTCCACCACAACCGAGGGCAGCGCCGCCGGCCACCCACAGCATCGCGAACGAACGTTGCACACCCACCCATGATTTGCGTCTCACCATGAACCGATTGTGCGCAGACCCGCCGGTCCTTGGCAAGCGTGCTATCTTGACCAGCGCCGTATCTCGGGATGCGTGATATCTTGGCGGGCGCCACGGGATTGGGGGCGCTCGGGACGCGACGATGCGCCGGGATCCGAGGCAGCGCCCCGCCCAGGCCGCCCACCACAGCTGGCGCGCCCGACCCGCGCTACACTCGCCACGCAGTCGAATCCCGCGGACGATTTGCCGAGCCCAATGTCTGGGACCGCGTCACGTTTACCGACCACCAACTCCCTTGGGCGCAGTAACGGCGCTGAGCCCTCCGCAAGGCACCACTTTCCACCTCTCGTCGCAGTTCAGCTCGCGCCTAACCCCAGAGTTCGGTTCAGTCGAACCAAACTCTTCAATGTAGCAGTCCCACCGGCTGATAGTTTGCCGTACAAGTAGCTTCGAGCGCCCTCACACCTGGGGCGGCGGCATCGCGGTAAGGTCGACACAGCCGAACCGTGGGTTTAGATAACGTCGGGCGGTTCGGTTTGACGATTGGTCGGCCGCGGATGTTTGTGTCACCGTTAGGGGTCGAGGAGTGGCTACTCGGTGTCAGGTATTCATGCCGTGGTGCGACGTTGTGTGGAGGCGTGCGGGCACGGTGCAGGCGATGCGCTCGTAGACGACGCGGGAGCCCATCCGGAGTGTCAGAGTCTGGAGTTATACGAGCATGTGGTTAGGTCGGGGCGTCACGATTGCTGTCTGTTGCGGAGTGGTGTCGGCGTGTATGTCGGCCGACGAAACGATGCGGTTGACGCGGTTCACTCCAAGCTCTTGGAGCGTCGACGAGTTGCCGTTGGTGGCAACAATCACCGGCCAGGGATTGGGCGATCAGGTCTCGTTGTCGGTCGAGAGTGACGAGCCGGCCACGCTGACACCGATCGAGGTATCGCTCGGTGGCGTGCCGCTTCGGGTGGTGGGGCGCGCCTCGGATACCGAGCTTCAGGTAGCGGTGCCGGCCATCTTCGACCCCGGTGTTTATGATGCGGAGCTCTCCCGGGGACACCGCCGGGCGGTACTCCCGGGAGCGCTGACTTTGACCGTCGGCTCGGTTCCATCGAGTGGCGGTGAGACTTCGGTGTTGGCGACCTCCAGTGCGCCGCCATCTTGCACCGGGGAAGACTGCGAGGACTGCACACTTGGCGATTGGTCGGAACCGGAGCTCGTCAGCGAACTCACGTCCGATGGGGACTTGTGGAGTCCTTCGATTTCGTCGGACGGGTTGACCCTCTATTTCGCGGAGGGCATCGACGGGGTCGAGACCATCTTCGAGGCCAAGCGGGCGGACCGCGACAGCCCCTTTGTGGACGTGAAGCAGGTCACCGGTGCTTTCGGCCAAGAGAGCAACGGCACCCCTGTCGTATCTTCGGATGGGCTCACGTTGTACTTTCATTCGAGCGTGGCTGGGGGAGATCGCAACTTGTGGCGCGTCACGCGCGCGCGTGTGGACGCCGAATTCGCGAACGCGACCGCCTTGACGGCTCTGAGTTCCCCGCAAGAGGATCACGTGCCCTGGGTTAGCGCCGACGACTTGAAGTTGTTGTTCGCCTCTCAACGCCCAGGCTTGGGGTCTTCGGACTTGTGGGTCGCGACGCGCACCGATCGGAGTCAGGAGTTTGCCGAGCTTCGCCTGTTGGGAGGTGTGAACGGTCCGCAGTGGGACTCGAGGCCCGTACTCACCGCTGACGGTAACTGGTTGTACTTCTGCTCTACCCGAGCCGGGGGCAGAGGAGAGGTCGACATCTGGAGGGCGAATCGAGCCGCGGGTGACGACGAGTTCAACCAAGTCGCAAACGTGAGCACGCTCAACAGCGTGTCCGATGACATGGACCTGACGCTGTCTCGGGACGATCGCGAGCTACTCTTCGTGTCCAACCGGACTGCGCCGGAGCAACGGCCAGGCCAAATGCGAGTGTGGCGTTCCGTGCGGCGCTGTCTGTGAACAGGGCCAACCGGCAACGTCGAGCCAACGCGCTGGGCAGCGGGCTCGCGATCCTCACCCATCACTCACGGCCCGAATACGTCTGGGATAAAGACCAAGCTGCGTTCCGATGGCACGAGCGCCAATCCGCCCCCTGCGACGGGCGTCGCGGCGAACGCGCGACCAGGACCCGTCGAGTGGGGGATCTCGCGCACCAGCTCCAGGGTGTCGGTTGCATAGACGGCGATCGTCGTGTCGCGCACGTAAGCCACTTGCCGTGACGGAGCGTCGGCGGTCACGGCGCTGAACCCCACCGGGATGGTGGTCACTTTCTCCGGCACCTGCGGATCGACGATGTCGCCGGCGTGACCCCAAACATAGCCACCCCCGTACGCTACGTCGCCGTATGGCGCCAACAACGACGACGCTAGTTCGCTCGATAGGACTCCTGCTTCGTCGATGCTCAACTCGTACAGCCGTGCGGCGGAACTCTGACTGTCATAGGTGTAGTAGGTGTCTGCGTTTGCCACGAGCAATCGGCTGCCCCCATCCCAGTCCGCCGTAACCGTGGGCCGCATCACACCTTCGTCGTAGACGGCGGCGCCACCGAAGCTCGGACTCACGCCACGGCGCGCTCTCGAAATGAGGAGCGACTCGCGAGTACCCGGCAGCACGACGAGGTCGCCCGCGATACGGGTTTCGTCGGACCCTGGGTTCAACGCGAATTCGGCGCAAGCCCGCCGCTCGGTGAGCTCGATGGCGCGCACGACGGAAGCGTCCAGATAGCCCACGTACAGGCGGGTTCCGTCGCTGCTCGCGGCAAGCCTGTACGGATCCTGTCCCACCGGCATCACCCATAGGGCTCGTTCGGACGCGACGTTTACGGCGACGACCGAGTCGGGCCAGGTAGCGCTCGCATGGGCAACCGAGACGTAGACGACGGACCCGTCGTGGCTGGCTACGACCCCGTTGAGCTCCCAGCTCGTCGGAAGTGGTGCATCCACCAATCCAACTGCCGCGTCACACGTCGCGTCGAGGTCGCAAGCATCCCCGTAGGCATCCCCGTCGGCGTTTTCTTGGTCAGGGTTTGGCGCGTGTTTACAGTTGTCCAGCGTGTGGATGACCCCATCTCCGTCGTAGTCTTCGAGGTCGGGATCGGGCTGGAAACGCAGCCACCGAACGAGGGAATCGCCATCGCACGTTTGGACGTGGACGGCTGCGTGAGAGTCGTCGAGACTCACCGTCAGGTGTTCTCGGCTCGATCCGGGGCAATTCACCGAGAGTGTTCGATAGGGGGTGGGCAATTCGCTCTGAAACAGCTGGAGGTCGGAACCATTGCTCGCCGCGACCGCTTGGTCGTCGGGGGCGAACGCGACCCTCCTGGGATAAGCGCCGGTATTCCATTGACCTTCCCAAGCGGGTAGCTCGCCGGCCTCGTAGTTCAGGATGTTGTACCCCTGCCCATTGCCGCCACCACAGGCGACCGCCAATCGCTTGCCATCGTGGCTGAGCGCCGCGTCTTGGAAGTTGTCACAGCGGTAGGTTCCGTTACTGGGGCTCGCCATCCAGAAATCCTCCGAAAGCGTCCAAACCGAACCGCTGCTGGAGCTGAACAAAGTGCGTGTAGCAGGTGCATACTCCAGCTGCCCCGTCGGGACGCCAGAGAGCAGTCGGAGCGCATCGCCGGTGACGCCGTCGATACGCAGCAGGCGAGCTTCAGAGAGAGAAACCCAAACGTCGAGCGTCTCGGCTACGGCGATGCTGCGCACGGCGCCATCCAACTCGATGTGCGTCACCGAGCCCGTGGACAAGCCGTAGCTGCTCACCCCATTTGGCAACGCCACATGCAGCAGATCGGCTCCCGCATCGTAACGGAGCTCGGTGGCGGTCTGCGGCAACACGAGGTTCGGCCCCTCTTCTCCGGTGACCAAGTTGACGAAGCGGAGCGCGGCTCCGTTGTCCCCGTATGCGACCCAGCCTTCACACAACGTGACGACGGCTTCCACCTCGACGCCATCCAAACGGAGCGAGCCGTCACCCGCCGCGAACGGAGCCCCGGTGCAATCGAGGTGTGTATCGGCGAAGTCTCCCACGGTGGGATCGAACATTGACGTCGTGGTGTCCAGCACCAGTGAGGCCCCCGTGTCGAGTACGAGCGGTTCGGAGGTGAGCTCCGGCGACTGGGTCGTCCGATCGTCATTCCCCTCGCTGCTCACCGTATCGCCGGCGGTCGAGGACAGCTCGTTCGTCGAGACCGGGTTCGACGACGTCGGGCTGCTGCTCGCTGCGGGCGTCGCGGGCACGCCGCTCGTCGTGTCGCTCTGGTGAGTCGCGTCGTCGCTCGTCGGCAGCGAAGTGGCCGGAGTGTCGCTGCTCGTCTCACGATTGGGGTTGCTGCGTGTCGCCCGTTCCAACGTCGTGTCTTCGTCGGTGCGCTGTTCCACGAGAGCCGGTTCCAGCTCCTCCTCGAACAACGAGCGATAGGGCCCTTTGCGAGTCCCTCCCTCGAACCCGCACGCGGCGCACAGCAAACACGCGGCCACGCCGCCGATTGCTCCTCTCGTCGCCCGGCGCCGCACCAAAACCTTCGCGCTCCTCGTCGTGTCTTTCATGTCGTGCGTTACCTTGGCCGAATTGCTCAGTAGTAGGTCGCGTCTATGCCCACGGTGGCCCCCATCCAAGTATGCTCCAGGGAGCGCGTTACGGTATCCGTGGCCCCGCTACCTGGCCGACTGGTCCGCACGTCCACTTCAGTCGACAACACCCCGTACAATCCGCGTGCGAAAATCCCGATAGCGCCACCAGCGCCGAGTTCGAAGTCCCACCCCACGCCGAGCCCCGCCAGGGGGCCTCGGGCGCCGCTCTGCACTTGCTCCGCGTCGCGGTCGGCCACTTCCGCGGCGTAACCGCCGAGCAGCTGGGCATTCAGCCCCAAGCTGGGGAGGGGATAATACTGCGCGAACCCGAATGGTGCTGTTAAGTTTACGCTGAGCCCTTCGGTGTCCAAGCTCCGCCCTCCAGAGCTAGCACTGGAAGGATATTGTCCCACGAACATAACCCCCGCGCCGAGCACGAAACCAGGCGACACCGAATGACCCAACATCCAGTCGTACGCTGCTCCGGGACCCTTCAGGGTCAACGGTTCGGCATT
>CBINDO010000176.1:0-16722 GCA_966249405.1 uncultured bacterium | reverse complement strand
TTTGGAGTACGTAAAGGCTCATTATCGACCGGAGATGGCGTTCGCCGGTCCACACTTGATGACGATCGCGTGGACTTACAGCCCGTCCAAAGGAGAGATTGACACGTCACTCGACGTCGCGAAGCAGCGCCTGGAGGTGCCAGTTCCGGCTGACGAGTGGCGTTTGCTGCCGGACTCGTTGATCGCGACCGTTTTTTCCGAAGCTTGGGATGCCGAGAAGGAGCGTCGTTATACCAACGTCGCGCCGTCCGCGGTGCCGGTTGCGGAGCACGCCTACTATTTCGACTTCTTGCGGGGTCATCACCCGTCGCGGTCGGGTGAGACAAAACTAGACCGGGAACGGCGCGACGTCTCGGTGCTGGAGCGGCAAGTCGCGTTGTATCCGCTGGTCAGAGACCAAGAGGTGAAGAAGGATCTACGCCGCTCGCTCGTTTACGGTGGTACCCATCTGCGGGACTGGTACGCGGACCTGGACGACATGCCCGAACTCGCCAAGGCCCTCCATCCCGTGCACGCGGCGTGGGTGAAGTGGCTCAACGCGAGCTTCTCCGAGCTCAGCGATACGGAGCAACGCGAAGTCGCACAGCTGCTTTTTGGCCACTATTACAAGGCGTCACCCGGCTTTCCCGTTGGGCTCGACGTCATCGCGATCGCCAAGCCCCGTATCCGCTCCTGGCTGGCCCGCCGCCAGGAGAAGAATCGCAACAGCTACGACGCCGAGGACGGCGCCAACTCGTTGATCGTCTGCCCGTTCGAGTACGACGAGGACAATCATGCATTCCGGTCGCGATCCCAGTCGTGCAACGGTCGCGTTTACACGTCGTTGGTTGCCAAAGGCTATCAACCTCTGGTGCAGTTGCTCCGGAGCGAAAAGGCGCCGGCGTTGACCCAAACGGCGGTGCTCAACGTCCTGCAGAACCAGGGCAGCGAGGCGGCGGTTGGACTAGTGGAGGGGCTCTTCGCCGATCCCGAGAACGCGCGCGCCGCGTTGTTTGCCTTGGCCGCGTACAGCGGCTGGGGGCCAAGCAACCGTCGCCGCGATGATTTGCCCGAGCTTTCGCCGCGGCCTTTGCTCGAACGCATTCCCCGTTGGTGGCGTGAGCATCCGCAGTACCACGGCGAGCTGCTCTTCCTCACCGTTACTCTGGGGGACGAATACGAAGGCACGGTCGTGTGGCCCAAGCTGACGGAGTTTCTCGGAGCGCGGCTCACCGCCGACGACGTGTCGAGTTTCCTTCGACAAACACCGCGAACCATCTGGTACCTGCGCCAGTTCGTGTTCGCCCTCAGCGACGGCTGGTCACGTTCCAAGATGATGATCCCGGAGCTCGAGCGCTTCCTCAACGACGCAGCCACTGCCAATCGTGGAGAACCCTCTCCGTTTTACTTGACCGAACGTTGCGTGCAGTTCTTGTGCATCACCGGCAACGCCCAAGACATCAGCGCACTCCAGAAATTTTTGAAGGACCGTATCGAACGTTTCCCGTCCGAGCAGCGGAGCTTGGCTTCTTTCGTGGACTCTTCGTCCGAGCAGTGTCCTGCGGCGCGCGCCGCGGCAGCTCGCGAGGTCAAGGAGTCGAAGTCGGGGGTCACGTTTGGCGACTGACGCCGAAGTCGTGGAGGCGAGTGGGACGCACCTCGCCGTGCACGATGACCGCAACCAAGCCGTGTTGGTCTCGGTCAACGGCGAGTTGTTTCCGCGCAGCGAGGCCAAGATCTCGGTCTTCGACAGCGGTTATCTGGTGGGTGACGGGGTGTGGGAAGCGTTGCGCGTCCACGACAGCGTCTTGGTGTTCTTGGAAGAACACTTGGACCGCTTGTGGCACGGCGCGGCGACGATCGGGATGAAGCTGCCCATGACGCGCCGTGAGTTGGTCGATGCCATCGAGCGAACGCTGGAAGCCAACGGCATGCGCGATGGCGTGCACGTGAGGTTCATGATCACCCGCGGCATCAAGAGAACGCCGTCTCAAGATCCGCGGCTCGTGGTGACCGGCCCCAACGTCGTGATCATTCCCGAATACAAGGTCGCGGACGCAAGACCCCAGCGCGAGGGCATCAAGCTATTCACGAGCACGATTCGACGTGGCTCCCCCGATTATCTCGACCCGCGCTTGAACTGCCACAGCAAGCTCCACGAGGTCATGGCGCTGGTGCAGGCTCTGGAGGCGGGCGCCGACGAAGCGTTGATGCTTGACATTCACGGCTTCGTCGCCACATGCAACTCGACGAACTTCTTCGTCGTCGAGAAAGACCAGGTTTGGACGTCTACCGGCCAATACTGTATGAACGGCATCACCCGCGGCAAGGTGCTCGAGCTCTGTCGCAGAAACGAGATCACGAGCGTCGAGAAGAACTTCTCCCTGTTCGACGTCTACGGCGCGGACGAGGCGTTCGTCACGGGAACGTTTGGGGGTCTCACCCCGGTGGTCTCGATTGACGGTCGTGTGATCGGGTCGGGTAAGCCTGGCCCGATGACGGCGCGGCTGCGCGCGCTTTACGATCAGGCGGTTGCAGCTTACGTCGCGAGGGTCAAAGGTGATGGCTGAGAAGGTTTTGCGACTGTGTTTGTGGAGCGGTCCGCGAAACGTGTCTACCGCGCTCATGTATTCGTTCGCGCAGCGGAGTGACACGCGTGTCTTCGACGAACCCCTGTACGCTCACTACCTGGCGCGGACCCGAGCCCGAGACTATCACCCCGGGGCTGCCGAAGTGCTGGCCACGATGGATGCCGATGGGGAGCGCGTGGTGCGCGACGTGATCCTGGGAGACATTGGGTTTACCAGCGCCGGTGCACGGGCCCAGCTCGGCTTCTTCAAACACATGACGCACCACCTGGTCGAGCTCGACCTCGGCTTCTTGAGGGAGACGGTGAACGTGCTGCTCACGCGCAATCCTTCGGAGATGCTGCCGAGTTATGCTCGCGAAGTCCGGCACCCCACGTTGACCGACGTGGGTTATCAGCGGCACGTCGAACTGTTGCGTCACCTGCGGACGCTGGGTCAAGAACCGGTGGTGTTGGATGCCACGCAGCTCTTGATTTCTCCCCGTAGGGTACTCACTGAGCTATGTGAACGGGTCGGCGTTCACTTCGAAGAGGGGATGTTGAGCTGGCCGTCAGGCCCCAGGCCGGAGGACGGCGTATGGGCCAAATACTGGTACACTTCCGTACATCAGTCCTCCGGTTTTCGACCCTACGTTCCGAGAGCCGAAGCACTCCCTTCGCACTTGGAGCCGCTGTGGCGCGAGTGCCTGCCGTACTACGAGGAGTTACGGAAATTGGCGATCGAGGCTGAGTGAGTTGAAGTTGGGTGTTGCTCGGGAGAGCATGGCCCCCAGAAGGTGATTGGGTGTGTGTTGGCCGCGGCGTCGCTCGGTCGCTGGCTCAATGGGCTTGCGCAGGTTTTTCCGAGCCGCTAACTGGAGCAGATGCCCTTGTCCCGCCACCACGCGTGTTGCGCCGCCAGCGCCCGAGGGGCATTCGCCCTGCCAGGCACCTCCCGTCAGTACGAACGTTCTTTACCGTACCGGTTCCTGCACCTCGGCGTCGATGTGAAGGTCGACCTGGACGGTCAACGCATCTCGGGCACCGTCACTCACCAGCTGCGACGGACCGCGGCCGACGCCCCGCCGCTGGTCCTGGACGCCGTCGCGCTCGAGGTGGACACGGTCGAAGTAGACGCCGGTAAAGGCTTCACCGCTGCCACTTACGTCAACGACGGTAAGCAGCTGACGATAACGATGCCCAAGGCGGCTCGGGATCTCAACCTGAAGGTGCGAATTGCTTACTCGTGCGCGCCGCGGAGGGGCCTCTACTTCTTCAAGCCCGACGCCAAGGTGGACTACCCGGTACAGGTGTGGAGCCAGTGCCAAGACGAGGACGCCCGCCATTGGATCCCGTGTCACGACAAGCCGCACGTCAAAGTGCCGTTGACGATGCGCGTCACGGCTCCTTCCGGATTCGATGTGTTGTCGAACGGTAACGTCACCTCGGACGTCACCAAGGGTCGTCACCGGGTCGTATCGTTCGAACTCGAGGAGTCACTGCCGAGTTATCTGGTGACGCTCGTCGTGGGACATTTCGATAAGATCCGCGACCGCGACGCGGTCTTGCCATCGGGGCGACGCGTCCCCGTCGAGTATTGGGTGCCGAAGGGCAAGCAGGCCGACGGTCGCCGAGCGTTCGAGCAGACACCGCGCATGATCGAGCTGTTCAGCCGACTGACGGGTTTCGAGTACCCTTACCCTCGCTACACCCAGGTCGTGGTCAGCGAGTTCATCTTTGGCGGCATGGAGAACACCACGGCCACGACGATGTACGAGCACATCTTGCTCGACAAGCGCGCCGCGATCGACATCGAGAGTCACGACCTCGTCGCCCACGAGCTCGCTCATCAGTGGTTCGGGGATTGGGTTACGTGTCAGGATTGGCCCCACGCGTGGCTCAACGAAGGCTTCGCGACGTTCTTCGAACTGGTCGAACTCGAGGACCGACTGGGTGAAGACGAATACTTCGTCGCCGTGGAGCGTGACCACGCGGCGTATTGCGCAGAGGTGTCGCAGCGTTACTCGCGTGCGGTGGTGAATCGAGAGTACAACGATCCCATCGACCTCTTCGACCGGCACCTCTACCAGAAGGGCGGCCTCGTGTTGCACCTACTGCGACGCGAACTCGGGACCGAGCTGTTCTGGCAGGGTATCAAGCAATACCTGAGCAAGCACGGGGGTGGCAACGCCACGACGAGCGCGCTGTGCGAGACCTTCACTCGCCTGACGGGACGCTCTTGGGAGCGCTTCTTCGACGAGTGGATCTTGGAGCCCATCCATCCAGTCGTCAAAGCCAAGGTCAGTTGGGAACAAGACCAGGTCGTGGTGCGCTTCTCTCAAACCCAGAAGCACGTGATGGAGCTCAGCTACGAAATCGAGGTCCTGGACAAGACCGGCAAACGCCATCACGTCAAGCAATCGAGCTCTCAGGCACATTTCACGCTCACCTTGCCGCTCGCCGAGCGCCCGGTGTACGTCGCCGTGGACCCCTACTTCAACTTGCTCGGCCAGACCAACATCGAGGTCCCCTACGATCTGCTGCAGGGGCAACTCGAGAAGGGCAGCAGCGCACGCTTGCGCCGTCAGGCGTGTTCACTGCTCACCAAACACAACGACTACCGCGCGGTCGCGTCTTTTGCCGCCGTTCTCGGGAGTAAGAAGGAACCATGGATGGTGAAGGCAGCGGCCGCCCGCGCCTTGGGCAAGCTGCGCTCGGAAGCTGGCTTCGCTGCGCTGATTACTGCAAGCAAGGACAAAGACCCCAAGGTGCGCGCCAGCGTGGCGGCCGCGCTCGGGCAGTTTCGGACCCCCGAGTCGGGCAAAGCCTTGCACACCATGCTCAAAGGTGAGGCGAGTTACCTGGTCGAAGCCGCGATCACGCGTGCGTTGGGTGAGTCGCGTGACGTCGGGGCCACGTCGTTGCTCGTCAAACAGCTGGGTAAGCCGAGCTGGGGCGAGGTCGTCGCCGCCGCTGCGGCCGACGCTTTGGCCACGCTCAACGCCACCGAGCAGCTCCCGGCGCTATTGTCTCACACCGCTTACGGCGTGCCGACCAAGGCGCGACGCGGCGCGATCTTGGCGCTCGGGCAATTCGAACCGAACCAGGCGATCCTGCAACGCGTCGAAGAGCTGCTCCGCGATCAGCACCTGCACGTGCGGCTCGACGCCGTCGCCACCGCGAAGCGTCTCGGTGGCAACAAAGCCCTTGGGCTGTTGAGGCAGGCCCTCGCGGAAGAGACGGACCCGCGCGTCAAACGCAAGCTCCAAGAGTCTCTGCGCGACGCCGAGCAGGAATCGACCACGCACGCGTTGCAGGAGCGGTTGGCGCGCTTGGAACGTCAAGTCGAAGACCTCGCGGCGCAGAACGCAGCGGCCGAGGCGTTGCGCAAGGCCGCAGCCAGTGCCGCTTCAAAGCGTCGAGGGCGTGGCTGAACGCAGCCTCGGGAAGAGGCTCCATAGCCTCGGGTAAAACACACGGGTGAACCACTCATCGGGCAGCCACGCGCAGTACCACGCGAGGATGTAGAACGGAAACCAACCGATCTCGAGCGCCACGAACGAAACCAGATGGAACACCAACCCGAAGCCCAAGGCGAAACGTCGCGAGCGCGGCCATATCACCAGCGGCACGAACAAGACTTCCCACGCCAGGACCAAGTAGGACAGTGGTAGCGTCAGCGACAGAGGCAAGGGGAGGAGTGGGTAGGCGAGGCGCGCCAGCAGCACGTCGTTGAGCGCGTAGTGTACAGACGTACCCTGATACCAGGTACTCGAGAGCGGGCCGATGAGCTTGGAGATCCCGGTGGCGGCGTAGACGGCGCAGAGCTGCAGTTGGAACAAGCGCACTCCCCACGCGGGTTGTAGTGTCGGCGCGAGCTGACCGCTCTTGCGCCACGCATCCCAAGCCAAAGCATCTCGGCAAGGCACGAACATCAACATGAAGGTCGTGAAGCGAAGCACCGAGTCGCCGAAGTTCTTGAGGTAGTAGTGGCGGTTCAACATCGCCAAAGTCAGAAACCACACGCAGACCGCGACCGCACGAGTATGGAAGCCCACCGCGAGTGCAATGCACGCGGCCAACCACGAGGCGAACGCCAAGCCAAGCCAAACACCGCTGGGTGAGAACACATAGGCCGTCCAGCGCCAGCTTCTGAGCAGCGCTACGTCGCTGTAACCCTCGGGTTGCATGCCATGCAGCGAGAACAACTCCGCGTAGAAGGGCAGGTGTTGAAGCACAATGTCGGCGACGAGCGCGATACACGTCGTTATCCGTACGAGGGCGAGTCGCTCGGCCGCGACATCGGCTTGCCAGAATTCGTCCCACTGACGTCCAAGGCGCGTATCAGAGCGAGCCATCGTGTTCCTCGCGGGGTACGGTCTGCGGAGAAACGGCGTCGATGCGCTCCGCAATCAAGTCGTAGACGTAGGTCGGCGTCGATGGCAATTGACGGGCGTTCTCCGCTTGCCAGTGGTGTTGCGGATCTACTCCTGGCGGCGGCAGCGCATGCCGTATCTCGTACAAGGCGATGGCCTGTAAGGGCGCGTTGGCTGTGTTGTGAGCCCGGGTGCGCGCCAAGTACCTACACCAATTGAGGCGCACGTCTTCGAGCTGGGTCAAGTCGAGATCGTGTTGGAGCCGGCGTTGCGCGAAGGGCCTCACGAAGTGGGTGAAGTCGTCCGGCTCGGCCTTGGACCGGACCGAGACGACGCTTCCGTCCGCGTACGTCAGGACGGCGCGTAGCGCCGTGCGCTTGGTGCCTACGGAGGGTGAGAACATCGTCCAGCGTTCGTCCACACCCACGAGCCTGCCCAGGAACTCCAGTCGTGTGTGCCCCCACACCAAGGCGTATTCGAGCCACTTCCGCCCATCGGTGAGACGAGCAGCAACCTTGTTCGTCGGCAAGGGGTTCGCGAAGCGCAGTACCGAGGCGCCGGTGGCAGCGAGACGTTGGCCAAGCGATGGACCACCCACCGATGAGGCAGTGACGATGTCGTGCCTCTCGGCTGCTCCAGGCAGAGGCTTCGGCACGGTGTACATGCCGAGTTCATCCAGCCAGTCCGTGTGGTGCATGAAGATGTTCAGGCTGCTCCGCACCACAATCATGAATGCGCTGCACCAAATGAACAGGCGCGTGCCCTTGGTCGGAACGAGCCGGGATGCGCGCGAGACGTTGCGGTTGTCGTCAGACGCGGCTGCAGGTGGCGTTGACACGACAGCGATCAGAAGCCGCGTGTACCGACCGTGGGTGGAGGCGCGGTCTCGGCAGCAGTGCTGCGTGGTACCGGCGGCGAAGTCGGCTTCGTCGGCGCGACCGGCGCCGCCGCGCTCAGGGGGCGAGCACTGGCCGTCCACGTCGTCGGACTCGCGGGGACGGGTTTGGGGGCGGGCGAGGGGGACGCAACGAACGGCGCGACCTTCGGCGTCGTCGCGCGTGGTGTTACCGTTGCGGCACCTTGACCAGCGGATGCCCCACTTGCGGCGGGCAACGCCGCGGTCGGCGCCAGGACGGCTTTGGCGACCGCAGCTTGCGATGGCGCGGGGGCGCTAGCAGCGCTCTGCGGAGACGTGTTCACCTGTTGCGCGAGTGCCGGCGCGGCGGAGTTTGGCGCGGCCACTTCGGATCGCGTCGGCGGGAGCTGTTCACCCGCAGCAGAAGCAGCAGATTCACCCGTCGAATCACCCGCGGAGTCGGCTGTACCGAGCCACCACCAGACCGCGCCGACCGCGAGCACCAAGGCGACGGCGGCCGCTACCATCACGGTCTTGTTGTTTCGCGGCTCGCGGCGAGTCGGCACGGCGCCGTTGAGCTCCCCTTCCGACGGCGCGATACTGCGCCTCACGGGGTGCGGTGCGACATCTCCTTGCTCCATCGCGCGCCGCACCGATTGCACCCACGTTCCCACGGTCAGACGATCGGCAAGCAAGCCCGCGGCCTCGGCTTGACGCTCGAGCGACCGAGCCATGTCGAGGCACGTGCGGAAGCGGTCGCCCACCGACTTGGCCATGGCTTGAGCGCAGAATGCGTCGAGGAACTGAGGTAGGCTCTCCTTCACGTGGCTCGGCGGGACCGGATCGGTGTTGCGCAGCTTCTCGATGATTTCGTCTTCCGTCTCACCAGGAAACGGGAGAGCACCCGTGGCGATCCTGTACAAGACCGCGCCGGCGCTAAACACGTCCGTCTCTGGTCGGACAGGTTCCTCTTGCAGCAGCTCGGGCGCGGCGAACTCCGGCTTGCAGCGGAGCACGAACTCGTCACCATCCTCCTCTCGAGTTCGCGCCACGCCGAAATCGGTAACCTTGGCCACGCCGTCCACCCCTACCAAGATGTTTTGGGGTGAGACGTCGCAATGCACGAGCCCCAGCGGTTCGCCCTCGTCCCCGCGCAGCTTGTGGGCAAAATCCAGTCCGTGCAGCGCGTCGATCAAACACCGAACGCCGATCCCGAGCGGTAGCTCGACATCGTGATTGAGCAGAGCCGCCAAGCTCAACCCATCGACGTACTCCATGACGAGGTATGGGTGCTTGTTGTGGTAGCCGATGTCGAACACACGCACGATGTGCCGATGGTCCATGCGCGCGGCCAGCCGCGCCTCGCGGAACAGCGCCTTGAGCGTCGATGGGTCGCGGTAGAAGTGTTCGCGCAGCACCTTTACGGCGAGCAACTGGTTGCCACTCCCGGCTGCGTCCACTTTCGACGCGAGATACACGGCGCCGACCCCGCCCGCACCCAGGCGTTTCTGGATCCGAAACCGGCCGAGGTGAGACGTAGCTCCGGCGTACGGCGGTGGCTGTCCTTGCTCCGCCGCGGACACCGCCTCGTTCGGGGCGATGACGGCGCGGAGATCACGCTCCGTCGAGACAGCAGTGTCTGTTATGGGTGAACGATGCGTCGGGTGCTGGGAGGTTGCAGCTGGAGCTTGGCTGGTGAGTGCGGGCGACACCGCAACCCCGACCAGTGTGCTCTTGTCCAAGCGCATGTCCAAGCGCGCGTCCGACCGCACGGAAGGGTCGGGCAAAGTGGGAAACCCAGGCGCCGTGGCGCGTTTGGTACCGCTCGGCGGTCCCGACAGGTTCGATGGTGCAGGAACCGAGCCGCCGATCAACGTACGCGTAGCTTGGCTCGCGTGATAGTAACCTCGCGCCTGCGGTTCGCCGCCTGGCGCCAACATGGTGTCCTTCGGCAGAGCGCCGATGGGGCTCGTGGTCGGCACCACCGTTCCGTCGAAGTTTGGTGGGGGTACCACTCCACTGGTCAACGTTTTGGAACTCGAGCGGACCGGCGCGGTGCCAGAGTTTGGAGTCCTTCGCAGCGGCCCAGGCTGGGTTGCATTGAGGTTGGCCACGGCCGGAGGCACGGCGAAACCCATCAACGTTCCTCGTTGTATGGGAGTTGCGTCAGGGGGAGGAGGAGGCAATGACCCGGGGTTGGGTAACGCCTCGACCTCTACGTGGCCCCAGAGCCCTGAGTTCGGCGGTTGGTCGTCCTTGGTGGCCATCTGGTCCTTAGTCCGTCCCATGAGAATTTGGCCCGAAGGATCAAGCCCAATGTCCAGCCCCTATCATTACCAGCTTGGTCACTCGTCGCAAATCTTCGCTGTGAGCTCGCGCAATTACGCCGGAGCGCACATCCGCGCACAGCGGCAGTCTCCGTTCACGCAACTGGAGCGTCCCACCCAACAGGAGGGATCAGCCTCGCGGGCCGGAATTTCAGTTGCCTGGCCGGGCCCTTCGGGGTACCAAATCTAACGTCGGCATTCTGCCGACCACCAACAAGAGACGGAAATAGTGACTAAGAGATTGTTCGTCGGCGGTCTCGCATGGGCTACCGATGAGAATGCGCTTCGCGAGGCGTTTGGAAGGTTCGGCGAGGTGAAAGACGCGGCGGTGATTACGGACCCCCAAACGGGCAAATCCCGCGGCTTCGGCTTCGTGACTTACAACGAAGAAGCAGACGCGACACGCGCCATCGAGCAGATGGACGGGTCGGAGCTCGATGGCCGTCGCATTGCGGTCAACATCGCTCAGGAGCGCCAGCGCTCGGGCCCTCGTCCTGGTGGGCCCGCAGGCGGCGGTGACCGCGGTTTCCGTAGCGGCGGCGGCGGATTCGGTGGCGGCGGATTTGGTGGTGGTGGCGGAGCCGGCGGGGGCAGCAGCGTTGGTGGCGGCGGAAGCAGCCACGGCGGCGGCGGGGCTGGTCGTCGTCCGAAGGGCGGAAGTGGACCACGCGAAGGTGGTGGAGGGGGCGGCTACGATGATGGTGGGCGCGGCCGCCGGGGTGGCGGAGGCGGCAAACGCGGTGGCCGGTCACGCGACGACTACGACGACTATTGATCGTTAGTCGGCGGTCAAAGGGGAGACAGTTGGCGGCGCTTGATGTCAGGCGCCGTTTCTCATTTGGCGGCTCTTCGATCGCGCCACGAGGCGTTGGCGTGAGACAAGCGATCATTTTCGCCACGACCCATTCTGGGTGTACGCGTGTAATCGGCTGAAATCGACGCACTCCGCCTCAGTCCGTATCCTCGAATTGTCGAGCAACCCTCGACGCACTTTCTGGAGGAGCGGACATGGGCAACCAGTTGGGTCGTGACATCGATGTGCAGGCACTGATCGATCGGGTCTCGGAGCATCCGGACGGCGATTACCCACTCTACGACGTTTGGAGTCACCTGACCCAAGGCCAGTGGCAAGCCGTCGACGCGGTGTGCCGCGAGGCGACGTGTTATCTCATCGTGCGACACCAGCGTGAGCTGAGTCTGCCGGTCCGCCAGCAGAGATTACGCGTCCTCGAACGCATGTTGCACGGCTATGGCCAGAAGATCCTCGCGATGGACCTCGGCGTGGCCTGCTCGACCGTAGCTGCCACCGCCAAACAAGCGCTCGCGGCGATGGGCTTCGATTGTTTGCCTTCACGGGTGCCGCTGGCTCTCGTGCTCGTCGCGCAAGCGAGCGATGACGAGGCGCGGTCGCAGACGGGTAAAATCTGCTCGTTCACGCATGACGGTGGTGACTACTACATCCTGGGTTTGGAGCGTCCAGACCGACACCTCGAACGGTTGCTGCCACCCGCCGAGGTCGAGGTGATGAAGGCGCGCATCGAGGGACAGTCTCACCAGTTGATCGCACGGGTGCGGCGAACTTCCCAGCGCACCATTGCCAATCAACTGGCGTCAGCCTGTCGGCGACTCGGCGTCTCCGGGCGACTGGAGATCATCGGTCACCTCGCGCAGCAACCGCCAGCGGTGTTACCACTCCAGTAGCTGCCGTGGAACTCGGAAGTACTGGAAAGACGGGCTTGCGGGGAACGCCTCGCAAGCCCGTTCGCACGACTCACGCGAAGTTGCTGAAATACGGCAGAGCCTTGGCTGTGCGCTCGATGTCGTCTTTGGAAGCGAGCAACTCGGCCGTCGAATCCCAGCGGCCCTCGATGAAGCTCTTGCGAGCGCCGTCCGGCATCTCGAACGGATAAGACTTGCCGTCGCAGGTTATTACCTTGCTCTCCAAGTCAGCTTGCACCGGAAGCTGTGGATTGGCTTCGATCTGCTTCATCAACGCTTCCGCGTTGGCTTCGGACACCACTGGGCACGGGATGCCGAGGGCGATACAATTTCCGTAGAAGATCTCCGCGAAGCTTTCGCCGATGATCAACTTGATGCCAGTGCCCCAACGCATGATCGCTTGCGGGGCGTGTTCGCGTGAAGAACCGCAACCGAAGTTCTTGTTGACGACGAGCACATTGGCGTTCGCGAAGCGCTTCTGGTCGAAGGGATGCTCCTGGCCAGCTTCCTTCAGCTGCGCCCGGTCATCCTCGAAGGCATGTTCACCCAGACCGTCGAATACGGTGGTGCGGAGGTAACGAGCAGGGATGATGCGGTCAGTGTCGATGTCGTTGCCACGCACGACCACGGCCGGGCCGCTCACTTTGATTCGAGTCAAATCTTCCAACATAATCTCATCCACCTTTCGGCCTCAGGCCTGAGCAAATACCTCACGTGCGTCAGCGACTTCGCCGGCGATCGCCGCAGCCGCGACCATTGCCGGGCTCATCAGGAGCGTGCGCCCCGTGGAGGAGCCTTGACGACCCTTGAAGTTGCGGTTCGACGAGGAGGCGCACACCTCGCGACCCACCAGCTTGTCGGGGTTCATCGCGAGGCACATGGAGCATCCCGCTTCGCGGAACTCGAACCCTGCAGCTTCGAACAGCTTGTCATAGCCTTTCTGTACCATCTCTACGCGCAGCTTCTGTGAACCTGGCACGACGAGCGCGCGCACCCCTGGTTTGACCTTCAAGGTGGGGTTCTTCTTCAGCAGATCGAGCACGGCTTCGAAGTCGCTCATTCGGCCGTTGGTGCACGAGCCGATGAACGCAACGTCGACCTTCATGCCCTTGAGCTTTTGTCCGGGCTCGAGCGACATGTAGCGGTACGCCTCTTGGACGGTTTCCTTCTCGTCGTTGGTGAAGTCGGACAATGCCGGGATTTTGCCGCCAACGGCGATGGACTGCGATGGGGTAATGCCCCAAGTCACGATCGGCTCGATGTCGGCCGCGTCGTAGCGCACCACGTCGTCGTACTTCGCGTCGGCGTCGCTGCGCACCGACTCCCAGTAGGTGACGGCGCGGTCCCAAGCTTCGCCTTTGGGGGCATAGGTGCGGCCCTTGATGTATTCGTAGGTCTTCTGATCGGGGTTGACGTACCCGCAGCGCGCGCCGCCTTCGATGGCCATGTTGCACACCGTCATGCGCTCTTCCATCGAGAAGTTGTCGAACACCTCGCCTGCGTATTCATAGGCGTAGCCTACGCCGCCGTTGACGCCGAGCTTTTGGATGATGTAGAGGGCGACGTCCTTGGCGTAAACACCAGGGCGCAACTTGCCGTTGACCTCGATGCGACGCACCTTGAGCTTGGCCATCGCCAACGTCTGGGTTGCCAACACGTCGCGCACCTGTGAAGTGCCGATGCCAAACGCGATCGCTCCGAATGCGCCGTGCGTGGAAGTGTGCGAGTCACCGCAGCAAATCGTCATGCCCGGCTGCGTCAAACCCTGCTCCGGTCCAACGACGTGGACGATACCCTGCTCGCCCTTCTCTGGAGCGAAGTACCGCACGCCGTGGCGCTTCACGTTGCCTTCGAGCGCGATGATCATGTCCTCGGCGAGCGAGTCCGCGAAGGGACGCAACTGGCTCTTCGTCGGAACGATGTGATCGACCGTCGCGAACGTCCGCTCGGGGTGGAGCACTTTGAGTCCACGTTCCTCCAACATACTGAACGCTTGCGGCGACGTCACTTCGTGCACCAAGTGCAGCCCCATGAGGAGCTGGTACTGGCCGGAGGGGAGCCGCTTTACGGTGTGTTGCTCGAACACTTTTTCATACAAAGTCTTGCCCATACGTTACCTCTCTGTTGGTCATACCGACGAAGCGCTACTTCGCGGTGTCCGTCTTTTGTGACTCGTGTGCGATCAAGGTCTCGAGCTTGTCGCCGAGCTCGCCCGCGAAGCTGCAGAACTGTTGCAGTGATTCGCTGCCAAAGGTCCTCCAGACGTGGTCGATGGCGTACTCGCGGTGTTTGCGAAGCTCGACCAAGACTGAGTTACCACGCTGGGTCAACTCGTAGCGACGCTGACGCCCGTCACTCGAATCCACCGAAACTGCGATCAGCTCCTTGTCGATGAGCTGCCGCAACGTCTTGGAGACCGCCGCCGCGGAGCTATCGCGTTGTCGCGCGAACATGCTGGGCATGAAGTGCTCGGTCGCAATTTCCTCCAAAACGCCCCACTGGTGTTCTGTGAGCCCGACGCGAGCAGCGAGTTGCTCGCGACGCTTCTGGAACAGCTCACTCAAACGACTCAGCTGCCCGATGGCCGCGAGGATCCGTTCGCGGTGTTCGGAGGAGCCGAGATTCGAGGTTGCCACCTCTCAATAGTTAACCGTGGTTAAGTGTTGTGCAAGCCAAATGGAGCTGGATTCTGCCGTTTGGCCAGTGGGCAGGTGGTCGCAGGGTTGGGGAATGGGTGGGGACTAAACCGCGGCGCGCGAGGCCGCGACGAACCCCAGCGAAACCCGGCAGCGGCGACACCGACGCAGGCCGGGTTCATGAAAATCGCGGCGCGCAACTTTTTCGGGTCATGAGGGGCGACGGCGCCAATGCTGCGGGCACGGGTTTTGGTTCGGGCTGTTACGTGCACTCGCGACCGTTCCACCCGGACTCGCTGCGCAGGTTTACGCGTTCGATTGCGCCGATCTTGGAACCACGAGACCGGCCCAGCGGGGCTACGTCTATAGTTCTCTCAGATTCATGCCGTTCGTGGAGCAAATGGCATGTCCACGAGCTCTTCTTCACGTGGGTTGGGACGGGAAATCAACCCCAGCGTCTGGTTCAGTTGAACCAAACCCTGGCAATCAGACGGTCTCATGGGCTGCAGCACGTGCCACGCGCCGCGGTACGCGCGCCGTCATCCAACGGGGGCAGTTCGGACCGCGGTTGGGTCGACGCAGCCGAACAGTGGGATGGGGCGCTGTGGTGGAGGGATCGGTAGTGCAGAGTAGCGAAGGGGGCCGCTCGTGTCGTTCGACCAGATCCTGTCCGAGCTGACCAACGGTATCCCCGAGTGTCTCGCCTCGGGGGTGGTCGATGTGCCGACCGGTACGGTGGTCGGCTGCAAAACGGCGCAGCGCGGCTTCAAGCACGAATTCGAGGTGATCGCTGCGGCGACGGCTACGGTGTTTGCGGCTGCTCCCAGCGACGCCATGAACGATACGGTCGGGTCACTGAAGCCGCGAGCCCCTTACGAGTTCAAGGAAGTGACGCTCATGGGGAGCGGTCGCGTTCAGGTTTATTGCCGACCCGATACGAATCCAGATCTAGCGCTCGTCGTGATTTGTAACGCAACCGCCAATCTGGGCATGGTGCTTGCCAAGACGCGTTTGCAGTTGACGATGCTCGAGGCGCAGGTGTCCTGAAGTATGTTCGAGGATACTTCACCAGCGCCGAGCGTGCGGCGGTATTCGTCGGTTCCCGCAAGTGCTCGAGACTCGTCGCCAGCTTTGGCCGTCCCACCGTCGGCGCTCCTTGCGTTTTGTGAACGGCTGGCGGCGCTGCCGCGGTCGGGTACTGGAGTGTTGCTGTTCGGCGACGTGGAGACGCCCATTGGACGGATCCTTTTCGAGAAGGGGCGGGTGTGCTGGGCGTCGGCCCACAACATGCGCAAGCGGCTCACCGACTTGCTCTGTCACCAACACGATCCTCCGCTCGACCGAGAACGCGTGGAGCAGGCTTACGCAGAATGCGTCAGAAGCCGCAAAATTTTCGGGGAACACTTGCTCGAGTGCGGCGTGGTGTCCGAACACGGACTGCGGCGCGCATTGCGGCAGCACATCGCCGAATCGATGGCTCTGCTCAGCGACCCGGCGATCCCCGCCCGTTGGATCGGACAAGAGCAGCGCTCTTACGACGCGCGTCTCACCTTCTCGACGGGCGAGCTGCTCACCAACCTCGGTGCGTTGTGGGACCTCGACGCGGCATACGAGGCGACGTCGCGACTGCGCAGGGTGGCCGAGCCGGCCGAGTGTGTGGGGATCGGCTTCGTGGTTACGCCGGCAGGTGAATTGCTGCCGGTTGCGCAGAGCTACTCCGACAACGTCTCGGCATTGGATCTGGTGGGACTTGGGTCTTGGGTTGGCCGACTACCGACGTCGTTGCAGCACGCGATCGAGCAACCCCACTTCGCCTGCTACAAGCGTGCCGATGGCAACACGGCGCTCGGCTGGATCGAGGGGCGCATTGGCTACGCGGTCGTGTGTAGCTCACCATCCGCCGTGAGTCAGGTGTTGAGCCGCATCCTCAACGTTTGAATCCAGGATTGGTTTGGGGTAAACGACGCAAATTGTGCGCATTGCGCACGAGCCCGTGGTCCCTCCGGTGTGCGGTTGCGGTGCGTCGATTCTGCGCGGTCGTGCTTATTCGTCGCGTTCGGCCGCCGTATGGAGAGGCCGAGGGGGAACGGTTAACGCGACGAGGTGCAGGGTGTGCTATCGTTTGGTTAACGACTCTCCTTTGGTTCGGTTGGAATCGATCCAGTGCGCTGCGCTGGACTTTGAACATAGGAGTAAGTTTGTATGTCTCTAGATGTAGCCCTGTCCAAAGCCCAAACCCAGATCCCGGAATGCGTTGCTGCCG
>CBINDO010000175.1:0-16751 GCA_966249405.1 uncultured bacterium | reverse complement strand
GGGCTGCCGAACATCACGCCGATCTTCATGCGGATCTGGTTGGTGAACATCAGCACGCACTTCGAGCGGCTGACGGTACCCGTCAGCTTACGTAGCGCTTGGCTCATCAACCGCGCTTGCAGACCGACGTGCGAGTCGCCCATGTCGCCCTCGATTTCGGCCTTGGGAACCAGTGCGGCGACCGAGTCGACGACCACCATGTCTACCGCGTTCGACCGAACCAACATGTCGGCAATTTCGAGCGCTTGCTCGCCGTAGTCAGGCTGGCTGATGAGCAGTTCGTCGGTCTTGACGCCCAGGCGCTTGGCGTAGGTGATGTCCAGCGCGTGTTCGGCGTCGATGAAGGCAGCGACGCCACCCTGCTTCTGCACGTTTGCGATCGCGTGCAGCATCAGCGTCGTTTTACCGCTCGACTCCGGTCCGTAGATCTCGATGATGCGGCCGCGCGGATAACCGCCGATTCCCAGGGCGATGTCGAGACCGATGGAACCCGAGGGCACTACGGCAACGTCGCCACCGATCTTCTCACCCTCCGCCAGGCGCATGATTGCTCCGCGGCCGAACTCCTTCTCCACGCTAGCAATCGCTACCTCCAACGCCTTCTGCTTGTTCTTGTCTTCCATGGGGCACCGTCTCCAGAAATCGCGCGTCAACCAACCGTGACTGCTGCGGACAACCCTACTGCGCGGTTGTTCAGGTGTCAATGCTGGACAAGCGTCTAGGACCCGCCACCTCGGACACCAATTGTCCGAGGGCTCTCTCAAGTCACTGAACGGCAAGCACAAATCGCCGACGCTGGCGCACCAGCGGCTCACCCGGCGCTGTCCCTGACGGCGATGGCCAGTTCGACGGCTACTCGAATAAGCGGGTCAACCTATCGATGCACTGCTGCCCACCGAGGTTGCACGCCTCTTCGGAATCCGTGGCAGCGAGCGGTTCGAGTTGTTCGGCGTAATAGCCGCAATAACAACTCCACGAGCCATCCTGCAACTGACTGCAGTTGACGTACTCTTGGCTCCTGGTCGACACGACCGCGCCGTTGAACGTGCCTTCTTGCGAACAGCTGTAGCTCTGGCTGCAGCTCGTGGTCCACAGGTTGCGCTGGACCCAGGCGCACTGGACGGGCCCCAGCGAGCCCTCTTCGACTCCGGCTACGCACACGTCGAGGCCAATTTCACAAACACTCGC
Organism: uncultured bacterium; assembly: GCA_966249405.1. Lineage (GTDB taxonomy): Bacteria > Myxococcota_A > Polyangia > Polyangiales > Polyangiaceae > SZUA-265. The sequence continues at coordinate 15,563 of CBINDO010000175.1, read as the reverse complement.
CGGTCCGGAAGACACGTCGAACGAAGAATACCCGCTCGAGCCGTAACAATAACACGATGAGCGTTCTGCATCGCCGTTGGCATAACAACCGACACTCGTGTCTTGCGTGTCTTTGGTGAAATCGCCGTACGAAGAGCGCCACGTTTCCGCGCATTGGCGCGTACGCGAACAATAGGAAGTCGACCCCGACTCCGTGTCGACGCATTCGGCAGAGTCCGTCGGGGGAACGTCCGACACGCAGATTGCAGTGCCGATGCGGCAAGCCTGGCTCGCGTCGTTATCGGGCACGATCGCGCCCGGTACGACGATAGTAGAATACAATCCGTTAAAGTCGCGACAACCGCACGAATAATCGCCAGTGCTCGTGCGGCCGCAGTCGATGGCCGTCTCACCCGAGTCGTAACACCAGTTGGATTCGTTACACGAACTGGAGCCGGCCCAACCGTAGTTGATGCTGCAGGCCTCCGAATCGGTATCGAACCACGCCGCAGTTGCGTACTCGGCGGGCAGCCCCAACGGAACTTGACCGGCGGGAGGATGCAGTGGATCGAACGGCGGCGGGGGTTCGCTGGTTACATCCGTAGTCGTTGGGTCCGGCTCACTGCTGCTCCAGTCCGTGGTTGGGACAGTCGTAGTGGACGCGGGCTCATCCGTGCCCGAGGTAGTGTCCGGGGGCGATGTGGAGTCAGTGGTTGATGGCGCAGTCGTCGGTGGGGTCACCGTGGTGACCCCCGTCGAAGGGACCGGGACCGGCGGGGTGACGGTGGGCGTCGGCCGTGGCGGAGTGACCGAGGCCGTCGGCTGCGGCCGTGGCGGAATGGGCCGCGTGCCAGTCGAGCTGGGCGGGGTGGTTCCAGGACCCCCTGTCGGCGTGCCCACGGTACCCGTCGCGACTTGGTTGGTGACCTCGACGACGTCGCCGCTCGCGACCAGCAATCCGTCGTCCAAAGACGAATCGTCCTCGGTAGCCGTTCTCCCGCCGCACGCCACTGCGAGCGAGGCGCTAGCCAGCGACGTAGCCAGCGTCACGAAGTATCCCCATGAGTTCCGGCGAGTTGTTCCGCATTTCACGCGATGAGTCACGACACCCCTTTTCTTTCTGGCAAGCACTGTAACACGGCGTCGGACGGCACGATGTGCGCGACTCGCGCGCCCCTCCTTTCACCACTTTCACGACGCGGCACCTCGGATGCGCTCAGATGATTCGCCCGAGGCTGCAAAGAACGGCCCTACGCGCGACGCCAAACGGTGCGAAAGCGTTTCGAGGTTCACCGCCCGCGCTGCACTTCGTGCACCGATGTTGCGAACAGTCCGCAAAGTGTGCGCAGACGGCCTCGTCCTGCTCCCGCAGGGTGCACGTTTTCCCCTGGCACGACCTATGCAATCCCATCGCTTGCGCCAGCCTCTGCGCCCGACGGGCCGTGCGGCGCGCTTCACAGCAAAGAGGAGCCAGCCATGTCCCCACGTCCATTTCCCATTGTTGCAGCCATCGACTTCTCGGAGCTCGGCGACCGCGCCGTGCTCGAAGCTCTGCGCCTCAGTCGAGACCACGCACACGCGGAGCTGCACGTCATCGCAGTAGGCACCGACGAGGGTGATGCCATCCGTTTACCTGGCGCAACACTGCGCGTGTTGCCGCAAGAAGAAGCCAACGACGAGACGCGCGAGCACGTAGGCGACCTCGTGCAACGTTACCTGAGCACCAACGGCGTGCCGAGCATCGAGAAGATTGCGGTGTACGTGACGACTGGGCACCCCGCCGAGCGGATCGTGGCACTGGCTACGGCCATCGACGCCGATCTCATCGTGTTGGGAACTCACGGCCGTACTGGACTCAAACGCATCGTACTGGGTTCGGTAGCCGAAGAGGTAGTGCGCCGAGCACCGTGTACGGTGGTCGTGCTGCGTCCCTCGGACTTCCTCGATGGTGAGAAGGTGCCTGCCATCCAACCCGCGCTCAAGCCGGGTGAACACGCGTTGCGCAACTTCTCGAGCCGCCCGACGTACCACTACGTCCGCAAGACCTATAGCAGCAGCTCGATGCCGGTATTGTGACTAACGGTGGGTCTGCAGTGAACGGCGGTATTGCGCCGCGACCTGCCCTGTGAAGAAGCGCTGAGGCAACAGCCGGGTCAGCATGCCGCCCCAACGGTAGAGCAGGCCCGGTGCATGCACGTACCGCCGGTACTGCAGCGCGTCGATGCCCTCGCGCGCGCACTCGGCCGCTGGCATCATCCAGTTTCGGAGCGAATTGAAGCGCTTGCCGCTCGTCATTTCGGTATCGATGCCGCCTGGCACGAAGGTCGATACGCTGACGTTGCGCGGCCACATCTCGTGGTGCAAGCTCGCCCCCAAGTGCACCAGGAACGCCTTGGTCGCCGAATACATGGCTTGGTAAGCGAGCGGAGTGAGGCCAGCCATGCTCGCCACCAGCAGGATACCGCCCGACTGGTTCTGTTGTTCGAAATAGGGCAGCAGGTGTGTCACGAGGCGAGTGACCGACGTGTTGTTGACGGCTTGCATGCGCAAGAAGCCCGTCCAATCCAGCTCGTCCCAATTGCCGAAGTGAGTAACGCCAGCGTTGAGCACCGCAGCGTATAGCTGGCGGTCTGTCGTCGCTTCCGCGAACACGCGGTCGACCTGGTCGACCTCGGCCAGGTCGGCGACCACGACATGAACCGAGACTTTGGCGCCGGCTTCGAGCTCGGCCTTGAGCGCCTCCAACCGTTCACCTCGACGCGCAACGACTACGAGGTTGGCGCCGTGTTTGTGTGCCAGTTCGCGAGCCATCGCCTCGCCCAGCCCGGAGGAAGCCCCGGTGATCAGGACCCAGCGTCCGCGGAAAAACATCGGTTTCATCGTGGGCGCTTTTCTAATCTCGACCCAGGGCGACGGGGCAGCAAAATTCGCCAGGCATGGCCGAAAATGCAGCACCCAACACCCAGGAGTGATCGGGAAAGTGGAATTGCGGTCATTTCCATGCTGCGTAACCGACGCCAGAAGTGGTCTAAACCGCTCATGAACGCCGCCGAAACGATTGCCCTGATCCAGCAGTACTATGCAGCTTTCAATTCGGAACGGGACGAACTCCTGCTGGAACTGCTCTCGGACGACGTGATCCACGACATCAACCAAGGGGCGCGAGAGGTCGGCAAGCAGGCTTTCCGCGGCTTCTTGACGCGTATGCGCGACTGTTACGCCGAGGTGATCACCGACTTGGCGTATTGCGCCTCCTTGGACGGCAAACGAGGCGCTGCAGAATACCTGGTTTTGGGAAAGTATCTCAAAGCCGACATCGGGCTGCCCGCGGCTTACGGTCAGACGTATCGCCTCGCCGGCGGTGCGTTCTTCGAAGTAGAAGCGGGGCGAATAACGCGCGTCACCAACTACTACAATCTCGAAGATTGGCTCGCGCAGGTACGCAACCCCGTGCTGCAATGAGCGATCACAGGCGAACCGGAGTTACAGGCGTTCGATGACTTCGAGCAACGCCACCGCTTCGATGTCCACGCCGTTCACCCGCACGTCACCGACGGTGACGTCGCGTACCTCGTCGTAACGCGGAGCCAACGGTGCAGTAACCCGGACGCGCAGCTTGCCAACGGCGGTAACGTCCTCGGGTACACAGCCGGCGACGCACTCCGAATCCCAACAACCGAACCCAACGGGTTCACCCCCCACACGCGGCCCCACGCCGAACTCGAGCGTCGGCGCCGTGACGACCAGGATGCTCCCAGCGCAAGCGGCGACGAACGCCGAAAACCGTTGTTCGCAAACCGCGGCGTCGGGTCCTGCGTCTCCCGCATCGTCAAGAGAGACCACGTACGGCTCGGTCGACGTGAGCACGTTGCTCAAGTCGACGTCGACGCTTTGGCCTTCCAAATACGGAATCTGCTCACACACTTGTTCGATCGACAACTCTTCGAAGTCCGGCTCCAGAATGACCGACGCGTCGACGTCGCTCGAACCGTCGTCGCCTTCGCTGGACTCGACACTGGCAGTCGTCTCGGCATCAACGCCGCTCGACGCCGCCTCGCCGTTGGACGAAGAGGTGTTGGTCGACCCCACACCAGCGTCACCAACCGATGTGACGTCCACTCTCGTCTCGGAAGCGTCGGGCGCAGTCGCCTGCGTCGTCACGGCGCTCGTCTCGTCCTCGGCGCGAGTCTCATCGCCCGAATCGGCGGGGGACGGAGGCGCCGCCGATGAACAGGCGACCACGCCCGAGACTAGCGCGGCGACACTGAACGCGTACGACGACCGAAGGAGGGCCATCACAAATCTCCCGAGCTACGGAAGCGGCGAATCGCTCCGGTGATGGTGTGCCAAAAGATGCTCAGCCCCGCCAACGTCGTCGCGCCGATGGCTGGCCAGTCTTTGCCGCCAGCGAACAAGATGGCGGCCGCCAAGATCAAAAACCCAGAGACGATGGCAGTGAACACACGTCTGCCCAGGTGGTCTGCCGAGGCCTTCAGAGTTGGGTGAGACACTTGAAACGTCAGCCGCCCGGTCCGCAAATCGTCGAGCACCTCGCGCACTTGGTCGGGTAAGGCAACGGCGGCGCCGGACAAGCGCTCCAACCGGCGCAGCAGGTCGGCTCCGATGCGTTCCGGCGAATACCGCTTGCGCAAGATCTCGAGAAAGAACGGCCGTGCCTCGGCCATGATGTCGAGGTCGGGGGCGATCTGCTTGCCAATCCCCTCGATGGTCATGAGCGCTTTACCGACGAGCAAGAAGTCGGGAGGGATTTCGAGGCCGAAGCGCGAACCGGTGGTCACCAAATCCGAGACCAACATGCTCATGTTGATGTCCTTGAGAGGCCGGCCCATGTAACGCTCCGTCAGTAACGCGACCTGAGCCCGATAGGCGACCATGTCGATCTTTCGCGTGGGCGTGGCGAGCGCATACAAAGCGTTGGCCACGCCCTCGTAGTCTTCCCGCACGGCGGCGACCATCATGTCGACGGTCAAGTCTCGCATGCGCGCGCTCAAACGTCCCACCATGCCCAGATCGAGCAACGCGTAAACCGGCGTCTGCGGCGTGCCTAGCACCAAGACGTTGCCCGGGTGCGGGTCAGCGTGAAAGAAGCCGTGGTCGAAGATCTGCTTGATGATGATATCCATCGCGATCCGGGCCAGCTCGTGGCCCGAGAACCCCGAGGCTACCGCCTCGCTGATCTTCTTGCCGTCCAGATACTCCAGCGTGATGATGTGTTTGGTCGAGACTTGACGATGCACCTTCGGGAAACACACGCGCGCGTCACCTTCGAAGTTACGCGCAAACCGAACGGCGTTTTCGGCTTCGGTGGTGAAGTCGAGCTCGCTGGTAACGGCGCGGTCGAACTGCTGCACGAGCCCGGTCGGAGAATAGATGCGCGCCTCCGCGACCGTGCGTTCGAGCAAGACCGCCAAGCTGTGCAACAGGTCGAGGTCACTGGCGATGGTCTGCGCGATGCCTGGACGCTGGACCTTCACGACCACATCGACGGGACCGCTCTCGGACTTCAGCGTCGCGCGGTGGACTTGGGCGATGCTTGCCGCGGCGAGCGGCGTCTCGTCGAAGGTCTCGAAGAAGTCGGACAGCGTCGAACCCAACGACTGCTCGACCCGCTCGCGAATGGCCTCGAACGGAACTCGGGGCGCGGAGTCCTGGAGCTTGCCCAACTCGACGATCACTTCCGGTGGCAGTAAGTCGCCACGCGTGGACATGATCTGGCCCAACTTCACGAAGGAAGGACCCAGATCTTCGAGAACCCGCCGCAGCCGGACTGGTGTGCTGGCCTTTGCCAATTCGCTGCTACCATCGCCGGCGGTGGCGTCTTGCCGCTTGCGCAGTCCGAGGCGCGCCGCGACCTCACCGAAGCCGTGCCGGACCAGCACCGCCGAAATGTCGCGAACGCGGCCTATGTTCTGCGCCGCATGAACCAGAGAAACCATGTATCCTGGCAGTTTCGACCAGGATGCGACGTTACGCAACTCTCCGTTTGAGTGTCCGGAGATGCGCGCGGTCGAATCACTCCCGAGCTGGCTAACTGGTCGCCCGCGCAGCGTCCCATCGATCCCATCGACGAGCGGCACGTCGCCGGAGCGATTATCGATTGACCCCGAGCTTACTGCCGTCGACGGCTGACTCCAGCCGTTTTGCCACCTCGAGAAGCGCGGTCGCCAGCTCCGGCGGCTCGATCACCTCGAACGGAATCCCGGCATTAACTATGAGCCCAACCATCGCCTGCAACGAGTTGGCTCCGAGCGTGAGGATGCACTCGTGTGGTCCAACGGCCTCGAGCAAACCGATCCATGCGGGCACGTGCCTGCGCGCGGTTTCAAGATCCATCGATAACCGCAAGCGTGCTTTGTGCGCATACGGACTGGACGAGAGCGCGCGCGAAACCATAGTGGCGAAGTCTTCCGGCGGTGTCCGAGGCATAAACTCGGGACCCAACCGAATACCAAAGCCGGCCTCGATTCGGTCCAAACGAAAGGTTCGCCAGTCCTCACGTTCCACATCCCAGGCGGCCAAATACCAGAGGCGACCGGTGTGAACCAGACGCCTGGGTTCGACGTCGCGCACCGATTCCCGAGACCGCCGGTCTCCGTATTTGAACGTCACGCGACGAGCGTCACGACAAGCTGCCGCCAACGCAGCAAGTAGACGCGTGTCGACACCCGACTCACGGCCTTGCAACGACAGCGTTACGTTGGAGGTTGCCTTCCATTTCCGTCGTAGGCGTGTCGGCAGCAACTGGTCGAGCTTGACGAGCACGCGGAGTGCGACCTGTGTCAGATTCCCCAGGGTACTAGCGGCCGCGCCGAGAGCCAACGCGATGGTCAACGCCTCCTCGTCGTCCAGCAGCAACGGTGGCGTGCTCGTGCCCGCTGCCAAACGATAACCTCCACCGGGCCCCGCCGCAGACTCGATGACGTAGCCCAGTTCGCGGAGGCGGTTGGCGTCGCGGCGCACGGTGCGAACGTCGACCTCGAGCCGTTCGCTCAGCTCGGCCCCGGACCACTCGCGGCGGGCTTGCAGCAGTGACAGCAGTCTCAAGACGCGGGTCGAAGCGGTGCTCACGAACGAATGTTTATCGAGGACCGAATCTGTCCGCAACTCCGGCTAAGCTGAGCGCATGGAAAAACGAACCTTTCACGGAAGCTGCCACTGTCGCCGAGTCCAGTTCGAAGCGACCATCGATCTGTCCCAAGGGACGTCCAAGTGCAACTGCACCAACTGCTGGAAGAAGCGCTGGTGGAGCGTCCGCTGCGAGCCCGGTTCCTTTCGCGCCATCTCCGGCGAAGCGGAGCTCGTCGATGCTCGCAGCGTCAAAGGCTCACGACCGAGTGGTTTCTGCCGGCACTGCGGGGCCCAGACCTACGCGTGGGTGGACAAGACCGACTGGAACCCCGAGACCTACGTCGCGGTAAGCGTCGCTGCCCTGGATGGCCTAGAGCCGGCGGAATTGCTCGCCGCCCCCGTCCAGTACTGCGACGGGTTGGCCAACAATTGGTGGGTGGCGCCAGCCGAGACGCGTCACTTGTGAGCGCGCCCGACCCACGTCACCGGACTCGTACCAACGTACCAACCTCGACGGCCGTCGGCAGCGCGGCATGCCAACCCGCGGGAACACGTGGTTCGGTCCAACCGAACAGAAATTCGGCGTCTTTGGGGCTCAGATTAACACAACCATGACTGCGGGGCGTCCCGAACGCCTCGTGCCAGAAGGCTGCGTGTAAGCCGTACCCACCCCGGAAGAACTGGACCCACGGAACGGCTTCGATCGCGTAGTACTGACTCGCAGCTTGATCTTCGACGTTCGTCATGTCTGAGCTAGCGAGCTTCACCCAGATCCGGTGTTCGCCAATCGGGGTGGCAGACTCGCTGCCCTGTTTACCTTTGCCCGTGGAAACGAGCGTCGCAAACACGGGGCGCTCGCCGACGTAGGCCGTCAAGATCTGTGTGGTCGTGTCGACGTCGAGCCAACGCTCGGTGGCGGCAACGGTAACCGGAGGCGAAGCAGGGCTCGGGACACGAAGTTCGCTCGCGCGAACCCAGTCGCCCTCGGCAGTCTGGTACCAGAGGACATTACGCACCTTGGAGCGCGCTTCGATGCGCACCAGACTCAACGGCGGCAGCTGCCTCGAGCGCTTCCCAAACGGAGCGTCGCTGGTAAACGTCGTCCTCCCGACGATCCAACCCACGTCGCTCGGATCGCCACCGACGAGTTCGACCCCCTGGAACGTCGAACCGCGGATCGGGATCAAGTCGGCTACAGGGATCCACAGGCCGTTGGTGGTGTACACTATACGCTCACCCTGAACCGTCTTGTCGCGCACGGCGGCCACGGCAAAGCCCGGTTCGAGTTGCGAGTCCGGGATGCCTTCACCCACCAGACTCCAAGACGAGTACGCGAAGGCTCCTTCCGAACCGGCAAAATAATACCGGTAGGGCAGCCCATCACCCGCCCCAGAAGCATCCGCGTGGCTGGGAGCGCTCGAACTCGGGTGTACCTGTTCACCGCAAACCCAGGCCAGCGGTCCCACCAAGAACCAACGCGACGAGCAGCTTCCAGAAGCCCTCTGCGAACCGAAAATCGGCAGTCGCGTGGCAGCCTTCAGGCTTCCCCGTCGCGCGCCGCCGGGCCGATCCCAAACCGGGGTATCGAACTCGTGGACCTCGAGGCTGCGCGTGCTCGCGGGTAACGGCACCATCGGTGCCTCGTGCCAAGGCGGGACCCACGCCTCGATATCTCGGGCTGCCGCGCTGGTATTCGACAACAACGGAAATAGCGCCAGGTGAACGGCTATGCGAACGGGTCTCCGGCGTGTACTCACGGCCGCCAACTGTCGTCGCGCAAGCAGGCAAAAGCCAGGAAAAACTCGTGGCCACCCGTGCCAGCAGGCTGGGCGGTGAGCGACGAGGTGACCTCGGAATGGTTGGCCTTCGAAAGCGCGATCGCCGATACTGACTTGGATGACAGTGGACTCTGGTCGTCAGTGGGGGGAGGTCAACGGCGAGCGCGTCCTCGAGAGCCTAGCGGTGGGTGTCGTCGTCCACGACGCCAACTTGCGGATTGTCTACGCGAATGGCGCAGCGGCAGAGTTGCTCGGTGTGGCCGTCTCCGAAGCGTTGCAGCGCGAGGTCGACGACCCGCGTTGGGTGGTGACCCATCCCAACGGCACACGCGTGTTGCCAGAAGAAGTACCGGCGTCGGTGGCGCTCCACACCAAGAAGCCGAAACGCGGCATGATCCTCGGAGTTCGGCGGCCCGACGGCGGGGTCACATGGCTCACCGTCGATGCCGTCCCGCTGCTGGGCCCCTCGGGCGACGTTCACCTGATTACAGTCACCTTCTCCGACGTGACCAGAGAGCTCATCGCTCGCATGGAGCTCGAGGAAGCCAGTGATACGCTGGGTAGAGCGATACGCGATCGAGATGCCGCGTTGGCCCGCGCCGTACGCGACCTGGACACGTCTGAGGCACGTTACCAAGCGGTGCTGCGCTCCATGTCCGAGGGGGTGGCCGTGCACGGTCCGGACGGTAAGATCTTGTTCGCCAATCCAGCCGCTCAAGACATCTTGGGGTTGACGCTCGAGCAACTCCAGGGTCGCGGTCCCGTCGACCCGGCGTGGCATCTCACCAACTCTCAGGGCGCACCGCTGCGGAGTGAGAACATCCCCTCCGAGATCACGCGGATCACCGGCGTGCCTCAACGCCACATACTAATGGGGGTCCGATCGGGACAACCCGTCGAGGAACGATGGCTGTCGGTGAGCACCGATCCGATCGATTGCTCGACGGACGGCGACACCATTAGGTACTCGGTGGTCGCGACGTTCACCGACGTCACCGCCGAGCGCAGCGCACTCGCGGCGGCGCAAGTTGCCCGAGATCATCTGAGAGACATCGCAGCCGCGCTCCCGGGAGTCGTGATCGAACATTGGGTCGGCTCGAACGGGCGACTCGAGATTCGCTACGTATCGGCGCGTGTGAAGGAGTTCTTCGGCGTCACGCCCGAAGAGGTCGCCTACGACAGTGACGTATTGTGGTCGCGTGTAAACACCGAGGACCGCGCGGCGCTCCTCGCCTCGTTACGTTCTCCGCCGGATTCGGCCGGCCTGCAAGCGGAGTTCCGAACGGTCACCCACAACGGTGAGGTGCGTCACTTGCGGCTGCGCTCGAGCCCACCGCTTCGAGACAGAGGGGGTACGTTGTTTCGCTCGGTCGTGCTGGACGTGACCGAGCAGCGCCGCCTCGAAGAGACGGTCCGCGAGGCCCAGCGCCGTGAGGCGATCGGAACGCTGGCCGCGGGCGTCGCTCACAACTTCAACAACATGCTGGCGGTGATCGGGCCCAGCCTGGAGTTCGCCAAATCCCAAGCGCCGCCGCTGTTGCTCGCCGAGCTGGAAGATGCGCTCACGGCGACTCGCGCTGCCACCGAACTCGTGCGCCAGCTGATGCAGCTCGTCAGGCGCGATCCCTCCGACGCTGCCGTGGTCATCGACGTAGGGCAATTGGCGGAGGAGGTCTCGCAGCTGTGCCGCCGGACCTTCGACACGGGCATTGACGTGCGCTGCAGCGTGCCCGCCGCGCCTTGCTCGGTGCTCGGCCGTCGCAACGAACTGCAGCAGGCGCTGATCAACCTTTGCATCAACGCGCGCGACGCCTTGAGCACGCGCCCCGCCCCGCAATTGAGCCTGGTAGTGAGCGCTGACGCCAACCACGTGATCATCGAAGTCACCGACAACGGCGCGGGCATGTCAGCCGAGGTCCAACGACGACTCGGGGAGCCGTTCTTCACCACGAAAGCACCGGGCCGCGGTACGGGCCTCGGTCTCGCGACCGTGTACGGGATCATCGGCGACCTGCGAGGGACGCTCACGTGCGAGTCGACGCTGGGCCGCGGCACTCGCTTCACCATCTCGTTGCCGCGGCATGAATCGGCGGCATTGTCCGGTCCCGTCTCACCACGACGCGAGTCCGTCGTGGCGCCCACGAAAGTGCTCCTCATCGACGACGAGGAGCTCGTGCGCAACACGCTGGCACGCGCGCTGGGCCGAGCCAATGCCGAGGTGTTGTGCGCGGCGCGAGCTCACGAAGGCATCGAGTTGCTCGAGTCCAACCCGGACGTGCGCCTCGTGATCTTGGACCTGGCCATGCCGGAACTCAATGGCTCCGAGGTGTTGCGACGGATTCGCCTCTTCAATACGACCGTACCCGTTTACCTGATGACGGGCTTCCTGCCGGACGGTATCGACGTGTCCCTCGCGAACGGGGTGTTGTTGAAACCCGTCGGCCTGGCGCGCTTGCGAGAACTGCTCACGAAACACGCGCACTGACGATGCCCGTCCCGTCGCCGACGAGTCACGGGCTCGAAGGTCACTGCTCGTCGTGGGCTGGTCCACTGGCTTCGAGCGCGGCGCGCCAAGATTGCGGCAGCGGCGCCGCCAGCCCGAGCCGCTGTGCCGTGGCTTCGATTTCTCGCTGCAACACTGCGTGCTGATCCCGCAACTTGGGACCGAAGTGGTGCTCGAGAAAGCCGGCGAAATGGGGCATCCAGCGAACGAGGCAGCGCGCGGAGAGCTCGATGCGGCGCGCGTTGGACAACCAAGCGACGAGCAGCCGCAGCGAGACGTCGACGTGACCCACGCGCACCGCGAGACGATGCGCGCGCACCATCGCCGCGGCGAGCTCGGAGAGCAACCGCGGGTTGGAGGGCCAGGTTCGGAAGGTGGGTTCCAGATAAATGGCCACGTGGACGGGAAACAAAGCGACCGTGTTGGCGATCGTCCGTGACCGCGCGTTTGCCGCCAGGCTCGCGGGTATGCCGGCGCGACGTAACGTTCCGACAAACTCGAGCAGCGCCGGGTTGGCTCCGCGCTGTTCAATCAAGGTCGGCGGTGTCCCCCAAAACCGAGGAGCGCTCCAAAACTCCAGCCGCTGCTCCGAAATCTGGGCTGCGACCGCTGGCATCCCCATGACGAGCTCGGCGTGCGCCGTGTGCCATTCGTCGAGCTGCGTCCCCAACGCGGGCGTGAGACATACGACGGACCGCGCCTTCGCAGCAAACGTGCGTTCCAGGAGTTGAGTGGTCAATTGCTCGGCGCGCACGGCCAGCACGATGACGTCGAGCGCGACGGGGAGGTCGACCAGCACCTTCAACTCGACGTCGAAGCTCCTCCCGGTACGGCGCGCCACGACGTGCCAAGACTCGACGCGTGGCTCACCACGCCGCCGGACGACGCAAACGTCGACGCCCAGCCGCGCGAGGTGCGTCGCATAAAAGTGCCCGAGTGGGCCCGCCCCGACGACCGCGACGCGCATGGGGCTCGGTCCGGACGTCAGTTGTAAGCGAACCGCAGCTCGTGATCGCAAACGCGGAAAACGTCACCGTCATTGATGGGCTGACGCTGTACGCGACGGCCGCCGAACTCGACGCCGTTGGTACTGCCCATGTCCACCATGTAGTAGCGGCCCTCGCTGAACTCGACGAGCGCGTGTTGCCGTGAGACGTTCGGGTCTTTGATGGTGAGATCGCTGGATTGCTTGCCGCGACCGATGATGAAGCGGTCCTTGTTCACCACGAACCGTTCACCGCCGTAGTACACGTACATGCCGCGCTTGGGGGGGATCGGGCTGCTGCGAGGCGGTGCAGGCGCGCGACCCGGCACGGGTGGCGCAGGGGGCGGCGGTGCGCTGTACCCTACCGGAGGTGGCGGCGCTCCAAACGGAGGTGGCGGCACGGGCGGGGCCGCGCTGAAGTTGATCACGGGAGGCGCGGGCGGTGCTGGATACCCACCGCGCGCAACCGTTGGTGGCGCCTGGGTAACGAAGCCCGGGGGCGGAGGTGGTGGGGCCGGCGGATTGTAGACCGGCGCGGGAGGCGGCGGCGGCGGATTGAACTGGGCAGGCGGCGTGTATTGCGGCGGCGCCGGAGCGTTGAAGGGCGGCGTCGCGTTGTATTGCGGCGGAGGCGGCGGCACGGGCGCGGCAACCGATGTGATCGGCGGCTGGATCGAGCGGCTCGCCGGCAAGGAGACGCTGGCGCCGCCATACCCACGTTGACGCGCGTATTGCTTCATCGCGTCGTTGACCAGGTAATCTACCGAACACTCCAGTTCGCGAGCCATTTGCTCGAATCGCTCCCAGAGGCTGTCACGACATTGAAACGAACGGATGGTCTTACTGGTGTCCGACATCTGCAGACCGTAATACTACTTGGTCAAACGTCCGCCGTGCGACGGATTTTCAAGGGGTTGCTTCGGTTTCCTTGGTGGGCGCCTGCTGCCGGGCCTGCATCGCCGGTTTGATACAGTGCGTCACGTAGTCACCGACGGTGACAATCTCCTTGTCCGCGCACTTCCATTCACAGTCCTTGGCGTCTTTTGTGCAGGCTGGAACTTTCTGCAAGTCAGCCGCGAAAGGCTCCACCGTGGGGACCTGACCTGCGAAACCCAGGCTGTAGTAGTAGCCCAGGGCCGAGACGCGCACAGCCGCTGAGTTTGTGGGCGCAAGATACGCTTTGAAGTCGTTTTCGGACGCACCCTGCAGCTCCCCGAGCAGCTTGCCGTAGCGCAGTGGCTCCGAGATCGACATCGACGTGACCTTGCCGACTTCTGCGAGGAACTCCGAGATGTGTTTGGCTTCGCTCATCTTCAGGATCAGCTCGGCGGAGAGCCAACGCACTTTCCAGTTGCTGTGCTTGAACAGCCCATAGAGCCGCTGGATTACCAACTCTCGGGGCAATTCGCCCACGCGACGGAGCGCCAGATCGCGCACCATGTCGGGCGTTGCGTCCGCGCCGGCAATCTCGAGGATCTTGGCGACGTGGTCCGGATTGGACTTGTTGATGTTGCCCTCCAACGCCGCGATCGCCGCGGCTCGTTGCTTTTCCGGGCGAGCGCCGTCTGCGGCGAACGCGAGCAGGTAGTCTGCGGCAGCTACTCCGCCCACGCGCTTCATCGAAGAGAACACGCGTATCAGCTCTTCCTCCTGGTAAGCCGCGAGCTGCAACGCGAAACGCTTGTCGTCGACGGTGATCCCGGACTCCTCGTTGGCCTTCTTGAGTTGGGGCGTCTTTTCGGCCAACCAAGCATCGGACGCCACCTGCTTGCCCACCTCCACCAACGCCTTGGAGGTCACCGCTTTGGCTTCCGCGTCGCCGATTTCCGCGACCAGCGCCGCCATTCGGTCGATCTTCGGCTCGCCCGGCTTGATGAGGGACGGCAGGCCCTTCACACTCGTCGGCCCGAGCGTACGCAGCAACTGCTGCATGCCGACCTTCTGCTGGGGCGCGTCCATGCGCCGCGAGAAATCGGCCATCGCCCAGCCCGCGAGCGCCTCTTTCAGCTTCGCTTGTTGCGCCGGGTCTTCGATCAGCGGTGCCCCTTCGTCGGCGATCAGCGAATACGCTGCGTCCTTGAACGGCACGGTTTCGTCGGTTTCGCCAGTAGCTGGCTGACCCAGCCGCTGAACGAACGCGGGCACCAACTCGGCGACCAACTTGGTCCGTTCCGCGGGCGGCAACTTCGCGAGCGCCTCCAACAAGGCGTCGAGGCCGACGCGCTGACCGCCGCGGGGACGCATCCCAACGAGTGTCATCGCCGCGTAGGTGCGCAGCCCGAGGTCATACTTGTCGTGAGTGAACACGGCCACGAGCTTGGTCGGACCCTGTTGCGTGTTGGCCCAACGCTCGATGTTCTCCTCGGACGTGCGGCAGCCAGTGTTGGCGCTCAAGCCAAGCACCACGAGCACCCACGGAGCGACCAACTTGGAACCGCGTTGCGTTTTACGACCTCTGCTCATTTCGCTTTTCCTATCCTCGCTTGCGGATGACCACCCCACACCCCACGTGAGGAATAGTCCTTCGACTATACGTCCCTGCCGTCGCGTCACTCAAGCTGTCGGCGGCGATTGTCTCGGCAGCCGCGGGGTGTCCGCGGCGGTCGGCTCGAGCGGCTTCGATAAGTGGGGAAAGCGGTCGCACCAGCGGCCGACCTCGATGCCCGCGGCGACCTCGATGAGCCACTTGCATAAGTCTCACGGAACTGGCCTCACATTGTGGTTCGGTGTATTCCTCAGTAGTCAAATGAGTGCCCAGCTCTTTCTCCCGCGGGAGAAGCAAGCCTCTGCTCCGGCAAAGGCCAACGGTTTTCGGCGCGGTCCCGAGGCCCTTGCTCTACTTTTGTTCACTGTTGCCGCCTACTTGACGTTGGCGCTCGGGAGCCTCGAGTGCAGCCCAACGGACCCCGAGCTGCAAGGCGGCAATTGGGTTGGACCCGTCGGCGCGACCATCGCCGAGGTGCTCGTGCGAGGGTTTGGCGTGGTGGCGTGGTTGTTCCCGCTCGAACTGGCCCTGCTCGGTCGTCCGTTGCTGCAACGTCGAGCGCCCGAGCTCTCGGGGCTGCGCATCGCGGGCGACCTCGTCGTGGCGATGATCGCGAGCGCGCTCGTACACGTCGCGGCGCCCGACTCCACGGCATTCGGGCACATGCCCTTCGGCGGCAACGTGGGCCTGTTGTTCGGCGAATTGTTCGAGGCGCTGTTCTCTAGCCTCGGCTCGTATCTCGTC
>CBINDO010000174.1:0-16810 GCA_966249405.1 uncultured bacterium | reverse complement strand
CCGAACCGTGAAAATTGCCACGCCCACTCCTTCTTCCCATCGTGCTCACCTGTTACCTTTCACCCTAGCCCTCGGGGGCTTGCTGGGGGCGGCATGTTCCGCTGAGAAAGCGTCGCCGCCCGGCGGGGACACGACGAGCACGGCAACTACGTCGACCTCTTCGGAGACGTCGCAGACGACGTCGCTCCCAACGTCCACGTCGACCAATTCGTCGACCAGCACGACCTCGAGCAGCTCTACCTCGACCTCGAGCAGCTCTACGTCGACCTCGAGCGTAACGCCTCCGGTCACACCTACCGGTAACACGTCGTCGGAGCCCGACTCGGAAACCGGTCCCGCGTCGAGCGACCACGGCGCTCATTCGAGCGAAGCCATGTCGTCGGAGCCCGGCGACCAAACCAGCTCACCCGTGAGCACTGGAGCGGTCACCAGCGACGGTGAAAGCAGCGGCGCGAGCGGCGCTCCGGTGCCCAGCGCGGGTTGTGGCAAGAACCGCACGCTGCAGGATGGCAACCGGACGATCAACAGCGGCGGATCGAACCGAACCTACTACCTGAAGACGCCCGCCAACTACGACAACCAGCACCCGTACCGCTTGATCTTCATGTTCCACTGGTTCTACGGGTCGATCGATGCGGTCGTAAACCCACCAGACGCCGACCACAACACCGACGATCCCTTCTACGGCCTCGAGGAGTTCGCTGGCGACAGCTCCATCTTCGTCGTGCCTCAAGGCCTCTCGGACTTGGGTGGTGCGGGTTGGTCAAACCCCAACAACCGCGACGTCAACTTCACGGACGACATGTTGGCTGCAGTGTCGGGCGACCTCTGCGTCGACGAGTCACGCGTGTTCACCACGGGCTTCAGCTTCGGCGGTGCGATCTCGTACAAGCTCGCCTGCGCCCGCCAAGAGAAGTTCCGCGGCGCAGTCGTGTACGGCACGGGTCCAATCGCCGGCAACATGCCCTCCGAGTGCACCAAACCGATTGCGTTCCTGGGCGTACACGGCGTGGACGACGGCACGTTCGACTACGTCAACGACGGACTGAATTCGGTGCTCAACTTGTTCGTCGGCACCAACGACTGCACCGCCCAGACGCCCCCTCTGCCCGGACAAAACGAACACGTCTGCACGTCCTTCGAAGGTTGCGCCGATGGTTACCCGGTCCGCTTCTGCGGCTTCGGCGCAGGTCAAAACAATCCTCACAACGCGAGTTTGCGCGGTCACTACCCCTCTGCGAAAGATCCCGGACAAGCCAAGAGTTGGATTCCGATGGAAGCCTGGAACTTCATCCAGCAGTTCTGAGTTCGGATCGGCACACCGCGTCCGAGACTTGTCAGCGGGTCGAGGTCGCGGTGGGCCAGCATGGGATCGCCTGAGCCGAACAGTGGGGGCAAACGCGGCGAGTTTGCGGCTTGCGTCCAAGCGGGCCCTCTGCGCACACTGCCGCGCATGGCCCTAGAGCGGCTGTCCCACGTCAATTTGCGTACGGCGAACCTCGACGAGATGCTCGACTTCTACCGTCGCGTGCTCGGCTTCTCGCCGGGCAAACGTCCGCCGTTTTCGTTTCCGGGTGCCTGGCTGTATTGCAATGACCAGCCGGTGATACATTTGGTCGGCGTGGAGCGCGCCCCCACGCCCAGCGATGAATTACGGCTGCAGCACTTCGCTTTCGAAGCCACGGACTTCGTCGGCTTCATCACCAAACTCGACGCCCTCGGCGTGACGTACCGCGTTGGCGAACTCGCCGGTTGGGGCATCCGCCAGGTGCATCTCGTCGACCCCGACGGCAATCGGCTGCACGTCGACTTCCCCGAAGGCTGAAACGCCGGCAGCGCTGAGCCCGTGGTGGCCCGAACACCGGCACTGTGCGCGCCCAGCCCTTCTCCTGGAGGTGCTGGCCTGCGTCGAAGTGGGCTGCTGCCAGCGTTCGTTGCCCTACCGTCGCGGCAGCCCACCAGTCCCGCAATGTCGTGGTGCCGTGCGCCGCGCAGTTGCTGAGCCGCACGTAGAGTGCCGCCGCGGCTTCGCATTCAGCGCGCGTGTGACGCGCGACGCACCCCAGCGAAAGCCGGCGGCAGTGATCGCGACGCAGGCCGGCCCCCTTTCTGAATCGTTCGCCTTTGCGGTCATTGACGTTCATTCGCACGCACCGCAGCGTTTGCCACGACACGTGACCACCGCCATACGGCCTTGCCGCGTCGGATGACCACCACGCGTGCAACGACGACGCAGCGCAGTGGTTTGCACTCCGTCGTACACACACGGGTCGGCTTCGACCCACGACGGCAATTCGATCCGGATGGCACAACTTGGCGCGCCGGAAGCTCGGACCAGCCGGCGGAGGCGCGAGGAGCGATGCGCGACTCCATACGTAATATCCGGGGTCTGAATACAGCGCTGCTCATGGCGGGTGAACGCTCCGGGGTCTGGCACGCCTCGTGCACAACGTGCTCGTCTCAGAGCGGCGCGACAGCATGGGTCGACGCTCGAGGAGGAGGTGGTGGTGAAACGAAACTTGTTGGCAGTGTGTTTACCTTTGTGTGGGCTCGTCGGCTGCGTGGGTGCGCGAACGGAGGTCGAGGGCAGAGAGCCGCCACACAACAGCAGCTCGGACGACGGCGGACTCGACGCTGCCCCTCCCGCGAACGGGGATTCGAGTGCTGCGAGCTCCTCCACCTCGCCGGGTACCACTTCCGATGACACGAACGGGCAAGACACCGATCTCGATGCGGGTCACCGGTCCTTCACCGATCCTGATTGGGGGATGGTGGCGGGTGACGGCGGGATCGCGGTGGGTGACCGCGTGGATGACGAAGTGGTCGTGGATGTACGCACCGAAGACCACTGCACGACGATTGAACTGCAGGGCCCAGCGCCGTTCTCCTGCAGTGAGGCACAGCTCGCCACACTGGAAGCGGGCGGCAAAGACACCTCGGAACCACTCCCCACGGCGACGAACACCGAGCTCGAAGCGACAGGTTGCGACGCACTGGTGGACCGGCAACGGCAGCTACTGTTGAGGAACGAAGCCGCCAAGCTCGAGCGGACCTACCTGAACAAACTCGGAAGCCATTGCCTCCCTGCCACGCGCGAGGTTCACGTTTATTATGGACAGGTCGTCGATACCTGCCCGGGCGACGTAATCTGGGATGCGGGCGTCGTCGAACCCCCGAGCGATCCGGACGAGGCGTCCGAGTACTCGACGACCAACACCCAGGTCGCGGGCGTTGACGAGGCCGATTACGTCAAGAACGACGGCAACACGATCTACGTCCTCAACGACACGTCGCTCGTGGTGTTCGACGCGTGGCCAGTCGAAGAATTGAACGAAGTGGCGCGCATCCCACTGCCAGCGGAACCGCGGCGTATGTTTCTCGCAGACGACCGTTTGGTCATCTATCTGCGCAAGGGGGGAGCAGGTCCAGCGGCCACGTGCACCTATGGCTATGATTGCCGTTCGTCCAGCGAGTCGGGCACAACGCTGGTGCGCGTCTACGACGTGAGTGATGAGACGGCTCCCGCGTTGCTCAAAGAATACGGTTTCTCGGGTTCGTACCTCGGCTCGCGCAGAATCGGTGATGCCGTCTTCAGCGTCGTGCACGATCGGGGAGCCACGCTGCCGTCCGGCGCGAGCTTCGGGGTTGACGGAGAGACGCCAGACGAACTCGAACGAAAGTACGCGACACAAGCCGAAGCGCTCGCCGACTCGATCAACGGGTTGCCGGCTGAATACTTCCTGCCTTGGGTTACCGAACGGGAACCGGGCGGCCCCGAGACTACCCACGCGAACTGTGACGTCGCGCTGGCGACGAGCGCGTCACGCGGCACGAGCTTCGTGTCGGTAGTCGGGTTCGACGTCACGACACTCGGAGCGCCTTCGCGCACGTTGATCGCGAGCAAACCCGGGTTCGTTTACGCGTCCCCCGAGTCACTGTATCTCGCCGTCGACGGGGTGGACGGGGGAGACGACACTTTCTCGTCCCCCTGGGCGTACCAAGACGTGGAAGAGGACAAGACCACGATTCACAAGTTCCAACTCGACGGCGTCGGCGTCGCCTACCACGGCAGTCGCGCCATACCTGGTCACGTGCTCAACCAATTCAGCATGGATGAACGGGAGGGTGTGCTCCGCGTCGCGACCTCGAACGGCTGGGTGCCGAGCCTCGACGTTTCGAGCAACGTCGTCACGCTCGGCGAAAAGAACGACCAATTCACGGTTCTAGGGGAACTGCGCGGCTTGGCACCGAACGAGGACATCCGTTCGGTGCGCTTCGACGGTGAACGCGGGTTCATCGTCACCTTCAAGAAGACCGACCCGCTGTTCGTGATCGGCCTCTCGGATCCCGCCGAACCCGAGGTGTTGGGCGAGTTGAAGATCCCAGGGTTTTCGACCTACATGCACCTGCTCGACGAGAGTCACCTGCTCGCCGTTGGGTTCGACGCGGACGACCACGGCAATTTCGCGTACTTCGACGGCATCCAGGTGCAAATCTTCGACGTCTCCGACCTCAGCGACCCGAAGTTGCAGCACAAGGCAATCATCGGGACGCGCGGTTCGGGATCCGAAGCGCTGCTCGATCACCTCGCCTTCAACTACTTCCCGTCGCGCAACGTGCTGGCTTTGCCGGCCACGGTGTGTACGGGCGGTGACGACGGTTTCCAGGGGGACGTCTTCGAGTTCGCCGGCTTGGTCGTCTTTGACATCTCGCTGGAGAACGGCATCACCGAACGTGGTCGATTGCCCTTTGCGACCCCCGGAGCACTCGATGCAGGCGCACCTCTCGATTGCGGTGTGTGGTGGACGGACGCCTCGTCGCTGGTCAAGCGCAGCATCTTCCTCGAGAACTATGCGATCGCCTTGAGTGACGACTGGCTCCGCGCCGCGGCACTGGACGACCTGGCGACGGTGCTAACCAGCGTGCCGCTGGGAGAGTGAAGACCATCGTGGGCCGTCCGCCGGCACGGGGCGGCCCACCTCGAGAGAACCATGGGTCGCCAGCGACGAAAGTGGTATCGTTCGACGAATGAGAAGTCGTTCGTTGGTCTTCTTGGCGTTGTCGACCACCGCATGCGCCGCGGGATCGAGCGACGGGCAAACGCAGGCCGGTAGCACGCAGCCGCTCGATGACCCAGAATCGACGACACTTTCCGATGCTTCCACACCTTTGGGTGACGCCGCCGCAGCGCCGCCGATCTCGGACCCTCCGAAGGATGCCGGCGGCGCGCCGTGTTATCCGCGCACCGCCAGCGACGTCGGCGTGCGGGACGCGAGCTTGCTCCGCCCCTCGCAGCGCATCGTCGTCGACACCAACGATACGATCATCGAAAACGTCGATGTGGCGGGCGACATCGAGATCGTGGGTGGCGCCACCAACGTCACGATCCGCAACTTCCGCATCCGAACGGACGGCTATTGGGGTATTTCGGTGAGTGACGGGCAGAACGTCGTCATCGAAGACGGCGAGATTGACGGCATGGCCGAAATCGACGACGCCATTCGCGGCGCAAACTACACGGCGCGTCGACTCTACATTCACGCCATCGAAGGGGACGCGTTCAAAGCGGACGGCCGCAACCTCATCGAGTGCAACTACGTGACGGACATCGGCGCTGGTCCCGAGGCCCACGGCGACGGCGTTCAGATGATGGGTGAAGGCGACATCGTCATTCGCGAGAACAACTTCGAACTGACGACTGGAAGTCTCACTGCGTGCATCTTTCCGTTCGGTAGCGACCCGGTCCAGGGGCGCGTCGACCTCATCGGCAATCGCTTCAACGGCGGGGGCTGGGTCGTGTATTGTCACGATACGGTGCACGCGAGAGACAACGTCTGGGGTCCGGACTTCGCCTTCGGCGCGGTCACGAACACCTGCGCCTCCTGGATGAACAACACCTGGGAGGCCGACGGCACGGAGGTGCCTTACTGACGACGGTGGGCTGCAGTGACTGCAACGAGCGAACGCCGCCTGGCACCTGGAGACGTAGGGCGGCTCGCCAAGAGCGAAGCTCCATATTGCGAGCGAAGCTCGATACCTAGAGCGAGAGAACGCTCGCCCAGCAGGGTGAGACGGTCGTTTTCCCACGCCTCAGCCCGCGGGTTTCGATCGCTCACCTGCCACACACCGCTGAGATTGACGCTTCGTACCGGCCACGCAAAGGCTTGGGCGCCTTTACACGCGGGGGACGCGAGTGGTCACGGCGTGTCCGCGACGCGGCGCAAAGCCTTCACGATCAGGTAGCGGAGCGGTGCGTCCGAGGTGTTCTCGATCGCTAGGCGTTGCCCCAACACCAACCCCACGACGCTGCCGGCGCGCACCGGACGCGGCACCCCCTGCACGCGCAACGTCCCCTCGCCGCTGAGCACGATGCACAGCTCGTCCTCCGCGTTCTGCACGTGCTCGCCGACGCTCCCGTGCGGACTCAACTCACAGTTGAGCGCCACCGTAAACGGCGCGCACAACTCACCTACGAGGGACTCGACGAGCACGTAGCCGCGCCCGCCGAACAAACCGTCGCGTCGCTCTGCACGATTGAAGGGGATCACGCGGCCAAGTGTGGCACAGCAGCGTGAAGTTCGGAAGCTCGAGCGCGAGGTCGTTGGTTCTGAGTGGCCGCTCGCGGGCGCGTGCCCAGCGCCAGCAAACGCACATGGCGTCGCTCGCCGTGTGCGCGACGCGCAAATGTGTTCCCTCGGTGCGACAAGAACGCTGCCTGCGGCGCGAGGTGCCTGCAGCGGTTCGCTTGGGCCCGTCGCCGCAGCCCGGTGAGGTGCTAACCGACAGCGCTGGTCTTCACTGGTTGAATCGCGCTGCCCGGCGGCGCGGAAGGCACGTTGGAGGCGGGGGAACTCCCGGCGTCGGCCGCTTGCGGCTGGAGCGGCCCCGTCGTGAGGTCGTCGAAGGCGAATTGCGCGACGCGAGTCGCCCAGAGACGGCGTTCCTCGAACGTAACCTGCTGCCAGCGTAATGGCACGTTGGATGCGCAGAACTCTCGAACTCTCACGCTGGTGTCGTGGCTGTCGGCATCGTGCGTCGGCGCGGCTGCGAGCGCGCGTAAGTGTTCGAACGGGGTCTTGACCGTGGTCGGTTCGTCACTCAAAAAGGCGCCGGAGAGGTTCGGCGCGCCGGTGACGACGGCCAACATGAACATCGGCGCGGTCAGGCCACCGAGCTCATCGTCGACGAGCCGCTCGAGCTCTGCCTCGGTGAGTGCGGCTTTCAGCAGGCGGTAGCAGTTGACGAACCGCTTGGTGGCACGCGGCGAACGACCGATCACGAGCGCCAGCTCCTGCATCGCCTTCAGTTCAGTCGCGCTGCAGGTGAGCGCCTCGGGGCGCGCGAGTTTGGTCGCCGGTTGTGACGTCGATAAGGACGAACTCGACGTCGGGGCGCGCTCGGTGCCGGCGACAGAGCTCGAACCTGCGGCGTCCGTGCCGCTCACTACGTGCGCCCCCTCGCTACCTGGTTGCGCGGAAGCCACCGCCTGCGACCGACGCACCCCCTCGCCGCCGCTCACGCCGGTGAGACGTCTGAGCAACAGCTTGGTCGCGTCGGCGTCGAGCGGCGGCACCCAAAACGGGATCTGGAAGATCTTCTCGAGGTAATCCGAGGGCGAAACTCGGCCCAGCCACTCGGACGTCTCTGCCACGTTGCCCGGAGCCCGCCTTCCCAACATGCTCGGATACTCCTTCGCCAACGCGTGGGACATCCAACGCGCGTCGACACCAACGACCACGACGAACACGGGAAACGCGAGCAGCAGGTGAATGGCCTGCAACACCTCCACGACGCGTGCCGAAGGGCAGCGGTCCAGATCGTCGATGTAGATGACGATGCGGTTGACGCCCAGGTTCTGGAACATCTTCTGAAGGTCCTCGGCCGAGAGGTCCGGCAGCGCAAGCCGCAGCTCGGCCTCGATGCGCGTCACGTCGGCGCTCAGCCGTAGGCGCTGCGCGTTGTGCCCCAAGATC
Organism: uncultured bacterium; assembly: GCA_966249405.1. Taxonomy (GTDB): domain Bacteria; phylum Myxococcota_A; class Polyangia; order Polyangiales; family Polyangiaceae; genus SZUA-265. The sequence continues at coordinate 8,837 of CBINDO010000174.1, read as the reverse complement.
AGCTGACTGAGCTGCTCGAAATCGCGCCGAATCACGGCGATCAGGCCGAGGTGCTTCTGGTAATCGCTGCTCGCCAAGCGCTGCTCGATGAAGCGCGCGATCGCCGTACCGCTGATCGTCGAGCTAACGGCGCGTGCCGCTTCCTGCACCTGCATCTCGCGCGCGGCCACGGCCTTCTGCGCGGCCTCGAGCTCGACGTTGCGCAGCGCGAGCTTCTTCTCGAGCTCGGAGATCTCCTTCGCCTTCTCGGCTTCTGCCTCGTCGAGGGCAGCTGCGATCCGGCGCCGCGCGGCATTCAGCGGTTCGAGCGCCTTGGTGACGACGATCGCTTGGTCACGGACCCACTTGGCGCTGCGAGCGGCGGCGCCCACCAGACCAACGACGGTTGCGCCGACGGTCGACACGAGCCCCTGGTGGTTGTTGACGAGGTACGAGAGCCCAACGACCAAGAATAGTGGCACGACGACGATGGCCACCGACTCCGAGAGCGCGCGCCCTCCCCCCTCCGCCCGCAACGTGCGCTCGAACACCGCGTGGGTGCGTCCCACCACCGAGGTGAGGTCACGGATTTGCTCGTACAAGGGACGCAAACTGTCAGGCTGGGGTTTACCCTTGGGGTCTTCCTCCAACGTGAGGCCCAACGTGGAGAGGCTCTCCGCGATGGCGCCTTCGTCCAACGTTTGCGCAACTTTCTCGCGCACTTTGGACCAAATCGGGGCGGCTGCGGCCACGGCGAGGGCCTTGGCGGCATCCGCTGCTTGTTCGCCCGCGTGCTCGAGCTCACGCTGCGCTTCGTTGCGCGCCGATTCGGCCTTTTTTTGGACGCGCGCGGCCTCGTTGCGTGCGTCCGTGGCCAGCCGCAATTGGCCAAGGGCCAACTCCAGCGCCGGTTTCACGGGCGCGCCCGCTTTGGCTCCTGGGTCCGGCGTGGCAGCTCGGGGACTGAGACGGCTGAGCTCCTCGAGCAAATGCGACACCAGAGACGCCCACAGGTTGGCGTCCACGTAGTGCCAAGCATTGAACTCGATCTGCACGACGTTTTGCCAGTAGTCCGGTGGTTCCGACGATCCCTGCTCGGCCTCGCGTTTGGCCAGCGCGCTGAGCTGCGAGATGGCGTCGCGCAGACGGCGCATGAAGAAGCTCTTGCCCGAGCCCCAGTTGCCGAACACTCCGAGCGACAGGTTGCCGTCCAAGTGCGGTGATGCGATGAGGTTCGCCATCGCCGACACGGTGGCCGATAGATCTAGGCAATCATGACCCGGCGGCTCGTGGGGGGTATCCGTGTCGAACGCCGGGCGCAACGGATTGCCAGTACGAATCAACCCCCGCAACCGACGCGAGAGTTTGCCCCACTCGACTCGCTCAGGCTCCGGCGCAAACTGAGGCAACGTAGCCGTAAACGCGATCAGCAGCTCTCGGGCGTCGAGTTGTGCGTTGTGCAGCAACCGCCCCGCGCTGGTCCCGGGCCCGCGTTCGGCGACCTGATCCAGCAGCGCCACTACCAAGTGTCTCGCCGCCAAGATGCCGTCGTGCTGCGGCAGACGCGATGCGGCGTCGAACGCGTCTGAAACGTGCACGGATACGTGGTCCGAACCCTCGACGGCGTCTTCTGCCACGCCGGGAGTCGAAAGGAACTGCGTCGTCGCTTCATCGAACCGGCTCGCGCCCGATTGTCCGAGCAGTTGTCCGAGCACGGTGGGAGCGTAGTGCTCGTCGCTCGAGGTACGTCCCCTCTGTACCAACGCGATGAGCAGCCTGCCCGTATCGAGCGGCGCGTTCGACTGCGGTGGCAACGCGAGCGCCGACGAAATCAACGCCTGCACGCTCGCAGACAACGAATACTCGGACAGATGCTTGCGCCGCGCGCCGTCTTTGGATGCCATCCCTCCAAGTTACTGGAAAGCGAGATGTGGCGTCCATGGTAGCTTCTACAATGGCGCATGCCGCGAAGCCGCAAACGCTCCTCGGCGCAGATCTCGAAAACCCGTCGCTTTGGGAAAAACGCCCGCCCCAAAGAGATGAGGCAGTCGTTTTTCCCGGCCCTGGCCGGCGTCTTCTCGATCGCTCACCTGTCGCACTGGTCGCGGATCTCGGATTCGAGACGCGCGCGAAACTCCGACCAACGTGTGACGTCCGGCCCCGGAGGGCGAGCAGCTACCAACGCATCACGAGCTCACGCCGCGGCTCGGCGCACAACAAGTCTACACTCACCGCGCCACAACAACGTTTGAACTTTTTGCCACTCGCACACGCACACGGCTCGTTGCGACCCGGCGTCATCGCGACGCGCACGGGTTCCGGCGTCGGGATATCGAAGCGCCCAGAGATGAACGCGAGCCCGGTGCGGTAGTCGTACTCCTGTTTCACGAGCCGATGGCGCTCCCGCTCGGGCAGGTAGAAGTCCCGTGCCTGCAATCGCGCGACCGTAGGTAGCCAGTCGTACATGCGCGCGACGTCGTCCGGTGCTCTCCAGAAGGAGATCGGGAGGTTCAGGGACAAGGCGAGTTTGGTCACGAGCGGCAACCCCTCGAGATGAGTTTTGCTGGTGTGACTTGGCACGTGTAGTTTGGCGTTATTCCTCAGCACAGCATCACACTCCGCCTCCAACCTAGCTGCGCCGAAGTCTGCCGGCCTTTCGAAGGGCTTCGAGAGTGCGGCGGCGGTAGCGCCTAGAGCCGTCTCACCCCACTGGCTCCGGGCGCTTTGGAAAAACTTGACGACCTCCGACCGGTATTTTTGGTGGCGATGGCCAATCGCCGCTAGTCCGAGGCCGTATACCTTCGCCTCGGCCACGTTCTCACCCTTGGTGAATCCCGACTTGAGCAGCTTCAAGTACGCTTTCGGCATTTGTGCGGCAAACCATGCTCCCCGCAGCGCAAACGGCATCAGTCCGGAAGAATACGGGGGCATGATGAACAGGGAGCGGATGAGCAACGCGCCGTCCGGTTCCCGCCGGTCGACCAAATCGAACACCCGTTGAGCGAAGCGGTGGTCCTCTCCCATCAGCATCGTCAAGTGAACCGTCTCCCACACGAATCTCCGGTACTCGCGAAGCAATGGGTCGAGATGTTTCCCGAAACGTTTGGCCCGTTGCACTTCTCGCTCGATTTCTTCGACCACTCCGAGGGCGCGCAGCAGCGCTGTGAGCTGCAGGTGACCGACGAACGGATTGAGTACGAGCATGTCGTCGAACTCGGCTTGCGTGATGTTGTTACCCGCAAGCGCGATCCGCACGAGAAGCTGGTCACACCGTTGGCGTTTACCGGCTCGCGCTTCGGCAAACATCGTGCGCAAACGCTCCACTTGCCGACTCAACTGTTCGAGCTTGTGGTGACCGATCAACACCTGATCGTCGTGGAGCTTCATACCCTCGCCGAGACACGTCACGAACCTGCCGCCGCGCGTCACGATCACGAACGGACCTTTGTCGCCCTCACTCAACGAGAGCGCGACCCGCGACGTACCCTTCGGCAAGTCGGCCAAGTTGAGCACGTAGGCGATCAGCTCTTCGTCCCGATACAATGCCAGCGCCATCTCGGCCTGGCACGTATTGAGCCTATCTATGCGCGTGAGAAAGTGTTCAGCGTGGGTGGTAGACATGTGCGTTCCTCGTCGGTGAAGGGTCATCGGTGCGGTTGACTGGGTGAACGCTGCGCCGGCGCCGGGCCCTTAGGCGTGACCGGAGCAAGGCAGCGCGTCATGACCATCTTTCGCCCCGCGCCGATCCCCAGTTGCCTGCCTCGTCGTTTTTTTTTGAGAACGCTGCCCACGGCGCGAGGTGCCTGCAGCGGTTCGCTAGGGCCCGTCACCGCAGCCCACCCACTTGCCCCCTACCGGGCCTTGGTCGCGACCGCCGGAAAACGTCAAACGTAGGACCCGCCGGTCGCCGGGGCCCCGCACGACGCCATCTTTCCACCGTTGAACATCGACGCGAACAGGCTCCACGACGCGCCGCGGCTCACGTCGCGATGTTGCCGCCGCAACTCTTCGACGTCGGCGTTCTCGCGTACGATTGGCGACCTTATTGTAACGGATTTGGGAAGGGACTTTGCCAACCCGTCCTTTCCGCTCGAACACACCCCATCGTTCACCTGAAACAACTAACAACTCGCCTGCGGCGCGAGGCTCGTGGGCGTGCCCGAGCGGAGGCCGCGGCTCGAAAACGTTTCCAGTCTCGGCCAGCTCGACCACACGCTCGAAAAGGCGGGGATCGCGCGACGAGCCCGGTGTACACCGTTGCCCAACCTTGCGGCGTTCACGCCACGCACACAGCCATTGCCGGAGCGAAAAATGCGACTACGAATGACGAGCCTGACGACGACTCTCGTGACCTGTTTGGCGCTTGGATGCACGGAGGGTGAATCCGGTAGTCCAGCAGGGACGCCGAATCCGACCGTTGGTACCTCCGGCACCCAAGCCAGCATCAGCGAGCCAACGGGCACCGCCGGGCCAACCGCAGCGCCCGGCAACACGGGCGCAAACACCGGCCCTTCCGGGGGCACTGGAGCTTCGGGGCCGTCCGGGCCAGCACCCGTCACCTCGACTGTCTCACCCACTCAGTCGACACCGGGTCCGAGCGGGTCGACGACCTCTACCGCAGTCCCACCGCCGAGCGTCCCACCGGAGGCATCGTCGGCGCCGTCCGCCTCGGCTTCGTCGGACCTGTCGGCAGCAGCCGGTACCCTCGACGCGGCGTCGTCAGGCTTAGAATCGGAGACGAGCGGCATCGCCGCCCGACCCGCCCGGGTACTGCTGTATCACTTCTCCACTCTGGATATCCCCACCGTGCCCCAACAACTACAGATCCTCACGAACAAGCTCGAGAGCTGGGGGTACGAGGTCGACGTCTCCGAGGATCCCAGCGTGTTTTCTGATCAGAACCTCACCCGTTATGCCGCAGTTGGCATGATCAACACCTGTTTCAGCCCCTTTGGCGCAAACAAAGATGGTGCAGCGGAAGGGCAAGTGCTGCAGCGATTTTTGCAGGAGGCAGGCGGTCTGTTCGGGATTCATTGCGCCGACGTCACGTTTCAATCGGCGAATCCGCCCGCGCTCTACAACCAGCTGTTGGGTGGACGCGCGAGTAGCAGCAACTTCGAGGGCACCAGCCAGTGTCGAACAGTCGCCGACCACCCGACGACCGCTGCACTCCCAGCAACGTTCACTTATGACGGCAATCTGGACGGCACGAACTTCCTCGCCGAGGACACCCAAGTCCTGGTTCACTGCACGTGGGACGAAGGCAACGGCCAAGACGTAGCGGTGTCCTGGGTGCGCAACGAGGGGCCCGGCAGGGTGTTCTTCAGTAACTTCGCGAAGGTGGACAAGGACCTCACCGATCCGGTCATCGGTGATCCTCACCTCGTCGCTGGCCTGTCCTGGGTTTTGGGGCGATGAACGCAACCGCGACGTAGATGGCGTCGCAGCCACGACACCTCATCGAGCGCACAAGCGTTGCGCCCCCCTTGCACGCTCGCAACGTGGACCGTAGATCGTCGCAGCCATGACGGATCTCGACGCGTATTTTCGACGCCTGCAGTACGACGGCCCCCGGGCGCCCACGCTCGAGACGTTGAATGCGCTGAGCTTCGCCCATGTACGCGCGATCCCGTTCGAGAACTTGGACGTACTCCTGGGCCGTCCCATCGAGCTGTCGCCAGAAGCGATCGAGCACAAGTTGCTCCACGAGCAGCGCGGCGGCTACTGCTTCGAACAAAACACGTTGTTCCTGTCCGTCCTGCTCGCTCTCGGATTCGAGGCGCGACCCATCAGCGCCCGTGTGCGGCTCGACCGCCCGCGCGACTTCACCCCGCCGCGCACGCACCTCTTCACGCGCGTCGAACTCGACGGTCAGAGCTACTTGGCGGACGTCGGCGTTGGTGGCTTGTCGTTGACGGGAGCGCTGCGGCTAGAACTCGAACGCGAACAGTCGACGCCGCACGAACCACGTCGCATCGTCTACGAAGACGGCCGCTACTTCCACCAGGCCAAACTCGGGGAGGTGTGGACCGACGTCTGCGAGTTCACGCTCGAAGAGATGCCGCCAATCGATCGCGAGGTCGCCAACTGGTTCACGAGCGCGCACCCGCAGTCCCACTTCCGCAATCGTTTGGTATGTGCCCGCGCGACGGAGAACGGTCGCATCTCGCTCTTGAACCGCGAACTGAAGATACGAAACAAAGGCGCTGCTGCCGAGTCCCGCGAGCTACGCACGCCACGCGAGCTCGTCGCGGCACTCGACGCGCATTTCGGGCTGCGCTTCCCAGCGGACACCGCATTTCAGTGCGCGGCACTCGACTTCCCCTGACTCGGCGCCGAAACACCCGAGCGCCCGCCGAGTCGCGGCGTATGTAAATATGGGCACTAGCGTAGGCGCAGCGCGCGTGACAAACCCCAGGCCATGCAAACGCGGCGCGATGACAGAGCGAGGAAGGCTTGCCGATGAACACGGAGGTACTGGTGGATTCCATCGTAAGGCAGACGACTGTTCTCTTGGCCCAGCTCGCAACGGCGACCGGCGCGCGCACACCATTGGCGCACACGGCCAACCAGGTGTTCACCGACCTCGTGCGCGAGTTGAAGGCGCAGGGGATGACGCACGCAGTCATTGCCGACATGTTCGGCTTGGCGTTGAGGACCTACCACAAGAAGCTGCAGCGCCTTTCCGAGAGCGCCACCTTTCGGGGGCGTTCGTTGTGGTGGGCGATCCTCGACCACGTCCAGAAACACGGGCCGATGTTGCGCACGGACGTCTTGCATCGATTTCGCAACGACGACGAGGCCACCTTGCGTGGTGTCTTGAGTGACATGGTAGAGAGCGGCGTCTTGTACGCCTCTGGCAGCGGAGATTCGATCCTGTACCGCGCGCTGAGCGACGCTGAGCTGCCGCAGGCTTGGCGTCAAGACTCCGATCACCTGGCGCACTTGGTTTGGGTCTACGTCTATCGCTTTGGTCCGTTGCGACTCGAAGAGCTCAGACAGATGTTGCCTTCGAGCGAAGCCCACCTGGCGGAAGCCGTGACTTCACTGATGGGCGACGGCCGAGTGCAGTGCGACCCAACGACGGAGGCATACTCCTGCGATCATTGCTTCATCCCAGTAGGCACGACGGAAGGCTGGGAGGCCTCGGTCTTCGACCACTATCAGGCAATGGTGACGGCGATTTGCACCAAGCTGCGGTTGCGTGCCGAGGGGCGTGTGGACGAGACCGTGGGCGGGAGCACGTATCGCTTCACCGTTTGGAAAGATCACCCCGAGCGAGTCCAAGTGCTCAGCGCGTTGGCTCGCATTCGCGGCGAACTCGTCGCCCTGAGACAACGCGTGGAGCGCTACAACGCGAGCCACGACGCACCGTCCGAACAGGATTACGAATATTACCTCACCTACGTCGGTCAAACGCGCCTCGACAATGACGCAGAATCAAGCAACCAGCCATCGGAGAATGCACCGTGAAGTCAAACCTCAGCTCAGCCGCCTTGGGCCTCATCGTCCTACGTTGCCTCGTTGCCGGGGCCTCGTTCACAGCTCCTGGATGCGGCGCGAAAACGCAGAAAGTCGGGGGTGAAACCAATTGGTTGTCCGCGTGTACCTCCGACAAACACTGCGTCAACAGTCAGTGTTTGTGCGGCGTGTGTTCACGACATTGCACGGACGAGGACGACTGCTCCGAGGTCCGAGGTTCGGAGTGTGTCGCCGAAGGTAGCGAGCGAACGTCGTGCCCGGTGGGCGGCTTCGTCTCCGCGTGTCTGCGGGTCGACAGCTCGAGCGACCTTGGGACAACCTCTGAGGCGCAACCCGCTCCCGAGGCGGGCGTGGGCGGTGCTGCGAACAACATGAACGAGGTGGCGCCCCCCCAGCCTCAGAGTGCGTCCGACGCTGGCTCGATGCCGGCCATTGACTTGAGTCTCACGGAAGGCGACGCGGAAGTGGGTGCGCCCTCCCCCAACCTCTTCGAGCTGCCGGAGGGGGGCCAGGGGTTCGACGGCGAGATCACCTTCGACTACGACTGCGAAGAACGAGCGGACGCGTTTCCCCAGAGCGCTCAACTGCAGGTGTTCCTCGAACCGCGAGGCAGCACCAGCGTCGGGCGCGGGTGGATGTTGCCCGCAGACTCCGCCATGGCCGAGCTCAGTTTCGACGTAGAGCAACGTGTGCTCAGCGGCACGAACCTCGCGATGCGTGGTGGACTGGCGCTGCCGGAATTTCGGTTCGAAGACCTGCAGACGGCGGACGGTGAAGCGAGCGGCGTGTTGGCTCGCACCACGGTGGAGCAGCTGCTGGGCGACATCACGGAATCGTGCGAGGCCACCGGCACAATCCGGCTCGTACCCGATACGAGCGGACCCAGCGTCGACCGCGATCTGGGTACGCTCGTGGGTTTTGCGCCCCTCACGCTTGCGTTCACCGAGCCGGTGCGAGCGGACTTTTCCTTGGAGGTCGAGGGAGAAGCCATCGAGTTCACGCGTCAAGAGCAACGGGTGGGACAAGATTTCGTGACGAACGTTTCGATGACGCCGACCACACCTTGGCCTAAAGGCGCCCTCCAGCTGCAGCTCGGCCCAGTCGTCGACAACGGTTCGTTGGCCAGGATCGTAACCATTAGGTCGTCATCCGGAGAACGCGACTATATTCGAGCAGCCTTGGTCAGCTAGCGGGCCCTGGTTCGGGAGTTGTGAGGTGCTGCCCAGCGGCAGTTACTTCGACGGCCAAGGGCAAGAACGCGAGGTGATGCCCACCGACGGCGCAGCCCTGGGGTCTTGTTCGGGAGCCGGCTTGGTGCTGCAAGCTTACGTGGAGCCGCCCAGTGGTGCAAATGCGGTGCTGTTCGATGTCGGTGA
>CBINDO010000173.1:0-17026 GCA_966249405.1 uncultured bacterium | reverse complement strand
GTCGAGAGGCTGCATCAACTTGCAGGCACCCCGGGCATCGAAGGTCATGAGCAGATGGTCTGTGGCCGACAAAATATATATGTCTCCGGATATAGGATGCACCGCGATCTCCGATGTGGAAATGCTGAGCGTGACGGGGACAGTTTTCCCCTTTGGGGTTTGCCGGGTGGCGCGGATGATGCCCTGCCTGACCGCCACGCCGGTAAGCACGTCGCGGTCAATCGGGCAACCGCCGTCTTTCGGGTCCCACCATGCGTCGTGAAACGTCACCTCGCCCGCTTGGTCAAGCGAACCGAACAACAAGGCTTGCAAGCGGCCCTTCTGAGCGTCAGCTGCGTCTGGCTTTTTCCAGTCGTCGCTACCGTGGCGCGCGGCGTAGGCGCTGACGAGCCCCTTGAGGGCCGAGCCGGGGATGATGGGCGTCCCCCAAGTGCGTGACAAGGATATCCCATTCTCCCAGACCGAGGCTTGACCCAGGCCAATGGCGATGCGGGATCTTGCCTTGGCAAGGTACACCTTTGTCGTCCCACCCTCGAAGCCGCCGTTCGTTTGGCGCAGCGCCTGCTCACGACGCGCAAAGGCGTGGCCGTAGTCATCCGCGGCGGTGATCTTGGAGATCTGTTCACGTCGCTGCTCGAAGTCGACGAGCTCAGCCTCCTTGTCCCTCTTGGGGTGTGGCTTCTGGGGGCCCAAGAAGCGATCCAGCCACAACCCCACGTTGGTCGATTTCGTAGCTTGCTCTTTCACCAGGCGTTGGCGGCGACCGTCCATGGTTACTCCTCGTTTCCTCGGGCCGTCGCGGCGTCAATCTTGAGCACTGCTTGCACGTGTCGGACATACCAATCCGCGCAGGCCAGGGCTTCGCCTGTCATCGCGAGATACTTGATGGTTGGCGCTTTGGCGATCTCCTCGAAGGCCTTGAGCGCTTCAGCAGGCAGGCCCAAACGCTCGGCAAGGTGAGAGGTCAACAGCTTGCCTGCATTGCCATCTCTGCTCACGAGAAACGCCACGCTCTGGGAAAGTCCAGCGGTGCGCAGCAAAACGGGCAGCGAGTAGGCGAGGGAAGCGTAGCGCTCTTGGTCGGCTTTGGCATGCTTGTCGCGGACAGTTTCGACTTGCTTGAAGGTCTGCAGGGGTCGGGTGCGCTCACGGGACATTGGGGCCTCCCAAGAGCTGCACGCGGCACAGGCCTCGGCCCACCGAGGCATTGCCGCCTACCTGTATCGCGTTGGCACCTAACGTTGCGACGTGTTTGAACAACGCGCCAGGGTTAGCGTCGGACGCTTTGACCGGAGTGGCTGCGAGCAACCCGCTCAATACCGACTCGACGGGGAGCGCCTCTTCCGTCCACAACGCGCCGTCGGCAACCGTCTTGGTCTCGGCCTTGATTCGGATGCGAGTGGTGATCTCCATCCCGCTTTCCATCAGTTGACTCATCACGCTGTCGGGCAACAGCACGATGCGTTGGGCAAACGCGTTGCGCGCAGCGTCTTCTTTGCCCAAAACCTGCTCTGCGAGCCAACTCCCCAGCTTGGTCAGAGCCGCGTCCGGCGTGGCGCGGAAGTCGAACTCCTCGAGAACGAGCGAGTTCTGTTCGACGAGCACGCTGCTGCCTTCAGCCACGAGCGCTGCGTCGTCCCCAGCAGGAGATCGCGGCAAGGCCGGAAGTGCAACGTTCGCTTCGCGCGCATCGCGGGCCAGACGCGTCAACAAGTACGGGCTCGTGGCCCAGGCGAATGTCCCACGCAAGGAGCGTACGGGTAACAGGGTGAGTCTCACATCGGAGAACTGCAGCGCTCCTGCAAAGTCCGCGGCATTGGCCGTTTCGGGACCAAAAGCCGTGAGGTGGAGTTTGTCCGCGCTGGAGCCGGCGGCACGTAATACTCCTTTGAGCGACGAGCCTGGAATCAACGGAATGCGCGTTGCCTTCTCGCGCGCAATCGGCAGTTCGATACCATTGATGGCTTGCCCGGTACCGCAGTGGATGGGGGAAAGCGCGTGGACCAACACTAGTTTCGCGACGGTCATTGTTTGAGTTCCTCGAAAAAGCGAGCGATGGGGTCGGTAAACTCCCGACCATTCTTGATGAGGGGTGACTTTGAGGTTCCTACGCCGAAGTTGACGTCTTCGAGCTTGACCTCGACAGCCTCTTCGCGCGGGCGGCCCCCTTGGTCCCAGCTGAGCGTGAAGCCGTCTTGTGGTTCGGGGTGGCTTAGGCGGAGCGCCCTGAGGACGAGCCCTCCAGCAGCGTCGCGCGCGACTCGCAGTACGAGAGGGGAAGCCAAACGCTTCTTGCCTTTTGGGTTGACCGTGCTGCTATTGGGTTCGCCCGCCTTCTCGCCCTCGTCGCCAAACTGAATGATCAGCGGTGTTCCGAATGCGGCGCGGGGGTACTCTCCGGTGCGGGTGACGGGATCACGATGTTGCGGAGCCGACTGCCGTCGAAGCTTTCGGACAGAGTCCGGTTCCGGCCAATATGAACGCCCTGGCCTTTTTGTATGCGGGTTGCGCTCTCTACGTCCGACTTCTGCGCCCTGTCTCAAGCGTTGAAGCGTTCGCAGAAGCTCTTCCAGTGCCAGTAGTGCGGAAGACCCAGAAGCCCTACGCTGAACAACCGCGAATTCGAAGCTCAGCGGTATGGTGGGCCACGGGCGAGGGGCGAATCTCCCGCTGTACCGTTCCCATCCCTTCTTTAAGTCAAACGTCACATGCGACGGCACGCCTTCGCGCGCAACCAGATTGACGGAGCCGAAGCCACGACGGGTCCGGCCACCAACGCCTCCAAAGTTGGCCCACGCCCACAAAGCACATGCCAACTGGTCTTGGAGTTCTTCGGCTTTCGGCACGGTAACGTGAAGCTCTAGTCGTCTCGTAACCTCTGTAATTGTACCGTGACGAGTGAACGGTTTCTTGTCCCGCAAAGCGAACGCGCCGTACGCAATGCCCTGAGCTTCCCGATCGCCACCAAGCAGGGTTCTGGAAACCTCTTTCTCCTGAAAAAGTACCAGGTTCTTGGTGGTGGGTTGAGCGTGAACGCTCAGACTCAGCGCACCAACGTCGTCTTCGTCCGATAGTCTGGCTGCGCCGAACAGACGCTTCTCAGCGATTCGCAACTCGTCGACCGTGGTGCAACCCGCGGGGTTAGTCGCGCGCCACCAAAAGCGGAGCTGACCACGGATCGCCGAGACTCGAATCGGGGTGCGCGGATCGATCGGCTTTTGGGTGCCGTCAATCGCGACGCCGCCGCCAAAGATGGGCGTCAACACCTCGAGCTCGAACATCCACGTCGTCGTGTTGGACTCGCGTTCGACGAACTTCTCGTCCTTCCATTGCGAAGTCCTCATGGTCCAACCCCAACTACCACGAACCCGAACCCGTCTTTGCGTTCTTGTTCGCCGTCACTGATGTTCGTCATCCACGTGTTCTCCACCCAGTGTTTTCGGTCGGCAGGGCTGCCCTGCAGTGTGAGCCAATAGACACTTCCGGCACTGACCAAACGTCGGGATGGCTTGGGTTTACCCTTCGCGAAATCCCAGCCGGAAATCGTTTCGGGGCGACCCACCAGCGCGCCCACGAGTTGCGGTGTTACGTTGTGCCGGCGTTCTAAGATGTAGGACGGCAGCGCTCCTCGTTCGAACCACGCTGGCGTGAGAAGAATTAGCCTCACCATCACAGTGTCTGCGCCTGATGAAGCGGCGGTCGTTACTGCCTCGGGAATGGGAGGTAGCGGATTGGCCGCGATGGGCTCCCACGTCACGAGCCGGCGTTCACCGCCGAGAGGCCTCACGCCAGAGCTCAAAGTGTTCCATGGTTTACTCACTTCTGCCGTGGCGACTTCGACGAGCAAGCCGAGATCTTCCGGGAAAACTCCGCTCGTCTGGCGTTGAAACTTGAGCGCGGTGGTCTCGAACAACATGCCGTCGGAAGTGGTGTAGGTGTCACCGTCGATCGCCACGTTGACACGCTGGTCACGCGGCAGCGACTGAATGCTGTCATCCCCGTATGGCTCGGGTCGGCTGCTGCGTTCTGCGATCGGGTGAGACAACCAGCGTTGCATTCCAGCCCATCCCCAGAACATCGGTAGATGGGGAGAGACTTTGCCTGCAACGATCTCGTCTTCGTTCAAACCAACGAGCTTTAGCCCCGGTTGCAAGGCGTCGAGCGACTGGCCAAGGTCGGTCGTGTCTTCATTGTCCAACGGGTGAAGGGCGCGCACGCGGGCGGTGCCGCCCTCGTCAGTCAGAAACAACGCGTCCGCCGGCCGCCGCACGTAGAGGCGAGGCTCAGGGGAGTTGCCCGAACTCAGCAGGGGGCCGCGCACGCCCGCTTTGAGCACGGCTGACACCGCGTTGGGATCGAAGGCTTTGCCATCCGGTCTGCCAAGCGCTGTGCGCGCCGCGCCCGCGATGGTGCCGGGATTGGGAAAGTCCAAGGTCTGACTCTCGCTTCGTCCGGCGTTGGGGCGCCCATCGCGCAACACGAGCCCGTCGCGAACGTTGATACGGAACCAAGACGTAGTGCTCATGGCTCTCGCCCTCCAATTTGGTTTTTCGAGCGGGCGATGAGCTGCGCCACGTACAGCGCGTGCCCGAGCTCCGCGGGGGACAGCGCCTCGTCGAGGCACTTGTCAATCACTGCGAGCGTCTCTTCCGAAACCGGATTCCCGGCGCGATCACGCCGTCGAGCAATGACGCGGGCGGCCTGAGACTTCACGAGCCGCCGTGTGTCAGCGCTGTCTCCGGCTTGGTGCACGATCCGCTGGAGATCCATCAACTCGTATTGGGCTTTGGTGGCGATGGCGCCGCGTTCATGGAGCGCAACCAGCGTGTTGAGCAGGGCGGTAGTAGCGCCCCTGGGCCCCTTGATCTGGATCGGTTCTCCGCCGCGTTTTTCCACGGTCACGCACAATGCGTTCTTGTTGGGTACGCCCTTTGCCGTCTTTTCGGCGCTGCGGGTGGCCGCTAGCGTCTGATCGAGGGGAGTTAGGGCGTGAGCGAGGACAATGCCCGTGGATAAGGTGGGCGCTGGTTGGCCCGGCGTGGCAAAGGGGGCCAAGAGCGCTGCAAACTTGTCTGCGAGTTGGGTTGCGCACTCCAGCACCGTATGCACAGGCACGAAGGCAAGCACGTCGTCTCCGCCGGAATACACGAGCGCGCCGCCATGTTCACCGACGATGGTCCGAGCCGTGCTCGCGAAGGAGTGCAACTCCTTGGAAAGCCGCTTTTGATCTGCGAGCTCCGCTAGACTGTCGATGGCTTTGCCCATGTGATCGCCATCGGCCAGCAGCACGGCGTAATACGGCAAGGGTTCGCCCCACTTGGCGAGGAACGTGGTGAGAGGACGAGCGGCTTTCTGTGCCAGCTTCCAGGCCTCGCTTCCTTTTGTGAGCTTGCCCGCGAACTCTTCGATGCATTCTTCGAGGCGCGCGGGAAACAAGATAGCGCCATCCACGTCTTCGCTTGCGGCGTGTTTTCGTCCAGGGACTACGCGCATTCGCTGGATGATGCGACGGTCGAGCTGTCGCAATTCATCGACCAACGCCTTGAAAGCAGCGGCCCCGCCTTCCGTGTTTGCGAGGGCGTCGAGATACGGCAAGGCCGCGACGTGGGTGGTGCTGAAGATTTCCTCCGGAGATGCATCGTCGGCATCCTCTGCGTCAGCCGACCAATCCGTTCTGCCGAACCGCTTGAGTAACCCCACACCACACAACCTCTCCGCGCCGTGGACGCCATAACGACGTCGCAGTGCAGCGGGGTGTTGTTGTGCGTCTGTTTTGCCCACCTTGGGTTCGTCGAACAACGACTCATCCAACACGGACTCTCGAATCCCATCCAACGACGACTTGGGCACCGGAGCCGCCCACTCCGGCTGGCCCCAGAGTTTGGTGTTCTTGCGCGCGGCAATCAAGCGTTCAGCCGTGGCGCGAGCGTGCGTGTAGTTCTTGGCAGCCGGAGCGAACGCCCACGTGCACTCGATCAATTGTGCAACCTGTTGACGCGCCGTGGTCTCCTTGAAGAACTTTTCCCGCTGGGGGTCTCCCTTACCAACACGCTTGAACGTCTCGTCGCAGATCTCTCGCAGGCGTTTGTGAACGGCGGTCTCCGCTTTGGCGGCAGTCTCCCGCGGAGAGGTTACCCAAGCCAAGATCTTGTTGGCGACATTGCTTTCAGCTCCTGGCGTCACGCTGGCTAGCCCCGCGGGAAACACGAGGGCGTTAGGCCCCTCGGCTTCTTCGATGGATTTGGCCGCGGCCAACGAGAGTTCACTCAACAACCAAGAACCGTACCAAATGTCACGGCACTTGCGTCCAGCGGCGATGAACTCTTGCACGGGTCCGATGGCGACTATCAGCACATGACTCAAGCAAACCCTCCTGGCTGGTGAACGGGCGTGACAGACCTGGTACTTGATTGCGCAGGTTGCTGCAAGAGAGGATTAGCGTCTGCCAACGTGTTACTCGCCGACGTGCCGCGCTGACATCCAAATGGCGCATTTTTCTGTCCGGAAGCCCGCTCAGCACATTCGTTCAAAACCGTT
The DNA here is from genome assembly GCA_966249405.1 of uncultured bacterium. Classification (GTDB taxonomy): domain Bacteria; phylum Myxococcota_A; class Polyangia; order Polyangiales; family Polyangiaceae; genus SZUA-265. Next base: position 10,489 of record CBINDO010000173.1, on the reverse strand, counting down.
CTTTGGAGGGGCTCGAGTGGCGAGGGCACCCGAAGAGCGATTGACCGGGATGGCTAGGACCATATAGCTAACGAGCGTGGGAGCAGCGAACTCGATACGAGTCTTGGCGGTTACGTCTGTTGTTAGTGCGGCGTGTGCACAAATTGGGCAACGTCCTCCGGTTCATCAAGATCGATTGATTCGCACGAATCAGGTTGAACAGCCAACACGAGATCTGTTCACCGACGCGCGTCTCGACGGGACTCGCCTCGAGCTTGTAGTCACCCGCGCGTGTGATCAGACGGCTGTCCCGATCGTCAGCCGCACTACCACTGTCGACAGCTACAATGAACAGCGCGGGGGCACTTGGTTTCAAGCCGGCGCTGGTCTCACGAGCATTGCACTCGGCATCGTGCTCGTTCGAGATGCCAAGAATACGTATCCCGACGACACGACATCGAGAACCTACAACACCATCGGCCCTAAGTTCGAGCGGGGCTCTGGCTACGTGGCCATAGGAACGGGGACGCTGCTCGAAGCGATCGCTATCGTCGACGCGATTCGGGCCTCCACCTCCGAAACGACGCCTGAACGTGAAGTGGAATTGCCAGGGGTTCCATCCAAGCGTGGCGTCCCGTGTCGAGAGCACCCGACTGGGAGCCTCGAGGTCACCGGCATACTTCAGGGAGAGGCCGTGCAACTGGGCAGTACTGATCCAACTGGCCAGCTCCACGTCGATCTGGACGGCGCTATCGCCGATCGCGTGGTGCTCAAACGCGGCGCGCGTTTGGACCTCATAGTGGACGGTAAAGCGCGTGGGGCGATCGAGCTGGCAGCGGTCGCTGACGCGCGCGCGGCGCGTGCGTTTTCAGGGTTGAGTCTCGAAGCCTGCAGACGTCCGACAGACGCAGAGGCGTGCGAACCGCTGAAGGGCTTTCTTCGTGACTACGCAGAGTTCCCACAGGCCGCCCCGGTCCGAGCGGTATTGCTCGTCGGTGAGCCCTTGATTAGTGCTATCGAAGACGACGAAGCTTGGGCGGCGGTCAAGGCCGGTGACTGCGCAAAGGCGGATATCGTAGATCCAGATGAGATCGTGAGCGCCTGCGAGTCAGCGATCAACTATCGAAAGGTGTACCCCGACGGCAGGCACTCGGAAGAGGCAACGAAGCTTTTGGACCAAGCGCGAGCCCGCGTCCAAAAGTCGATCGAAGCCGAGCAGCGCACGCAGAGCGCAGCAGCTGCCAAAGAAGCAGCTGTCAAACGCAAGCGGTGCCAGGGCTCTTGTAAACTGGACTGTTCACACTGGACGGTTAGAGACTTCGGGATTTGTCTTCAAGGCTGCGTCGAGTCACGCTGCACGGAGGAATAGTCGTATGTGGCGCGCCATTGGAATATTACTTGGACTAGCTGGACCCGCTTGCTCACTCTTCAATCGCGAGGGCATCGAGTTAACCTGTGAGCAGCTCGAAAACGGAGCCAAGAACGCGTGCCAGGAAGGCATCATCACGTCGTGCGTCGAAGGTGAGGTTGTCTACCGCGTGTGCGAACTCGAATCAGCGTGCAAGCAGCCGTGGCAAGTGCGGGATGCGTTCGGATGCGGTGAGTCGGAAACGGTTACATTACGTGACCCTCAGCCCCCAGCGTTTCCTGGGTCAGAGCCTGCGTACTTCGACGCCTGCGGGTGGTCCTTCGAAACCAAATCCTGCGCCGAGTGTGTCGAGTCCAAATGTTGCGCCGCGGCTTCCGCCTGCTCGAGAGACCTCGATTGTTCGGACTGTGCGGGTCGAAAGAGCTCCGAAGCCCAGTGTACCGTCGACCCCCTTGGGCTCTTGGAGCCGTTCAGAAGGTGTCACGAGCTGTGTGATTGCCGGTGAGGCGCTCCCCCCTGCGCTTGCGGAAGGGTGACGCGCCGTTTGAGCCCTGGCCCCAGAGATGGGGTTGGGCTAAAGTCCGGGAATGTCCCAGCCGGCAATGCGTCGCGCCACCTACGAAGACGTGCGGAATGCGCCGCCGCATCAGGTAGCGGAGCTGATCGACGGGCAACTACATTTGCACCCACGACCAGCGGCGCGCCACGCAAGGTCGACGACTCGGATCATCACACAGATCGGCGGCCCTTTCGACCAAGGTATGGGCGGGCCCGGCGGGTGGATCATCCTGATTGAGCCTGAGCTTCATCTCGGCAATGACGTGCTCGTGCCCGATGTCGCCGGATGGCGCCGCTCGACGATGGCGGAGCTGCCAGATGTAGCCCACTTCACCCAACCGCCCGATTGGATCGCGGAGGTGTTGTCGCCCAGCACTCAACGCACCGACCGGACACTCAAGGTGCCGCTGTACCGAGCGCAGGGCGTGTCTCACGTATGGTTGGTTGAACCGATGGCGCAAACCCTCGAGGTGCTTCGGTTACATGCTGACGGTTACCTATTAGTCGGGTCTTTCGTCGGAGACGCGCCGGCGCGGATAGAGCCGTTCGACGCAATCGAGTTCGATCTCGCCGCGCTTTGGCAGCGGTGAGTCGAGGCTCATCCATGAAGAGGCATCGCGGGTACGTTCCGCGTTGCTTGCGTCGCTGCGCGTGACGTTCGGCTAGCGAGGCCCAGAGTCTCGATACGCGCGAGCGCGTTGTGCACCCGTGACAGTTAGTCCTGTTCTGGGGCCGGCTCGTCAAAGATCTCACTACGCGGGAGCGTGTTGTGCACCCGCGACCTGCCGACCGGGAGTTGGCCCGGTCCTCCGGGTAGTCTCACTACACGGGAGCGTGTTGTGCACCCGCGACGGAAAACCCTTGGTTCGCTGAACCCTGGGTTTGGTCTCACTACGCGGGAGCGTGTTGTGCACCCGCGACGGAGCCGACACACGTCGGCGCCTCAGGATGGGGTCTCAATACGCGGGAGCGTGTTGTGCACCCGCGACGCAGCAGAGCAAGAGAAGCAAATTCTTGCCGAAGTCTCAATACGCGGGAGCGTGTTGTGCACCCGCGACACCTCTTTCAACGAAGGATGTTTGATGCTACCGTAAGTCTCAATACGCGGGAGCGTGTTGTGCACCCGCGACTTCGGGCTCTAGTGTGGTTCCTGAAGGCGATGTGGTCTCAATACGCGGGAGCGTGTTGTGCACCCGCGACTCCCATCTTCGATGTGAGCATTAGGATTGCAGCGGGTCTCAATACGCGGGAGCGTGTTGTGCACCCGCGACCTACCCTCGCCGCTCGTAAGAGAGGTGAGGCTGTCTCAATACGCGGGAGCGTGTTGTGCACCCGCGACGTTGGTTCGTTTTTGGTTTTATTTGCTGGTTGTGTCTCAATACGCGGGAGCGTGTTGTGCACTCGCGACATTCCAGGTTTGCAAGACTTGGAATTTTACAGGTCTCAATACGCGGGAGCGTGTTGGGCACCCGCGTCTTGCAATATATCGAGCCGGTACCCGACGGCTTGTTGTCTCAATACGCGGGAGCGTGTTGTGCACCCGCGACAAGATGTCCGATATTACCGGACGGCAGAATTGGTCTCAATACGCGGGAGCGTGTTGTGCACCCGCGACCAAGCATGAACAGGAGAACAAAAATCTACTACCAGTCTCAATACGCGGGAGCGTGTTGTGCACCCGCGACGTAAGTTCGGGGTGAAGGAAGAGCATCTCTTCGTCTCAATACGCGGGAGCGTGTTGTGCACCCGCGACTGGCGTCTCAGTACAGGCAATCGGGGGTCAATGGGTCTCAATACGCGGGAGCGTGTTGTGCACCCGCGACTCATGGGGTTTAACTTCCTGTACTTTGAAACGGGTCTCAATACGCGGGAGCGTGTTGTGCACCCGCGACTTTCTGGCAAAAGGGCGACGGCTGGGACGAAGAGTCTCAATACGCGGGAGCGTGTTGTGCACCCGCGACTACCTGGGGCGGATTCACATACGAGCCGGACGCAGTCTCAATACGCGGGAGCGTGTTGTGCACCCGCGACGGCAGACGTTGTTACGTTGGAGGCTCATGTCGGTCTCAATACGCGGGAGCGTGTTGTGCACCCGCGACCCGGTTGTCTCCCTTGGGAGGGCCGTCAACATGTCTCAATACGCGGGAGCGTGTTGTGCACCCGCGACCTAATGCGACAACTACGGGGCAACCCGTGATTGAGTCTCAATACGCGGGAGCGTGTTGTGCACCCGCGACAAACTCAGGTGATACCTCTCGACCAACCCCTCTAGTCTCAATACGCGGGAGCGTGTTGTGCACCCGCGACTGCCGGAGTGTAACGTGCCGATCTGTAAAAGGAAATGGGCGGAGATTGGTGACGAGCCTGTTTTTCGCCAAACGCCGGTTCGGTGGGGCCGAAGCGGGCGCCCGCTTCTTCTGAAATTGCCGCGAATTTCAAAGACCTAGCGCCGTTGGTGACGGCGGAAAGCGTGACGGGAGAGAGGATACGGGGTGTTCGACGGCAGTTGGTGACGATTTGCCGGGGCGCGGCGACGAGCCGCCGTACTCTCACCAATTCGGTCACGCGGTCAGCAAGATCGCTCAAGGCTGCGCCCGCCGTAACACGTGGCCGCGCGGTGAGAGTGAGCCGAAAACAGCCGTCAGGCGCTGGGCCCACCCCAAAAGGGCCGCAATTGATGGGGGCTAATACACGTAAGCCACGGGCAGGGACGCGAGCTCGCCGGGGCCGTGGATGGTGACGCCTTGGCGGCAGTTGCCGCAGACGGGGTAGATGCGGACGGTGTCTTCGGGGCGCAAATCGGGGGCGAGCGCGACTTGCAGGGCGCGGATCCCGCGGGCGTTGGTGGCGACTTCGTAGGCGTCCGGATTAACGGGGTTGCCGTAGGAAGCGAGCAGGCGCCGGGCGCGGGCGCGCCGTGGGGAGTCGTCGACGGAGATCACGACCAGGTAGAGGGAAAGGGCAGACATGGCTCAGAAGGGCGGATTTGGAGCAATTGGTGAGAGCGGCGGGCTACCACTTGAGTCGAAAGGCGTTCAAATCCGAGCGCTGCCCGGTGACCACCTCCGCAAAGCGGCGGGCTTGAGCTACGATGTGACTGCGGTAGGTGAGCGCAGCGCCGTCGACTTTGACCTTGGCCTCCAGGCGCGCTTCCCACTCGGTCAGCACGCGTTTGAGGGCCGGAGTCTGCAAGCGGAGAAACCCCGGCCCCTTCTGAGGAAGGTGGAAGTCTTTGGCGGTCAGGATGTTGCGGTGAAACAATTCGAGCACCAGGCGGTCGCACAAGAAGCGGAAGGGCTCTTGAAGATCGGCGGCCAGCGCCGCGTAGCGATCGCGCCCGACGTGCAGGACGCCGAGGTAAGGGTCGAGCCCGGTGTTGATCGCGGCCAGCCAACACAGGCGGAACAGGTTGGTGTAGAGCAGGTTGAGCACCGCGTTCACGGGATCAGTAGCGCCCTGACCGCTACGGCCCCGAAAGCCGACGTCTGACGGCAACCAGCGCGCAAAGGCTGCAAAATAGGCCCGCGCCGCTTGTCCCTCCAACGCGCGCAACCTGCCAATGCTCTCTGCCCGCGAGGCACCTTGGCTGAGCTGCTGAAGCTTCTCGCGCAGCGCGTCGTTGTCGCCGGGTTGGTAGCGGGTAAGCAGGCGTTGATTGTGGATCTTTGCTTCTATCAGGCTAACGGCAGGCCGCGTGTGCTGCTCCTCGTTCAGGTGCCACTTCCAGTGGGCGCGCGTCATTGGAGAAGGCGTGCGCACACGCTCCGGTAGCACGAGGCCCAAGGGCTTTGCCGAGCGGGAGTAGAGGGCAATCGGCACGCGGTGTTTGAGCGCTTGTTGAAAGGTGCTGGCGGTGAGGTAGTGACCGCCGAGCACCACGATTTCGGAGATCGTGGACCAGGCGTGCTCCGCGGTGAGCTTGTCGCCCTCGTAGATGCGTAGCCCACGGTGGCCGCCGGAAAGTTTGAGGCCGCTACTCACCACGTAGACGCTGCGCCGCTCCGGTGCGTTGGGGGCAACGGTGCTGCGGAAGGTGCGCGCGGGGGAAGTGGGATCGGTTGGGTCTTCGCTCAGCTCGCCAGCGGCGGCTTGGTTCGGCTCGTGGCTGAGTAGATCGGCAACCCAACCCTTGGCTTCGTCGCCAGACAGGGCACGGAGTTCGTCGAGCGTGCCCGGGCCGTCCACCATTAGGGCGTTGTCGTCTTTAGGGGTCTTGCGCTTCTGCAAGCACACGGACTTGCAGAACAGGTATCCCAAAAACTCGAAGCCGCGTTCGAAACTGGTTTCTTCGGTTTTGGCGTCGGACAAGCGCAGGCGTAGTCGCTCGAGCTCTTCGACGACCTTGGCGCGCACTTCTGCGACTTGCTCCGGTGAACGGCACAAGATGATGAAGTCGTCTGCGAACCGAACCAGCTTGACTCCCAAGCCTTCGACCATTTCGTCGAACGGATCGAGGTACAAGTTCGCCAACATCGGTGAGACGACCGCGCCTTGCGGCAAACCCGCCGCGCGTTGGATCTCGCGGTCCGCAAAGTGCACGGGGGCTTTGACCCAGGCCATCAACAAGTCCACCAACGGATCTTTTGGGTCGCTCCCAAAGTAGGCGCGTAGCCGCCGCTCGAGGAGCTCCCAACTCACTGTGTCGAAGAACGCGTGTAAATCGGCGTCGAGCGCGTACACGTAACCTTCGTCGCGCGCACGCTGCGCTCGTTGCGCCGCGTTCTGGCGAGACAATCCGCGGCGGTAGCCGAAGCTGCACTCCTCCAAGAGCTCCTCCAGGGCGGGCGCGATCACTTCCATACATGCCCGCTGCACGAAGCGATCCTCCATGGTGGGAATGCCGAGCGCGCGCACCCCGCCGTTGGGCTTGCGGAGTACCAAACCGCGCAACGCCGGTGGTCGGTAGTCCCCGGCGAGCAGTGCTTCCTGAAGGCTGGCGCGCCGCATCGTGAGCGCATCCAGAAATACGTCGCGGTCGACGTCGTCTATGCCCGGGCTCTTGCCGGCCTTGACGACGCCCTCGCGCGCGGCGTTCAAGTTGCGTGCGGCGCTGATCCGCGCCATCCACGTCTCACTGGGCGGCGGCGGCCAACTGGGCCACAGGGGGTAACCCACCACCTCGAAGCGGCCTTGCCCCATGTCGGCGTTTTTACCGACACCCACGACCCCTGCAAGTAGCAACGCCTTGGCCCACGCTTCTTCCAAAGGTGCGGTCAGTGCAATCGTCACTTGGCCCAGCGCGCCGTACAACACCTTGGGCTTGCTGCCGTGATACACCGTCTCGGCGCCTACCATGCCGTTGAGCGTCAGTTGGCATGCAGGGGGGTCACCCACGGGCGCCAACGCGGGAAACCACTCGGATACCGCGCGTTGCACGCGCGCCAAGAGCACCTCGGGTATAAACACCCGCTCGTCGAAGTAGAGATCGCCCCGTCGACGGGCGTGCGTAAGATGAGCAGAGGGCTTTGAAACCGAACGGTGAGCGAGGTTTGGCCCATCAAAGGTCGCGCCGCGGCGTTCAGGTGTTCTTCCTCGAGCCACACGGCGTGTGCCCGGGGGCCGAGTCGTTGGCGGCCCACGAGGTCTTCCACCGCGGTCAGCCGCACGTTGTCCGCCAGGGGCGCAGCGCGGCCGCGCTTCAATCGCGGACCGCGCTGCAGCGCCTGTATCCACGCCTTTGGCGTCATGGTGCTGTCGGGAGTCAGCGCCAGACCAAAATGGTAAGACTGATGCTTCTCGAACCCGATGCGACCCGTTTCGCACGGAATGAAGCGCGTGCCGTGCGGGAACCGCTCCCCGGCGCGGTTCGTTCCGGCGCACGCGTGCACATACGCGTACAAAGTTGGGCCGTGGAAGAAGCGGAAACTGGCGTCGTCCTCGAACCCGAGTTTAACCTGTAACAATTGTAACAAGCGCCCCACGCGACACGCTGTTACCATGGCGCAGACGTTTGGGGGAGGGAACGCGGAAGGGGCTGCGCGTCTTGCGAGAGCCGGCACGGGGAGCGTGAGAGCGTTCACCACGAGAGAACGCAGGTCGTGGCCGGCGTCGTGTGCGGCCCGTCGCTACGCCCACTCCTCGACGAAGGTCGCAAACTCGACCAGGCTAGGGCCGGTGCCGTCGAACGCGGGCGAGAGGTACTCTCGAGTCTGGCCCAACCGATTAACCCAGAACGTGGGATACCCGAACCATTTGGCTCCCACCGCATCCCAGCCTCCGAACGCACAGAACGCGATTCGATGTTTCGCGCCGAAGGCCTCGACTCCCAAGGCGTAGGCGCGAGGGTCGGGCTTGAAGGTTTGCGCCAAGTCGGTGGACAGTTGCGCGTCGAACAGGTGGCTGAGGGACGCATGGTTCAAAAGCTCCGACAGCATGGGCGGCGAATAGTTCGCAAGCGGCGCCAGCCGCAAGCCCTGCTGCTTGAACCGCTCGAGTTGCTGCCGCGTATCCGGCCACAGCTCCAATCTGGAGTACGCTCCAATCAACCGCTCCTGCTGCTGCGCGTCGAGTGAAACTCCGTGGACCTCGGCGGCATAGTCGAGGGCCTCTCCGGTGACGATGCGAAAGTCTCGATATTGCCCCGCGGCTGCACGCAACCACGAGTATTCGAACTGACGGACGCGCCACGTCGCGCACAGTTCATCGGCGAACGCGGGCGCGAACTCGCGCGCGACGTCAACGACGGACCGCGGATCGAACAGGGTGAACAGATCGAAGCAGAGGGCAGTGATCTTTTCGCGCGCCGCAGATGGCGCAGCCGCCGGATTGGGTGACGCTCCAGAGGCGTTTGGAGTTTTGGTTGGCACGCAGCCCATGCCGGCACCCAGCAACGCATACAAGAACTCGTGTCGAAACATGGGCAAGAGTCTGGACCAACACGATTCGGAGGACGATTGACCATTGGCGCACATCGGCCATGCAGTTCTGCATGGCCTACGTTAGGATCGCGCCATGCTGGATTGGGATGACCTGCGTTACTTTCTTGCGGTAGTCAAAGACGGCAGCCTGTCTGCCGCGGCGCGCAGCCTGGGCGTTGCTCAGCCGACGGTTGGTCGTCGCGTCGCCGCGTTCGAGCAACGCCTGGGTGCCAAGTTGTTCAACGCCACCCCCAAGGGACAAGTCCTATCCGTCACTGGACAACGCATGTTGGCGCATGTGGAGCAGATGGAACGCGAAGCGCTTGCCGCTTTCCACGTCGCCCGAGGTCGAGATTCTGGCCTGAGTGGCGCGATATGTCTCACTGCGTCGGAGTGGATGGTCCAAAGCGTGTTGGGCCCGATGTTTGCGCCATTCATGCTCCGTCATCCACAGATACAACTCGAGCTACTGGCGGAGACGCGGCACCTGAACCTGGTCCGGCGTGAAGCCGACCTCGCGATTCGGCCCTCGGCCTTCGAACATCGTGAAGTCGTGCAGGTGCGGCTGGGTAGCATCGCCTTCGGCTTGTACGCTTCGGACAGCTACCTTGCGACGCGAGGGGCGCCAAATTTCGAACGACAGTGTGAGGGCCACCACCTCATCGCCATGAGTGAGACGTTGACCAAAATCCCCGACGTTACGTGGTTACCCCAAGTTGCGGCGCGTGCCCAGGTCATCGCCCGCTGTAACGGGCGACAGCCGATGGTCGTGCTGGCAGCCGCGGGTGTGGGGCTAGCCTGCCTACCTCGCTTCATTGGAGACGCGACGCCTGCGCTCCGCTTGGTATCTGTCCGCGAGCCAGGACCGTGGCGTCCGTTGTGGCTCGGAGTGAATCGTCAGGCGCGCAAGATCCCCAGGGTTCGCGCCTGTATCGAGTTTGCGAGCCAGCGCTTCGCCGCGTTACAGCCTTCCCTGCATCCGGAATCGCCGTGACTCGGGCGCACGGCCGCCGCGTGCCCGGTTTCGGTCGCCCGCGCCGAAGCGCGCCTTGTCGGCGCAAAGTGCCGATCCATGACGGTAGTGGTCATCGCAAGCCGCGGGGCCAGACCGCGACGCCGCGCGGCTTTGCACGTTACGATTTCGCGGCTAGCAAGGCTTCGAGTTCACGCACCCGAGCCTCCGCGGTTTCTTTCGCTTGGCGTTCGGCTTCTTTCGCTTGGCGTTCGGCTTCTTTCGCTTGGCGTTCGGCCTCTTTCGCTTGGCGTTCGGCTTCTTTCGCTTGGCGCTCCGTCTCACGTGCTTCGGCGTCGGTAGGGATCAGTGTCAAGGGGTTAATTGCTCACGCGAGCCGCAGCGTCTGCTGCAGCTTGCCTGCTGGCGCAATCACCCAGTGGAAATCGAAAACCATCGACGCGACGTGCGGTGTATTTACATTCGCGTCTTCGGGCAATTCGAGCTCTGCCAGGTCCTCTTGCGTACGATGCCACACGCGTAACGGAGGGCCGCCGGAGACCAGATCGAACCGCACCAACTCTTTCACACCCAGCGCACGATACAGCGCGAACTTCTCGTCCCAACTGGCGTCACCGGCGTCACTTTCGCTGATGATCTCCACCGCGACGTCGGGCGCACCGCGCTCCCACAACTTCCACGAACGGATTGGCTCACCACGGGGTGTAGCCTTGGCGTAAACATCTGGGGCGACGCAGCGTTTGGGGTTCGACG
>CBINDO010000172.1:0-17120 GCA_966249405.1 uncultured bacterium | reverse complement strand
GACCAGGACGAGGCCGAGTCGCCGGCCCGGGATTGCAACGAAATCTGCGAATACTACATGGGCCCGCTAAAGAGCTACGTAAACGTCCATGGGAAACGCTACTCAAATGATCGGCACGGCAATGCACGATACGCCTACTACGAGTGCCTTCGCGAGTGCAACCAAGGTCTATAAGTGGAACGCGAGGAAGACGTTTCTGTACATATTACAGCAGGAAGGTATCGGGAGGCTGCCGCGATGCTTCGGTCGCTGATCCGTGCCTCGGACAGTCTAGACCACAACCGACTGAGTCGGCTCATGGGATGGCTTTCCAGCGTGTTGAATAGTCTTGAGTGTTACGACGAGGCTACGGAGGCTCTGGAGGGCGCTTTGACCCACGCAAACCTAAGCGGCCGCGTGTCCGCAATCGAAGCCTACAGCTACCTTATGGCCAACCAGTATCTGAACCGCGGACGGCCGGCTATGGCACTCCAAGCGCTCGTACTTCCGACTAAACAGAGGGGACACCTTGTTGCCCTAACGCACTTGGTCGAAGCGAAGGCGCTCGCAGCTCTAGGTCGGGCCTCGGATGCCAGCGAAGCGGCCGCGCGCGCCCTGTCAGCTGCGCCCACGGATGCGCTACGAGCCTACCTTGCAGTAGAACTGCACGAGGATGTGAAGTGAGAAGTGTCTTACCCCGTTCAAACGGACGTCATTTTCTTGACGCCTGGCTGAGCTACCAAGAGCACATCTTGCTCTGCTGAAGCTAAGTCCTCCGAGCACCTGCCTCCGAAGACGGCAGGTTAGTGTTGCCGCGCCTTTCCAGATTGGCGTGCATCCCGAACAGACGCAGCTGGTGGGCGGCGAATTTGGTTTGATCGACGATCATGCTTCACCACCGCCGCCGAAGAACGCGCCCTAAATGCGGAACCGAGCAAGCGCTTCTGAGCGCTGAACCCTGATTCCGCTTGCCATCCTCGCCCGGAACCAGCGGTGTTCGCCTTCAATTTCATCGCACGTCGGTAGGGAGTTGCCGGCCAACGGCGCGTTTCCGACTTGATCGCGAGTGTTGGCCCCCTTTGCTCATACTCCAAACATCTGGGCTAATTCAACAGAGCACGCCCCGCTCTAAGCCGCTACTTGGCGGCAGGTGCTCTCGCGAAGACTTGCCTTGGCAATAAGGTAGCTACGGTTCGAACAAGTGCCGATAGTACGCCTCGGGATCGGTGAGAAATGCTCGCCACTGCTGTACTAGGTCGAGGCGTTCAAAGCATTCAACGCGGTGAATACCAGAATCATTTAACTCCAGCAACGTCGCCCCTGGCAAAGTCACCAATAACGGCGAATGCGTGGCCACCAAGATCTGGCTGCCCTCCCGTCGCATCTTGTCGAGCAGGACGAGTAAACCAAGGCAAGAATGGAACGACAGTGCCGCCTCAGGCTCGTCTAAGAAGTACACGCCCTGTTCGTTGAAACGGTGACGCAATACCGCAAGGAATGATTCTCCGTGGGAGCGCTGTTGGAGAGACTCGTAACCCCAGGCCTTGGCTTCATCTTTGCGATTGTCAACTCGCTCTAAAAAACCGTGCATTGACTCCGCCCTGAGGAAAAATCCGGCCGGCGATGCAAACCTGTGCAGGCGTGGACGCAGGTGATTCGCGAGCGGGGAATCCTCATGACTTCGTTCGGGACCAACTACTGAAGCGGAAGCTGTCTCATGGCCCCCCCTTGGGTAGACCTCGGCAAGTGCTTCTACGAGCGTACTTTTGCCACTCCCATTCTCCCCCACAAGGAAAGTCACACCGGGTGGAATGTCCATACCTCCATTTTGCGCAATCTGGGTAACTGCCGGAATTGTGAAAGGCCATTCCATCAGGTTGGGAGGCCGGAATCTATTGGGTGCCCAATCGATTCTCTCAAAGTGACGCGGGAACATATCCCTGATTATGGTCGCGGGTTTGCTCGGGGCGAGGACTTTCAGATGGTAAGGCGGGACTGGTTGACCAATCGCTCCCCTCTTTCCTCCGTCCCGAAACCCGCGCAAAGTCGAGCTGCGCGCACAGGCGCGCGAGTCACGCCAACGCGTCGGCGAAGCGTGCGAAGCCGTCGCGCACCGAGGGCGGGAACTTTTGGTTCATGGCCGCCGACGAGGCTATCAGGCGTGCACCGATACCGGCGCCCTGGCTCGCCAGAGACTGCACGATGTCGACCAAACAATCGACACGGTGAGCTTCGAAGGCGGGGACGTCGAGCAGCGCGACGACGTCGCGCAGGTGCTCGGTGCGTAAAGTGCCCTCTTGGGCGGCTTGACGTAGCTGTTGCAGATTTACGTAGGCGACCAGCCTCGAGACCAACCACTCGCCGTCCTGTTCGGGCGATACCAGCATCTGGGGTTGGAACGGACGTGGCAGGCTCTTGGCGCTGCCATCGACTCGAGCCACCAAGGTGATGACCGCAGCCGCGGAGACTTGATCGACGATGAAGCCGGCGCGCGCCAACAGCAGACCGAGGGTGTTCGGACTCAGACAAACGGTGGTGTTCTCGCCGAAGAACGCAGCCTCGGAGATTTCGCCGTCGGGCAAGACGTTGCGCGCTTCGATGGTGAGTCGTCCCCAGGGCTTCAATAGCCGTCGCAAACAGAGCAGCGTGTCGAGCACGTTGTGTTGCCGTTCGAGTACGCCGGTGGCGAAGATGTGGTCGAACTCGACACCGGGACGGAAGTCCAACACCGAACCCGCATGCAACCGAAAGCTGCTCCCCTCGGGCAAACGTTGCTCGGGGTGCGCGGCGAGCACGTGGCCGTCGATCCCGAACAGGTCGTCGAACTCGGCAAGCAGTGCGACATCGTGGAGCCCCAAGGCCAGCACCGTGTCGGCCATCTTGACGTTGACTACGCGCGCCAAGTGTTCGGCTCGGCGACGCATCGCCGCCGACTCCATCGGCGGGGTTGCGGGCTCATCGAGTGCGCCCCGCTGTAGGCTTTTGTTGCCGGTCACTTGAAGCAAGCCGCAGCGTGCGCAGCACACGTTGAGGCTGCCGGGGGTGACGATGCTGTCGCCGAGGACGATGCGATCGGCTGCGCCACAAGCCACGCACGACTGAGCGGGCACCACGTCCGACACCCTGCCGCTCGACCGACAATCTTCTGCCCCGGAATCGTCAACTATTTGATGCTGTCCCATGCACCTCTCCCATTTTGAAAACGATGGCTTGTCCGGTAGGAAGCACGAGAGGAACCTCGGGCTTGTCGGCATAGAATTCGTCTACCGCCCGACGCGAGCCCGGACACGTGATGAACCCGTAGTCGTCATAAACGATGAAGCCGCCAGGCGAGACCCGCGGGTAAACGAACTCCGTGCTGTCCTTTACCGCGCGGTAGAGATCGACGTCGATGTGCGCCAAGCAGATCTTGCTGTCCTCCATCCCGGCAAATGTGTCAGGAATGAACCCGGCGTGAAAAGCCACGTTTTTCTGGGGGATGCGGCTCGAAACTCCCTCGAGCGACGTGTCGTGAAAGTCGCCGGCTTGGTGCCAGTCGTGTTCATCCGTTTCGGGCATCCCCGCGAAGCTGTCGAAGAGGTGCAGGGTCTTGTGACTCAGCCCCAGCTTCTCGAGCACCGCCGCGAACATCATCGCCGTGCCGCCCCGGTAAACTCCGCACTCCCACACGTCACCCGGGACTCGCGCCGCCTGCTGCAAAAGGCTGTAAAGCTGATAGCAGCGGTCTGGACTGACGAGGGTGTAGTGCCGAGCCGGTAGATAGATGTGTTTGAAGTCCCTGTAGCCCAACCAGGGCGAGAACAGCGGCCGATAAAAGGCCAGGTCCGGTACCTCGGTATCTTTGCGAGGCACGGGACCGGGAGCGTGCAATGCGAGTCCGGCCAGCTTCATGAGCAGCTTAAAAGCAAAGCTCATGCCAGCGCGGGCGCGGTGGGGTTACCAGCGCACCAGCGAACAAGCGCTCACAAGGCCCAAGCCTTGGACTCGACTTCGAGGTGCGCCTTCATCGCGTCGAGGAATAGACGAATACGTCGCGGAAGAAAGCGCGCCGCTGGCACGACGAGCTGAATCGGGCGCGCTTCGAGTTCGAAGTCACTGAGCACGATCTCGAGCTGCCCCGAGTGCACGAGGGGAGCCACCTGATACGCTGGAAACATCCCGATCCCGATCCCGGAAGCTACGGCGTCCGTGCCCGCCAGGGAATGATTGACGGTGAAGCTGCCTTGCACCGGCACAGTCACTACGCGACCGGATTCGAGGAACGACCAGCTGGGCGCGCCGCCGTTCCAGAACCTCACGCAATTGTGGTGTGACAAGTCCGCGGGCACCTTTGGCCTTCCGTGTTTACGCAGGTAACCCCGGGTCGCTACCACGACTCGTCGCATCGACCCCACGGGGCGAGCGACCAACGTCGAATCTTCGAGCCGCCCGATCCGCACGCCCAGATCGACCCCTTCTTCCACCAAGTTGACCACGCGATCGAGCAACCGCAGGTCGACCTGCACCTTCGGAAAGCGCTTGAGGAAGCTCAAGATCCCTGGCGCGACGTGACGTTGCCCGAAGATGACGGGCGCGGTGAGCACGATGTTCCCTCGCGGCTCGTCCCGGTCGCTGTCGAGCTCGTTCTCCGCGTCCGCGAGCAGAGCCAACACGCCGCGACACGACTCGCGATAACGCCGACCTTCCTCCGTGAGGCTAACCCGCCTAGTGGTGCGATGAAAGAGTCGCACGCCGAGGTCGGCTTCGAGAGCGCCCAGTAAGCGCACCACGGCGGGCAAAGAGGAGTGCTCTGCCCTGGCAGCGGCCGTCAGCGTGCCGTGGTCGGCAATGGCGAGAAAAACCTTCATCGCACGAAGCTTGTCCATGCCCGCGATTACTCCACTTTTTGGAGTAGTCAAATCACAAATTCGACGATTGCCTGTCCGTGCTAAACGCCGCACCCTGTGCACATCCCCATGACCCACGCGTTGACGCTGTATCGGTTCGAACTCTCTGGTCACTCCCATCGCGCTCAGTTGTTCCTCGCGCTACTCGGCCTCGACGTGCGACTGGTCGACGTCAACCTCCGGGAGCGGGAGCACAAGGCGCCCGAGTTCCTGAAGATGAACCCGTTCGGTCAAGTTCCGGTGCTGGTCGACGGTAACGACGTCGTGTCGGACTCCAACGCGATCTTGACTTACCTCGCCGCCAAATACGGGGGACCCCGCTGGTGGCCGACCAACGCCGTCGATGTCGCACGCATCGTGCGTTGGTTCGCCGTGACCTCCGGGCCTGTGACGCAGAGTCTGGCCCTCGCGCGCTTTCACCACGTGTTCAAAGGCCCCGTCGATTTGCCTGCAGTCCACGCCAAAGGCTACGACCTCTTGAAGGTCTACGAGGCGGAGCTCACCAACGAGCCGTTCCTGACTGGCAGCACGGTTGGGCTCGCCGACATCGCGAACTACACTTACGTCGCGCACGCACCCGAAGGGGGATTGTCCCTGGAGCCGTTCCCGCAGGTGCGGGCGTGGCTGCAGCGCATCGAAGCGTTGCCCGGTTTCGTAGGCATGAAGCGAAGCCCCCTCCCGCCCCCGTCCAACCCCACATGACCGCGTCTCCGTTCCACGAAGGTGAACGAGCCGCCCAACGTTGGGCTGGCGTACCCGCGAGCAAAGGCTCGTTCATCCGGCCGTTCATGCCTGAGCAACACCGTGAGTTATTCGAGAAACTGCCGTTCATCCTCGTGGGCTCGGTGGACGAAACCCTACAACCGAGCGCCTCGCTGTTGGCTGGCCCGCCCGGTTTCGTGCGGACGCAAACGGACACTCTCGAAGTCCTCACCGCGGTCTCCGAAGACGACGCGTTGGCCACCAACTTGCGTCGCGGCACGCGGCTCGGGATCTTGGGCATCGAACCCCACACTCGGCGGCGCAACCGGGTCAACGGTCTCGTCGTCGACGTCAGACCAAGCGGCTTCACACTGTTCGTCGAGCAGAGTTTCGGCAACTGTCCCAAATACATCACCCCTCGGAAGCTCGACCATGTACCGGCGGTGACTGGAACCGCAACACAACTCTCGACGCTCGCTGAACGCGAGCGCCAGCTGATCACGTCCGCCGACACCTTCTTCATCGCCAGCGCACATCCGCAGGCACTCGTCTCGAAAGAACCGAGTCACGGCGTCGACGTCTCTCACCGCGGCGGCCCGCCCGGCTTCGTCGAGTTCGTCGATGACGGCACCTTCTCGATCGCCGACTACCCGGGCAACAACCTGTTCAACACCATCGGCAACATCCGGGAGAATCCCAAAGTTGGGTTGCTGTTCTGGGATCTGCCGACTCGGAGCGCCTTGACCCTCACGGCCTTGGCGGAACCCACGAAGCAGTCATCGGACGAAGGCACAGCACGACGCCTGACGTTCCATGTGAACGGCGCGCAATACCTCGCCGGCGGTTGCCCTCTCCACGTCGAGTCCGATTCGTGTTAAAGCTCGCGACATGAGTTGCCGGGTGGGTGTTGCAGCGTTGTTTCTTCAGTGCGGTTGCGCGGCGACGACGCCAGCGTCAGACCCGACCGAAGCCGCGCTGCCGACCGCCATTCCAACTGTGCACGCTCCTGCCATGGACGAGCTTGGCACAGTCTCGGATGCCTCGGCCGAGTCTACCGCTGCCGCAAAGCTGCCGCCGGCTGTGGTGAACTCCTCGACGTCGTTGCCAACGGCGCCCCCGCTGGCGGAACACGATTACCGACGAGTGTTTCGCGGTTCGCCGCTGTTGCTGCACACTCCCCACCCTTATCTGGTCACCACGGACGGAGCCGTAAATCTCGAGACGCAAGCCGTAGACTTGGAACGCGACGGTTCGAACGGTGTCGCGTTCCAAGGTGACAGTATTTGGCTGGCCGATCGTTTTTCCCCGATGAGTGCGTGCCCCGAGCCGTCCACCCTGGTGCAGAAGGTTGGTAACCAATGGGTGCCGCGACTGGAGGCCAACGTGCACTCGCTGGTCGTGCGGCCGTGGGTGAAAGGCTCGAGTTTGGCCGGGATCGTACCCCTTCGTTCCGGCCCGCCTTGGGGCTACGAACTCACGGTGCTGGAACGTAACCGAACGGCGCCGCGTCCTGCGCGTCGGACTGCGTCTCAACTCCCGGAGTGCGAAACGCGTATCGCGTGGTTTCAGACTCTCGTCGCGTTCCCCAGCGGTGAGATTTACGCCTTCGGTAGCGAATGCGAGAATCAACCGTTGCCGGAGGAGGAACCACCGCCAACCTCCGACACCGTCGACAGCAACGGTGAGACATCCGTCGACGAAGTTGGAGTCGATCGCAATCAGACGGAATGGCCGCCCAACGTGATGGAAGGCTGGCACGACGGGCGTCACGAGTTCATCGACGTACCGTTTCGCGAGTTGGGCCAAGTCGTCGGCGTCGGACCGAAAGACCTATGGGCAGTGGGAACCCGCAACGACGAAACCTGGGCGCTAGCTCACTTCGATGGCAAAGTGTGGCAGTTGCTCCCGGAGCACTACGACTCGCCCATCACGGGGTTTCGGGTCTACCCCGGAGAGTCGGGGCGCGATGCGCGTCGCTTCGTCCTGACGACTCGGAGCCTGTTCGAAGTGAACCACGGTGTGAGCAGAGAACACGAGTTGCCCCCAGACTGCACGGCACGCGGTCTCACTCTCGACGGCGAAGACTGGTGGATCGAGTGTTTCGAAGAAGACGAGGTGGCGCTGTACACCACCCGCCGAGACATCGCCGAATTCCGCTTCGACACGAGCGCTCCCGAGCGTCAGGTCGTTTCGTTCACCGGCAAGGCCTACCCGCGACTCGATCCGAAAGCGCCGTCGCTGCGCTCGTGCCACTCCCGTGAGTTCGACTCACCCGAAATGTTCCCCCATTTCGACGCAGGCCCCAAGCCGTCGCCTCACCGCAGAAAGTCGCCGTCCAAACTCGAAGGCCCCAGCGACTTCGGCTACTGACGCTTCCGACCGCGGACCCAACGAACAGCTGCGAACAACGAAGCCACCCACACGGCCAACGTCCCAAGGACAGCCGCAGTCCTAATCATCCAGTCCAAGATCGCGCTTGGGACGCCGGTGCCGCCGCCGATGTGGGCTCGTTCGTGGTAGGTGTGGCGACCGGCTGCACCTCGGCAGTTGCAGTCGTAAATGGACTTGCCTGTGACGAGGCTCTCGTAGGTGTACCCCTGAGCTTCGCAGGTGCGGACGCACGCCGGAATGTCGACGTACCTCTCGAACCCCTTCATCACCAAGTATATCGGGCCGAACAACAGCGCGGCGCCCACGAACGCGTACACTTGCCACGCGCCGGTGCGTAGCGCCGCCTTGCCGAACGTCGGCGGCGTCTCGGCCGGCGTCGCTGTTTCGGGCGTTGTTCGCGCATTCCCGGCCGAGTCGGGCTCGCTCGTGAACGCGCGCGGCTCCGCACCCCGCTCTCGCAGCGTCGGTCGTTTCGAGACCGTCAGCACGAGCCCGACCCCAACGCCGCCAAACGTCACCGTCTGTACCAGCAGAAGCCCCGCGAAGTGGTTGGTAGCGTCTGGAAACGCGACCCCCAACGCCACGCCGAACACGCCCACGCCCACGATGGTCGCCGCCCAGCGCCACATCGGTGACCACTCGCGCCCGGTCACCCGCCGCGGCGTAGCCCAATAACTCCGGAAATATACCCCGTACCCAACGGTCAGCAGGTAACTCGCGAACGCCACGCCGCCGTACGGCAAGACTTCGTCGCGTCGAGCCGGGTCGTTCGACAGCCACACGAACCGCGCGAGCAAGCCCCACGTCACGGCGACTAGTCCCAACAACACGAGCAGCCGCCACAGGCGCGGATTCATACGCCCGTCTTATCAGGTTCGCGCGCGTCCGAGCCAAGCAATGCAGCGACGTGACGTACTCGATTCACCTCCACCAGGCGCTTTTGTGAGAGACCGCCTGCGGCGATGGGTGCCTGCGGTCGTTCGCTGACATTCACCTCACCGCAGCCCCGAAAGAGCCGCGCTCCCCTTCACCCTCGAATCGGAAGCCCAGCGCCCCCGAGTTATCCCTTGGCGTCCACCGTTCGTCGGCGCATACTGCCTAGAGCACCGAACACGATGAAAACCGAGCAACTAGGTGGGACTGCTACATTGCAGAGTTCGGTCAACTGAACCGGACTCTGGGGTTAGGGTCAGGGACTGCAGTTGGTCTGGGACGTTGGGGCGCCATCGGTGCCAGCGGTCCAGAGTGAGACATTTCTCGACGGAGTGACGAAGTGGCACGCGAAACCATGGATTGGAAGCGAATTGGGCGCTTGTGCGTGACGGTGCATACCGAGCAGGTGCCCGCAGAGCAGGAGTGGCTAGACTACATGAAGGGTGTGCGCCGCGAGGTACCCATGGCGAACCAGAAGGTGCTCGTGGTATCCGCAGGCGGCGGCCCCAACGGCAAACAACGTAAGATGATGACCGACGAACTGGAGGGCACGCGTGTTCCCGTGGCCATCCTGTCCGATAGTTGGATCATGCGTAGCGCCGGCATCGCGGTGAGTTGGTTCAATCCCATGTTGAAGGTGCTGCCGCCAGGCGCCTTGGAGGAGGCGTTTTCTTACTTGGAGCTCACCACGTGGGAACGCGAGGAGAGTCGCCGTATCCTCGCGGAGCTGCAGCAGCGATTGGGTGTACACGTGGTCAAGGGCCTTGCTGACGTTGCACCTCCTCAGGCATCGGGCTTCTGACGGCGACCAGCCGCCGCGAGACGAGGCGGTGGGAGTGAGCCGTCAGCCTCGATTGGACGCTGGGTCCACCCCACCCCGTACCAATGCGCTCGGCGAAGTACGCGGCACTCCCTGAGTCTTCCACGCAACGTGCCGCCCGAATCCCCCCTCGAGTCAGCGTGCGTCGTGCGGGATAGGCAGCGCTCCCCCGCCCGCGTGCAACGTGTCCCACGCCTCCGGCGGCGGTAAGTTACCGCTCTGGACGCGTGCCTCCCACTCCTGGTCGTTGGTGCGCGCGCCGACGAATTGCCGGAATCCGGAGACGGGGCCAACGAACAAAGTCGGACCGTCTTGGGTCCGGATCGCGGCGACCAACAGGTCCGGGCCCGTCGTAGCGACGTTGAGCACCGCCCCGGAGTTGGGATTGGTGAATACATCGGCAATCACCGGCTCGAAGTCGAACATTTCGGCCAAGGGATACAGCTCTCGGTACCAGCCGCTCCAAACCGTCTTCGACCCGCCGCAGCCGCCCACTTCATCGGATCTGACCAACGTCTTCAGATATGCACGATCGGCCTCGTTGCGTCGCTTCTCGTCGAGTTGTCGTGTCGCGATGCCAGCGAGTCTATCCATCACGTCCGCGAACCCGCGCAGGTGAGCGTCGTCCAGGCGACCGCTGGCTTCGCGGGCCATTGCACCCATACGCGCAAAAAAATCGGGGTACGGCTCGAGGTACACATCTGGAAACTCACACGCGACGCCGGCGTAGCCTTGCGCGACGTAGAGGATGGTATCGCGTCGCAGTTCGGCCCACGACGCGAGTTGGTTGGTGAGTTGTTTACGCTGCCAGATTTGGCTGCGGAAGAAGTTCGGTAGGTATGGCCCCTCCGGGATGTCGTCGAGGGTGCGCAGCACGTCGAACCAGCGCGTGTACAAGTTCTTCTGCCAGTAAGCTGCCGGTAAGCCCGAGATCGTGGCGCGGAGTGCGTGCATCTCGTCGCTGTACGCATACTTCGCAAGTTCCGGCTCGAGCAGCCGAGTCGCCTCGGCGTTACCCATCGCCGCAAACACGTCGAGCCCGTCCACCATGAGCCGATCATCGATTCGGTCGTAGCTGACGCGTTGGTGAACGTAGCTATCCAAGGTGAAGCGTTGACTGGAGAGCTGAAAGATTGCGGGCGGTGGCGTGTCCTTGCCTTGACTGAGCACGGCCTGGGACGTCACGCGCGTTTGGGGAGTGGCTGCGAGCAGCTCGCGCGCAAGCGCCGAGGTGCGGGCGTCGTCTTCGAGCGCGACGAGTTCGGTGAGCTGATGTTTGCGCAAGACATCGACGACCGTGGTCAAGGAGAGTCCGTTGCTCGTGCCGACGAAGAAGTCGATGGTGGCTTGGACTTGGGCGAAAGCCGACACGCTTTGCGACTGGCGGGCAAACACCGCAAGCATCAAGGCAGCCCGCGCGCTTTCCGGCTCGGCGAGGTCGAAGCCGGTGTCGGCCCTGCCCATCCACATCAGCGCCCTGAAATAACGCGCGAGTTCATCGGTGTTCGTGTAGTGCCCGCGCGGCTTGAATTGCGAAAAGTCGACATCTCCGAGCAGCGGCACGGTCTGATCTCGCTGCGCGTAGATCGCGCGCACGACCTGTTCGACCTCGGCGCGACTGACTAGCTGCGGGTTGACGATCGCCGGCGGGTTTGGGTCGACCCCGCGCCGTCCCCACCCTCGTCGCGGGTTGTCTCGTGGCAGCAACGTGCGCGCGACCGTCAAGTATAGATCCAAACGTCGAGCCGCGGCCTCCAGCTTGGGCGAAGGCTCGTGCAGACTGCGCTGCATGGCGAGCGCGACCTCGTCCAGGAAGCTGCGGTAAGCGTCGGTAAACGTGGTGACCTCCAGCCGTTCGAGCGTGTTGTCGTACGTCTTGTGCCAAGCGTGGAGGATCGAGTCGGTGGTGATGACGACGGGCAGGTCCGCGTGCCACAACGCGGCGTAAGCGCTACCCATCGTCGGTGAGTCGGGCAACTGGACGGTGATCGCTCCATTGCGCGCGAGCTGCGCGATCTGCTCCGGCTCGAGCTGCAGCTTGCGGGTCACCAACTTGAAGAACCGAGCCCCCTTCACGTCGAGGTTCGGCCCCGACGCATCGGGGGGACTACCCAACGTCGCGGCGAGCGACGCGTAGTCCTTGGGCGCTCGCTCGAGATTCCGGTAGAAGTGGCTACCGATCTCGAGCGCATCGACGCTCTCGAGCGGGTCGAGCCTGGCACGTTGGGCCGTCTCGGCTCGCCCCAGGCCTGGAGGTGCAGGCGTAGTCGTCGTGGGTTTGTCCTCGGAGACCACCGGCTTGCTCGTGCACCCGAGCAGCGCACACCACACCCAGACCAACCACACGGCCTTCCCCGCCTTCGACACCATTCCGGGTTAGTACGCTGGTTCGGGCAAAGAGTTCCCTCGCTACTCGAGGAAACGAACGACCCCGCGGTGAGAGCGGTGATACTCCCCTCGTGCCAACTCCAAAACTGATGCGTTCCCGTGCACTAGCGGTCTCAGGGCTCAGTAGCTAGAAAACTCACATAACAACGGTGGGATCCAGAGCCAAATGGGTTGGTCGTGAGCGGTGCCACCGTAGGCGAGTTCCGACTGCTGGGCCCCGGTATCTAAATCGGAGAACGACGCATGATTAGGATGGGAAACTTCGTGACCTCGAGCCTGCTGCTCGGAGGTTTGGTCGCGGCTTGTACGGTCGAACGTATCGATGTCGGTCCGCTCTCTACCTCGAACGGGGTGGACGGGGTGGAGACTGGCTCAACCGGGATGAACACGACCGCATCACCAGACGTCGGCCTGGAGTGCGTGGCTTACAACGATGCCGGTGAGACGCGTAATGTCTCCTGTGACGACGTCGAACGGGTCGTCGATGCGGGGTTCTGCGTCCAATACTACTTCGATGGCGCAGCGGGTAGAATCATCTGCCCTGCTGAGAACAATCAACCACCGGACCACGGGACCTGCAGCGCAGTGGGAACGGACGGTCGCACGTATCCTGCACCTTGTGGTGAGACGACTACTCCCGCGACCTCGACCTCCGTTGCCGTTTGCACTGGATTCGACGAGTCCGGTAACGCAACGGGCGTCCCCTGCACCGACGTGACTGGTCCGATCCCGACCGCCACATCGTCGTGGTCGTCTTCCACCGCCGCACCTAGCTACGATACCACGACGGTGGAGGTCACCACCACCGCAACAGCGCCCGGCCATGAGACAACACCCGCACGAACCACGACCAGCGCGGAGACTGGAACGGTAGACACCGAACCCTGCGATCGGGCCAACGCTCGAAACCCGCGAGCCCTACCGTGCTCAGAGACTGGAGATGCGGGCACAGATGCCTTCGACGCAGGCCCAGACCTGGGCGCAGATGCGGGGACCGAAGCGGAGAAACTCGACTAGACGGCGGAGTCGGCGCGCAGACGCGTGCGCAAAGTGCCCGGCGTGCGTCAGGTGGCGGACAGGGATGAGGTTTCGGGACGCCGACGTGAGTCTCCCCCTCGAGCGACGCGGCGCGGGCGATGTTTCGCGCAGCTTGCCGCAACGAGTTGGACGCAAACGATGACGAGCTCATCGATTATTTGGCGCAGATTCACGAACTCGTAACGCGTCGGCTGTTCGCGGGAAACCTGGCGACGCTATGTTCCGAGGAGCAGTTCGCTGGATCAGGAGCGTTTATGTCCTCGCAACCCCATTCGAAACACGACCCATTTCAGGATGAGGTGACCACGCGGTACACGTTTCCGCCGGCAGAGGCTCGAACGCTGATGTCCAGTCCCGAGGAGCGGCCGTTGGACGGATGGCGCCCGCGCAGAGAACGGTCGATATCTCAGGTGTTCGCGGTGCCCCGCGACACGGACGTGCCTGCGCCGGCGCCCGTAATTGAATTCGTCCCTCTCCACATCCTGCGACAGGTCGTCGCAGAATACGCGGAGTTTCTCGGCCCCGCTGCCAAGCCGGTGATCGTCGCGGAGATCGTCTCCTTGCACTTTGGTCCAGAGCGTTTTCCCGTTGCCTTGTTACCGCAACTCGCGGGCCGCTTGCTGCGGCGCCTCGATACGTCGCGCGCGGCGTCCGACTTCGTGGCGCGGCTGAGACCAATCCACCCCGCCTTCGCGACGTTGTCGCCCTGATTGAGACTTCTTCCCGCCTCGGCTCTCCATCCATGCCTCGGTCCGTCTCCACCAACCTCACCCTCCCCTGCGCTTTCTTCCTGCTTCTGATCGTGGCCATTGGAGTGGCCAGCACCGTCGTACTCCAACGTCAGTTGGACGACGGGGTCATCGTCAATCTATCGGGTCGGCAACGCATGTTGACCCAACGCCTGACCCATCAGCTGCTCGGCTATTCGGCGCTGACCGATCAGGGCAAGCCGACGACGGAACAGAGGAGCGCCGCGCTCGAGAGCATGCAGGTCTTCGAGCGCACGCTGGATGCGCTGGACCACGGCGGCCCCGCGCCCCTCGACATGCAGTCCGTGACCAACCGCACGCTACCGGCAGCCTCTCCCGCGGTATCGGCGCAGTTGCAGCGCGTAAGACGCGCTTATGAAGAGTACCGACCGCACGCCAAGACGATCCTCGACGGTTCGAGCGAAGCCCGCAACGCGAGCGTCGCGTTCATCATCAGCCACAACACCGGGATCCTGTCGGAGATGAACTCCGCCGTTTTCCTGCTACAAGAGGAGGCCGAGCACCGCGTGAAACGGCTCTACTACATCCAAGGCGGCGCGTTCTTGCTCGGCTTGCTCGCCTTCTTCGTCCTGTCTTCCCAGGTGCGACGTGGCGTGCTCGACCCCTTGCGTTACTTGAGTAGGGCATCGGACGCGATCTCTCGGGGCAACGTCACCCAGCCCGTCGAACTCTCGGGCGCCCACGAACTCGTTACCCTCGGTAGCGCCATCGAACGCCTACGTCTAGCCATGAAACACCTCGTCCCCGCGGGGCACTCGCGAGAATCGGGGCAGTTGTAGGCGGGAGCACTTGGCGAGCACGGCGTGACGTAGGGCGCTGGCAGCCTCCACCGATCGTCGTCGTCGCGTTGTGGCGTTCGGGGGCTTTCGTCAGCGGAGTCCCCCGATCCGACGCGCAAATGTGCGGTGACCGTCGAGACGTACCGTGTCCCCGCGAGCCGCCTGCCGGCGTTGCTCCGCGCGCGCCGAGTCGCTAGACTCCTTGCCATGCAACCCGTGTGGCCCCCTTCCGAAGCGGCAGCCAGCCGTCCCAAGTATGTCGGGCGGATCGTGCCGCTGGTGTTTCCGGAGAGTGCCGACGTGCCCGAAACTCAGCTGCACCTGAACCTGCGGACGCTGCTCTACCAACTGTTGTCCGATTACCTGGGGGAGTCCGCAACCGTCGGCTCCGACCAGTTCGTGTATTGGGACGCATCCAACCCCAAACGTTGCATCGCACCGGATGTTTACGCAAAGGCCACCCCCGCTGGCGAACCGATTCGGTCGTGGAAGGTGTGGGAGCGCGGCGCGCCCGACGTGGCCGTAGAGATCATCAGTGAGAGTGACGCCCCGGGCGCGAGCTGGGACGAAAAGCTCGCGATGTATCAGGCGATTGGTGTGACGGAGTTGGTGCGCCTGGATCTGGTGTCGGGTCGTGCGCCCCTGCGCGTCTGGCACCGCACCCAAGAGGTACTGACGGAGTGTGAGACATATACCCTAGGCGACGACGGAGCGCAGGTCGGTCATGGTGTCGCCTCCATCGTGTTCAGACTCTTCTGGGTGTTGGCGCCTGCCCGTGGGTTGGACACCGCGCTTCGCATCGCCACCCAACTCGCCCCGTTGAGTTTGGTGCCGACGGTAGCAGAGGGCCGCGAAGCGGAGAGACAAGCCAAAGAGGCCGAGCGACAAGCCAAAGAGGCCGAGCGACAAGCCAAAGAAGCCGCGGAGGCACGCGTACGCGAGCTCGAGGCCCTACTCGGCTCCAAGAAGTGACGAGTAGGGACAACGGCCGAGAGCGCCCTGCAACGCGCTCAATCGGCCTTGCGACGGAAACGCAGCGCCGTCGCTCCCGACCCGAACCTTCGTGTCGATAACAGCTCGAGGTGCCGCGCACTCGACAGCCCATGAAACAACGTCGGGCCGCGGCCGCTGATGACCGGATGAACGACGATGTGGTACTCGTCGATGAGCCCCAACTCTTCGAGTGAAGCTGCGAGCTTGGGCGCGCCAACCAGGACGCCTCGTTCGTTCTTGGCCTTGAGCTCCGAGATGGCTTCACGAAGCTCGCCCTCCAACTTGATGGTGTTTTGCCACGGAAAATCGCTGCGCGAGTGCGACACGACGTATTTCGGTTTCGCCTCGAGTTTCTGCGCCCACTCACGCATCGCGCGCGGCGCGTCTCCGTCGCGGGCCACCGCAGGCCACGCGGCCTCCATCAGCTCGTAGGTGTTGCGTCCGAAGAGCATGGCCCCGCTCTGATCCATGAGCTGTGTCCAGAAGTCGTGCAACTCTTCGTCCGCTATGCCCTGAGTGTGGTCGATGCAGCCGTCCAGAGTCACGTTGAGACCGAAGGTAAGGAGACCCATGGCTGGGGTTTTACGAAGCGCCCGCCGATCGCGCAATAGCGTCGCCTTGGTTCGAACAGAGGCGTGACGTCACGTACCGATCTGCGGCCGCGCGCTCCGTTGCTGGCGGGGCTCCGTCATCCTTCGGCAGGTTGGTGGGCGGGAGCCTCAGGATTGCCACACATCCCCTGAACCAGGCACATCGACGTCAACCACCGCCCACGCATCGACCCGGAGCGACGGCGGGTGCCGAGACATCCAACCGACCGACAGGCAACAGTGAGACAATTACCCGAGCGACCTCTGAGCCTGACTTCGGAGATGCATGCGCGCGCGGGTTCTCGGGTCGACTCGCGCTGCCAATGTGTGAACCCAATGTTCACCTCAATCCTTACCTTCGAAAGGATGCCATGTGAGACCTGTCGTTCCTCGTGGTACCGTTATGGAGCTTCATCTGTCGAACACCGACGATCGCGAAGTTGGTGATGGCGTTCGTCGCTGTTTCGAGTTATACTGAAACCTATGGCGCTAACACACCGCAAATCTGGTGACTGGAGCGACCCTGAGACCGCGGAACGTGGTCTGGTCGAAATCACCCAAGGCGGCGTGGTCCACCGCGGTTCGTATCGCGTGCACGCCGAAGGCAGAGGTCGTCAACGCTACGTGATGACGCCGAACAAACACGTAACTGTGTCCTACCTCGGTCACAACCGAGGCACCACGATCGGTGAAAGTGGTCTGGAAGCCATCACGTCCATCCTGCTGCGAGAGCTCGTGCATCACGCGATGCCGTGAGAACGCGCTGCCGTGAGAACGCGATGCCGTGAGAACGCGCTGCCGTGAGAACGCGCTGCCGTGAGAACGCGCTGCCGTGAGAACGCGCTGCCGTG
>CBINDO010000171.1:0-17188 GCA_966249405.1 uncultured bacterium | reverse complement strand
GGAGGATGTGGTGAGCCACAAGGCCGATATCGGCGTGGTCGTGAACCCGACGCACCGCGCGTGCGCGCTGCAACACGCGAGTCGAGCGCAGAGGGTCAAGAGCAAGACGACGGCCTTGGTGGTCGCCCTGGCCGCGGCCACCAGTGGGTGCAGCTCGCGTCACGACGTCACGAGCTCCGACACGGACGCTCTGGCGAGCGTGGAGGCAGACCGATCGAGCAGCAAGGTCGACTCTGGTGTCGTCGAATCGAGCAGTGGTGATACCGGCTTGCCCTCCAATGCAGAGCCCGATGCGTCGACGGGGGACGACTTGGCACTGGATCCGCCAATCGACGTGCCCGAGGAGTTCCCGCCGCTACCGTCTCCCGCGGACAACGCTCCCGACGCCTTGCGGACGGAGCTCGGGCGGCGATTGTTCTACGATCGACGCCTCTCGCGGACACGCGAAGTCGCGTGCGCCGATTGCCACTTCCAGGAGCACGCATTTGCCGATCCGGCGCGCGTCAGCAGCGGGGTCGACGGGAAACTCGGCACTCGCAACGCACCCGCGCTCATCAACCTTGCGTACCAGTCGAGCTACTTCTGGGATGGTGGCGTTCCGACGCTGGAGCTACAGGTGATCGAGCCGATCCGCAACCCGCTCGAAATGGACATGACGCTCGCCGAGATCGCGGTGCGTCTCACGGAAGACCCCTCACTCGATTCGCAATTCCGGGTAGCATTCGGAGCAGGACCATCGGAGAAGACCATTCCGCTCGCCTTGGCGAACTTCTTGCGAACGTTGGTGAGCGGCAACAGCGCATGGGACCAATACCTGCGCGGTGAGCGCGACGCCGTCACGGACGCTGCCGTCCGCGGCTACGCGATTTTCAGCGGCGAGCGCGCCGAGTGCACGCATTGTCACACGGGCTTCAACTTCACCACCAACGCCTTCAAGAACAACGGCACTCGCCCCGACGATCCGGACCCAGGGCGCCAACGGTTGACCAACCGCGCCATCGACGAGGGCAAGTTCAAGGTCCCGACGCTGCGTAACGTCGCATTGACGGCGCCGTACATGCACGACGGCTCGCTCGCAACCTTGAACGACGTCATCAACCACTACGACATGGGCGGAGCGGGCCACCCAAACACGGACGTCTTGATAGCTCCGCTCGGTTTGTCCGCGTCTGAGAAGGCGGATTTGCGCGCCTTCTTGGAGAGTCTCACCGACGTCGAGTTCACGACCGCAGCGCGCTACTCCGCGCCGCACCGCTGAGCTTCACCCCGAACGCCGATCGCGCTGCGCACGTCCCACCAGTTGCTCGAGCAGGGAGTGGAGCTCGGGCTCGGTGGTTGGTGCGACGAAGCCTCCAACTTCACTGATCAAGCCCTGCAGTGAGGCAGTGCCCTGACCGCCCACGATCCAGGGCACATTTCCACAGGCCGTCGAGTAACCCTCGAGTAATTCTCGGGCGCGCGCTTTGGGCGGCGTGGTCGTCGTGGAGAGTCCCACCAACGCCGGCTCGAGTCGCTTGACGACGGGAGCGAGCGCCGACGGGGGCGTCATCGCACCGAGGATGGCTACCCGACATCCCCACCCGGCGAGACGCAAACCGATCCCGTAGAGCGGCGCGGTGTGAGCTTCGTCGGCGAAACACGCCAGCAGCGCGAGTCGCGTTGCGTCGGCGGGCTGAGCCAATCGGAGCAAGTCACGCGCCGTCGACGTGATCAGCTCCGTCGCCAGGTGTTCGTGACCGATCGAGATTTCGCCGTCGTGCCAGAGTTGTCCAACGTGTTCGAGAGCAGGCCGCAACACCTTCTCGAAGATCCGTAAACCCGACCCCAAACTGCGCGCGTGAATCAACTCGGCTTCGATGCCCGAGATACTCATGGCTCGAACGGCCGCCACCAAACGTCGCACGATCGCCTCGTGGATGTCGGACACCTCGGCCTGCGGCAGGAGATCCGAGACCTCCTCGTCGGCCTCTGGCTCGGTGAGACGCAAGTCCTCGCCCTGCTCGCGCGCGCGCTCCTTGAGGAGGTTGGCCGCCTCCGCTGGCGACAACCCAGACGTGCAGAGCCGCCGCATCGCCTCGACCAACTCGACATCGCTCTCCGAATACGTCCGGTAGGCGGTGTCGGTCCGGACGGGCCTCGGAATGCCATAACGCCGCTCCCAGGCGCGCAAGGTTGCGGCCGCGACGCCGGTCCGCTGGGCGACGGCCTGGATGCGGTATCTGGGGTGATGTTTGGAGGACACGGTGCCTAACCTTTGGGGCCAGCAGCCTTGGAGGGGAACGGGATTATTCGCCCGTCGTTTAGGGGGCGTATAGGGTTTGAGCAAGGTGAATTCTGCCACACCACCCACAAAAAGCCGGTCGGATTGATTTTCTGTCTAAAGTTTGTTCATGGTCTTGACGAACATTAGACAAAGCTTACACAATCCCCGCACAACCAAGGTGAGCCCAGCATGAATCCCACAGCCCTGCGCACCCCCTCCCACCCAGCCGCCCCTCAATCCTTTCCGAGCTTGCTCCAGAAGGCGCAACAAGCGCCGCGTCTGTCCAAGGAGGAGGAGCGCGAGCTGATTGCGCGCTGGCAAACCAACCGCGACAAGAAGGCTGCGGAGAAATTGACCAAGTGCAGCATGCGTTACGTGGTTGCGGTCGCCTACAAGCACCGTCGTTACAACGTCCCGCTCGACGTCTTGATCTCCGAGGGCAGCCTCGGCTTGGTGCGCGCGATGGACAAGTTCGACCTCCAGCAAGACACGCGCTTCTCCACCTACGCGACCTATTGGATCCGCTACTACGTGATCGACCACATCATGCGCACGTGGAGCATCGTGGGCGGCGGATGTGGGGCCCTCAAGACGCGCCTCTTCTTCCGCCTTCGCCGCGAGCGCGCACGCGCCTGGAGTCTGTACGGCAACAGCGAAGCCGCCGACCAGGTGGTCGCCGAGCGCTTGGATCTGACCCCCAAGGAGGTGACACGCCTGTCGCGACAACTCGACCAACGCGACGTGTCGCTCAACGTGCCGACGCGAGACGACTCCAACACCATGATGATCGACACGCTGGCCAGTGACGCCGATCAGGTCGACCGCATCGAGCGCGCGCAAGCGATGCAGAAGTTGACCCCACTCTTGAAGGAAGCGCTGGGCACGTTGAATGCTCGCGAACGCGCGATCGTCGAGCAACGCCTGATGGCCTACGCCGAAGACGAACAATCCCTCTCGAAACTCGGCGAGACGTTTGGCGTTTCACGCGAACGCGTCCGCCAAATCGAAGACGGCCTGAAGACCAAGCTGCGCAACTACATCACGCAACGCTGCTCGGTAGAGGACATGGTCGCGGCGTGAACGCGAGAGGGCTCGTAGACTGGATGAGTGTAGCGGATTTACTGCTCGCTTCCGCGCTGCCATCGTATTGCAGCGCGCTGTTCTACCGCTCGCGTTACCCCGCCCTCGCCCCGATATCGCCGACCGACGTCGAGCTTCCGTCACTTCGGGGTTCGTCTGTGAGTGCCAGCGCATCGCCGACCGACGTCGAGCTTCCGTCACTTCTGGGCTCGTCGGTGAGCGCCAGCGCATCGCCGACCGACGTCGGGCTTTCGTCACTCGAGTTCCAGTTCGTTGGTTCTGGACCGCGCCTGCGGACCTAACCCCAGAGTTCGGTTCAGTAGAACCGAACTCTGCAATGTAGCAGTCCCACCGGCTGATAGTTTTGCCATACGAGTAGCGATTCGAACGCCCTCACACCTGGGGCGGCGGCAATCGCGGCACGGTCGACACAGCCGAACCGTGGGTTTAGGTGCCTGCGCGGGTTCGCTACTTTCGCGTCGTCGCAGCCCGCGCCTGCGGACCTAGGTGCCTGCGCGGGTTCGCTACTTTCGCGTCGTCGCAGCCCGCGCGCGCCGTTGCTACAACTTCAGGTCACCAAGACAGTGGCATCGGCCCGCCGCCTCGAGCGCGCTTCATAGAGCGACACGTTGAGCCACAACAACACCAAGAGGTAGAACGCATCCTCGACGGGGATCGTGCCAATCCGCAGCCCCATGTTCTCCGAGTCGTCGTACCAAACGACGGGCTCGTCGGTGACGCCGCCGGTCAACACGCCATTGACCAAGAAAAAGGGAACGAGGCAGACGACGTAGGCGCGTAGAAATCGCTCGAGGTGCGGCGGGCGCAGCAGCGCCGCGACGGCCATACACACCGCTGCGAGAGAACACGTCACAGCGGTGTAGAGTCGGTCCGCGTACACGACGGCCAAGCCTGCGGCGACGAGCGCAAGACCCCAAACGGCCCAACGTGACCAGGCGGTGCCAGACGCGATGGGAAAAAAGTGGTTGAGACAGTCGTAGCTGAACACGCACGCGTAGGGCACGGTCAGGAAGAACAGCCACTCTTCGATGGGCAAGCCGAGGGCGTAGACCCCGACCAAATAGCGCGCATTGAAGCCCCACACGCCGAGGCGCGTGAAGACGGCGTCCCAAAGGACGAACACCAAGGCGACCAGGGCAATCGAAGGCAGCAATGCAAACCAACGGGCGCGGAAGTTGACGCGTGGCTCGAAGCTGCGCGCCAGGGGTCCCGCGATGCTGAGCAGATTCAGCGTGAGATAGAGGTAATTGGACATTCGCGTCGATCCTGCGTCTCGAGAAGACGCAACTATACCCGGTGGTGCTCACGTCGCTGATGCACCGCGTCTCGCGCTTTGCCGCGCGAGAGCTCGTGCTGCCTTCGCAGGTATCGGGCAGGCACGACGAGCATGCCGAAGTTCTCACACCCTTCTCGCACTCGACGTTGATGGTGCACCGCGTGCGCCTCGCGCAATGCCTGGAAGTACCAGTGCGACCAACGCAACTTCCAAGGGAAACGTCGATGAATGACGTTCTCGTGAACCAGCGTGTAAACCACGCCGTAGGCGAGGATACCGAATCCAACGGCCGTACGCCAATGAGCGGGCCCGGACTGCATGCCCGTCATGATCAGGAGCCAACTCGGGATGGCGAACATCAACGCGAACAGGTCGTTGGCTTGGAACGTGGTGCCGCGGGGCACGTGATGGTCCTCGTGCCATACCCACAAGACGCCGTGCATGACGAAGCGATGTACGAGTGCAGCCGCGACCTCCATCGCCGCAAACGTTGCTACGAGCACGGTCGAAAACGCGAACGTCGTCATGAAGCCCCCGAACCTACCAATAGACTCAGCCCGAAAAAGAGGAACAGGAGCAGCAGCAGCCAGCCGCTGACTGGGTTCTGCGGGCGCAACTTCAACATGTGACAAGGCAACAGCAGCACGAAGGACACGAGCGCCCAGCCGGCGTAATTCTGCACGGGAACGGAGCCCGCCGACCATTGCCAAAGGTCGTACCGGATCGCAAACGGCTCCAATAGGCCGTCGAGCGCCACCAAACCGAACGAGCCGCAGAGCGCGCCTCGTACCGGACCCCAACCGCGCGCGCTCGCCAGGTCGGCGCTCACATCAGCGATGACGGCGGTCAACAACGTCCAATTGACGGCCATCATCAGTGGCACCTCCAGCAACATTGGCCCCAGCGTCTTGCCATACGCGTACGAGCCGAAGAGCAAGGCCGTCTTGACCCCCACGACCTCCGCAGCGAACCCGATTGCGCCGCAGCCGGCGAGCCAAAGCGCGAGGCTCGCGCGCCAAGTGGGTTGATTCAGGAACCAAATCGCTGAGCAGAAAAGCAGATGCAAGGGCACGAGACGAGCGAACAGGTGTGGCTGCCACACGAATCCGATGCCGCCCACGAGGTGAACGAGGATGAGCAACCACACGCTCTTGGCGCGCGGCATCAAGTCTCTGGCCCTGACCGGGTAAGCAACGACGCGGGACACGCTCAACTCGCCATCGAGGTGCATTGCCCTACCTCTCGCGCCACGATCTTCGCGGAGCTCAAGCACAGTGGGATCCCACCGCCAGGATGAACGCTGCCACCACAGAAGTAGAGGCCCCTCAATTGGCGGGAGAAGTTCGGATGCCTCAAGAAAGCGGCCTGACGCTGGTTCGAACTCGGGCCATACAAGGCGCCCCCTGCCGACGAGGTGCGCTGCTCGATGAGCCGCGGTTCGAGCAGCGACTCGGTCTCAATCAACGGCTCGATGGGCCTCCCCAAGGCGGCAGTGAGACGTTCGAGCACCCGACGCCGCAGCACGGCAATGAGTTGGCTCCAGGGTTGGCCGGAGTCCGAAGGGACGTTGACCATGACGAACCAATTTTCGCAGCCCGGCGGAGCATCTCCGGGCTCGACTTTGGAGCTGATGTGCACATAGACCGTCGGGTCTTCGGGTATCGTCTTGCGCACGAAGATGTCCTCGAACTCGCGCTCATAGTCGGGACTGAAGAAGATGTTGTGAACGTCGAGTTCTGGAAACACCTTTCGCACTCCCCAATAAAAGATCACCCCCGAGCTCGAACGCTCTTGGTTCAGCACCTCTTCCGGCGCGGGCAAGTCCGCAAGCAGTCGACGATAGGTGGGGAGCACGTCGCCAGCGCAAACTACGGCATCCGCCGGCAGCTCCGCGTCCTTCGTGCGCACGGCCAGCACCTTGGTCCCGTCATGTACGATTCGTTCGACACTCGTATTGGTCTCGAACTCGACGCCCAAGTCACAACCCAGGCGCGCGAGTGAACGCGGGATCGCTGCCATGCCGCCCTTTGGAAAGTACGCTCCCAAGTTGTGCTCGAGGTGTGGGATCTGCGTCAAGATCCCGGGCGCACGGAACGGGTCCGAACCGTTGTACGTCGCGTATCGATCGAACAACTGAACGAGACGCGGGTCCTTGAAAGCGCGACGGTTGAGCTCGTGCATGGTCGTAAACAGCGCCCGCACGGGCAGGTGGGTTAGGGCTTTGAGAGCCACTCCCGAGGTGAACGCCGACACCCGGTGTAGAGAATGCCCCAGAAAAAACGGCGCCGTGGAGTCGTAGAGTTTGCGCGCGTGGTCGAGGTAGCTCACGACGGCTTCGCTGCGCTCTCCAGTGACGCGCTCGACCTCGGCCGCAAAGCGCAGTCGGTCGGCATGAGCGCGCAAACGTGAGCCGTCGCTGAAGAAGTAGTTGCAGCATGTATCCAACCTGACGTAGTCGTAGTAGTCGCGCGGCTGTTTACCGGACGCCAAGAACACGTCGTCGAGGTGGTCCGGGAGTGTGAAGAGCGACGGACCCAGGTCGAAGCGATAGCCGTCGGCGGTTGCTTCGGCGGCCTTCCCGCCCAGCTGCGCCGACCGTTCGAGAACGCGCACCCGATGTCCCAGGGTGGCGAGGCGACAGGCTGACGCTAGCCCTGCTATCCCTGCGCCGATCACAATTACTCGCATCGGCGGTCAGCTAGGTTCCAGTCTGTCTACGTCAAGCCCAGAACT
Organism: uncultured bacterium; assembly: GCA_966249405.1. GTDB lineage: Bacteria > Myxococcota_A > Polyangia > Polyangiales > Polyangiaceae > SZUA-265. The sequence continues at coordinate 9,815 of CBINDO010000171.1, read as the reverse complement.
CAACGCCGGTTGCGTGGCCTTTTGTGATGGCCGGCTATTGACCGTCGGGAACTCAACCCTAGCACCGGGTCGAAGGACGTCTGGATTCGCATGAAGTCTCAACTTGCTGCGGCTACTCATTTCGAGCTCCTGTCACAAATGTTGTCGGACCAGTTTGCGCCCGAACGCCTGAGTGAGGTGCTCGGTGAAGGGGCCGCGAAACTAGCCCGTGCCCACTGGGAGAAGGCGCTCGCCGAGCCCCTCGCCGACTTTTTGGAGCGCCCGGGCAAGGAGTTCCGCGCCGTTTTGGTCGAAACCGCGTTTCGGCTCGTGAATGGGCAAGGCGAGTGTCCGCGCGTCTTGCCCAAGCTGGTCGAGGTCATTCACGCCGGTTCGTTGATCGTCGATGACATCCAAGACGACTCGAAAATGCGCCGGGGGGCTCCAGCGCTGCATGTCTCATACGGGCTCCCCGTCGCACTGAACGCCGGTAACTGGCTCTACTTCTGGGCGTTTGCGCTCGTCGAGAACCTGGGTCTGGAGCCTCAGTCACAACTGCAGGTTTACAAGGCGTTGAGCCGCACCATGTTCGCGTGCCACTACGGGCAAGGGTTGGACCTGACGGCGCGTGTGACCGACCTGCGCCAGCCCGAGGTGCTGGCAATCGTCGAGACGTCTACGCGCTTGAAGACCGGGGCCCTCATGTCGTTCGCCGCTGCCCTGGGAGCGATCGCCGGAGGCGCGACGAATCAGCAACTCGATGCGCTGGCCCATTTCGGTATGCAGCTCGGCATCGGCCTGCAAATGCTCGACGACGTGGGTGGGTTGCTGAACGAGAAACGCTGGGCCAAAGGGGCCGAGGATCTGAGCCTCGGTAGACCCACGTGGCCATGGGCGTGGCTGGCGTCGGACTGCTCTCCAGCAGCCTACGCCGAGCTGCGCAACTTGGCGAGCACCGCTCGAGACCACCAACACAAGTTGGACTCGCTCGCCAAACACATGCGGCACGAACTCCGCGGCTCGGGCCGCGTTCGTGTCCGGCGACACTTGAAACAAGCCTTCGCGGAACTCAGTGAGACGTTCGGGGCCTCACCCGAACTCGAAGCCATTGAACTTGAGACACAACGACTGGAAAAGAGTTATGGTTGACGACCTGTCGACGAAATCGAGCGAAATCTCGGACATTCAAACCTCGAAGGGTCACGGTTCCGGAGCCCGCGTCGCCATCGTTGGGAGTGGCTTCGGCGGCCTGGCCGCCGCCATTCGGCTGCAAGCGGCGGGTTATTCGTGCGTGCTTTACGAAGCGCGCGACAAGTTGGGTGGACGCGCGTACGTCTACGAAAAGGATGGGTTCCGCTTCGACGGCGGTCCGACCGTAATCACCGCACCACACTGCATCGAAGAGCTGTTCGAGGTCGCGGGCAAGAACATGGCGGACTACGTCGAAATGATGCCGGTGACGCCCTTCTACCGCCTGCTTTGGGATGACGGGGACCAGTTCGACTACGACAACGACGGCGAGAAGATGATGCGCCAAATCCGCGCCAAAAGTGAACGCGACGCAGCGGGCTACGAGAGGTTTCTCGCCTACTCGAAGCGAGTGTTCACCAAGGGCTACGAAGAGCTCGCTGCGACGCCGTTCTTGCGTTTTTACGACATGGTGCGCGTGGCGCCGGATCTGGCGCGGCTTCGAGCCGACCGCTCGGTGTACTCCACGGTCGCCAAGTTCGTCGAAGACGAGCACCTCCGCCAGGCGTTCAGTTTTCACTCCTTGCTCGTTGGGGGCAACCCCTTCGACACGAGCGCGGTTTACACGCTCATTCACTATCTCGAACGGCGCTGGGGGGTCTTCTTCCCGCGAGGTGGTACCGGTGCGCTCGTACAGGGCCTCGCCCGGCTGTTCGAAGACCTCGGGGGTGAAGTCCGTGTGGGTGAGCCCGTCGAGCGAATCGAACTCGAGACCAGTAAGCGTGGTGTTAGACACAAGATAACCAGTCGCTCGCAGAGAACGGAGCTGTTCGACGCGGTCGTGTCCAACGCCGATCTGCACCACACCTACTCCAAGCTCTACAGCGGGGTTCCTGCGGCTCAGCAGATGACACGCAAGCTCGAGCGGCTCGAGTGGAGCATGTCGTTGTTCGTCTTGTACTTTGCGACGCGGAAGGTATACGACCAGGTCGCGCACCACACCGTCGTCTTCGGACCGCGCTACAAGGGGCTCTTGGACGACATCTTTGGTGGCCCCACCTTGCCTGAAGACTTCAGTCTCTATTTGCACGCGCCCGCCGTAACGGATGCGAGCATGGCACCGCCCGGGACGAGCACGTTCTACGTGTTGAGTCCGGTGCCGCATCTCGGCAAGGCCAACATCGACTGGGAAAAAGTCGGCCCCCAGTACGCGGACAGGATCCTCGAGAGTCTCGAAGCTCGGGTCCTTCCCGGTCTGCGCCAGAACCTCGCCACTCAGCATTTCATCACGCCCGAAAACTTCAAAGCCGACCTATCGGCATATCAAGGCTCGGCCTTCTCCGTTGCGCCGAAACTCACGCAGAGCGCGTGGTTCCGTCCCCACAATCAAGATCCGAAGATCCCCGGTCTATACATCGTAGGGGCGGGCACCCACCCAGGTGCTGGCTTGCCAGGTGTGATCAACTCCGCCAAAGCCACCACTCAGCTCATCCTCGAGAACCAAAAACGGAGCAAAGTCGCGTGACGGATTCGCTCGAGCTCTGTCGCACGAGCATCGCGCAACACAGCAAGAGCTTTGCCCTCGCTTCACGCCTGTTGCCTGCTACGCAGCGCGACGAAGCAGCAGTCGTGTACGCGTGGTGCCGCCGCGCAGACGACGCAATAGACTTGGTTGCGCCAACCGAGCAAGGTGCCGCGCTCACACGCCTGCGCGACGAATTGGCGCGACTCTACGCGGGCGAAGCGATGGCGGACCCGACTCTGCGCGAGTTTCAGCGCGTTGCGCAGAGATGCGGTATCCCCGAGCGTTACCCGAGTGAGCTCCTCGACGGCATGGAGATGGACGCACTCGGGTACGAATATGCGAGTTGGGATGACCTGCTCCTGTATTGCTACCGCGTCGCTTCGACGGTCGGGCTCATGATGTGTCACGTCATGGGCGTGAAGAGCGACGAAGCGTTGCCGCACGCCATCGACCTTGGTATCGCGATGCAACTGACGAACATCGCTCGCGACGTCAACGAAGACTGGCACCGGGGACGCCTGTATCTGCCCGATGAGTTACTGATCGAACACGGTCTTCCGCGCTTGCGAGAGCAGCTAGGTGGCGCCCTGCTCGGACACCATCGCGATCGCCTCAGACCGGTACTGCGCGAGCTGCTCGAGGTCGCGGACCGCTACTACGCTTCAGCGGATCGTGGACTACCTTACCTCTCCAAACGCAACGCGTTCGGAGTCGCGGCTGCGCGCTGGATCTACTCGGACATCGGCCACCAGCTCGCCACGAACGGCTACGACGTCTTGGCCCGCCGCGCCACCGTCTCACTACCTCGCAAGTTGATGTTGGTGCTCAAAGCGGCCTCCCACGCATTGTTCGGCCCTCACGACACCCGCTCCTACCCTCTGCTCAGCTCCGCCAAGTGAACGGCTTCTGGGCGGCCTCGTCGAAAAGAACCCCCTCTAGTCGCCCCGCGCGGCACGAAGGTCAGCCAGAGCGCGATGGTAGTCGAAGAGCGCGTCTACCTCGCGCAGCCGTGCTTCTGCCGTTTGCTGTTCCCGCAGGTTGACGATCAAGAGCTGGCTGTCACCGGCCGCGAATCGTTCACGTTCCGCGGCTTCCAGCTCGAGCGCGAGTTGTACCTCTCGATGGATCGAGCTGATGCGCTCCTTCGCGCGAGCCACCGCAGAATAAGCGTCCTGCACGTCCGCAGCGACGCGTTCAGCCGCAAATCGTTGCTGGAGCGCCGTGCGTTCGATCTGGGCGCGCAGCGCCGTCGCGCGCCCTTCGTTCGCGCGATTTTGCAGTGGTACGTCCAGCAGCAGGCTCAGCTCCAACACGGGTTCGTCGAGGTCCGGTCGCTCGGGCAAGGCGGGCCCGAAGTTGCGTGCGCCGACGACCTGAAAATCGAGCGCCGGAAGCAGCTGGTTCTCGGTGAAGTCCAATTCGACGCCATGCTGCTCCCTCTGCAGCTCGAGTCGCTTCGGCTCGGGCCGCTGCTGCAACGCCTGGGTCAGATCCGACGCCGGGTTCGATTGCTCTTCCGAGTCGGGCCAATCCACGGGCAACTGCTCGCGACGCGGCAAGACGGGTTGAGCGCGCTCACCGCGAAAGAACAACGACAGCTCGATCGCCGTCTGCTCCAAACTGCGCAGGGAGAGCGCCACCTGAGCGCGACGTTGTTCCAGCGCGCGGGCGTTGTCCGTCTCTTCGATGCTCGGCAAGTCGCCCGTGCGCACCCGCGCGCCGACGGCAGCCTGGCGCGCCTCCACGTTGGCAAGCAACGTCTCGGCGACCTCGAGTTTTCGGCCGGCCGCCACCCACGCCCAGTAGCGGTGAGACGCCATGCGGCGAAGCTCGATCCGCTGCTGAGCCCACGTTAGCTGCGCCATGCGTTGTGCGAGGTCGGCGCGGGCCAAGCTGGCACGCCTTCGGTCGGTAGGGCCGTTGCGTAACACGGGGATGTTCACGCCGGCTCGCGCTTGACCAAAGTCGAGCGTACGCAGTTTCTCGTCGTAGTCGGGGAATTTGTCGAGACCCAGCCGCCAGCCCGCGAAGGTCGAGACGCCCCACAGGGCGGTCGGCTTCTCGACGACCGAGTCGACCGTGTAATAGTCGTAGTAGCCGACTGGACGCGCCGTCGCGCGTGTCTTCCACGAAGCGTCGAAACCGCCCTCGGCGGCCAGCGTCTCACCAGTGGCAGCTTCACGGTCGAGGTCGGCGGCGAGGAGCATCGGGTGCGCCGTCTCCGTCGAACGCAGCACGGTTTCGAGAGTCAGCGGCGGCACCGCACAAGAGTTGGGGGCCGACGTCGTAGCTGGCAACGCATTGACAGCGACTTCACCTTGGGCGAATGCCGTCGCGCCTGCGAGTGCCACGATGGCGGTCGCAGCGGCGCAAACGAGCGACGCAGCCGCACCGCACGCGCGCCTCATTTGTCCCCCTTGGAGTCGGCTTTGCTGGCCTGAGATGTATACTGACTGGGCTCCTCCGGCAGCGACGGCGGGAAGGCGTTGAACTGCCGCCACAACTCGTAACCCAAACGAACTTGACCGAGCAACACCCAACCATGCGCTCTAGCGCCCTGACGCAAGTAAACGGCGGACGGCCAAGCGTTGGGCTCGGGTGGCCCCAAGACCACTCGAAACTTCCCCATGCCATTGTCCGCCGCATCGACCCACAAGACCTTTGCCGGGAACGTTCCGACCGCGATCGAAGGCCAACCACTGAATTGCAGCGCAGGCCACCCCTCGAACTGGATACGAGCCAGACGGTCGTTTTGCACCAGCGGCAAGTCGTTGCCCGACACCCAGATTTCGGCAGCACGATCCGTCGTGTCCGGCACCAAGGTGGCCAGCAAATCTCCGGCTTTAACGATCTCGCCGGTGTGCCCATTCGCGATGACGCGCAACACCACCCCATCCTTGGGTGACGTGATCACCTGAGCCGATTGGCGCGCCAGTCGCCCCTCGATGCGGGCCAACTCTGCGCTGGCGTTGGCCACCTCGCCCTCGGCCATCTGTCGCGATGCGACCGCATCGTTGACCGTTGCAGTGGCGTCATTGTTCACCTTGAGCCGTTCAGCCCGGAACGACTCGAGCTCACTTTGCGCAGCCAGCAACGTCGCTTGGGCGCGCGCGACTTCGGTTTGGCCTCTGGCGGACTCGAGCTCGGCGAGCTCCAATTGCCGTTGGGAAGCGAGCCCCTGGCCCTGCAGCGTTTGTTGCCGCTCCGTGTTCATCTCAGCCGCGTGGAGTGCCGCTCGCGCTGCCTCCACCGCCTGCGCAGCCGCCGTGACACGTTGTTCGGCCATCAACACGCGAGCGTCGGCTGCGACCATCGCGCTGCGGCGTGAACTTTGCAACGAGTCGACGCGGGATTCCATGGCCAGCGCGCGGGCACGGGCCGCGTCCAACCTGGCAGCGACGGCGTCGCGTTCCGTCCGCAGCCGTTGCATGACGTCTGGATCGTTGTCCGACAGCTCGACCAACGGCTCACCGGTCTTGACCAGAGACCCTTCTTGTACGTACCAGCGCAACACCCGACCGTCGATCGGGGCCTCGATGTTCTGCTGACGCTCGTCCGGCGCATAAGCGATCACTCGCCCGCTGCCCGGCACGGACTGCTGCCAAGGCGTTACGTACAGGACCACGACCAGGGTCCCGATCAGCCCCGCGACGACCATGGCCAACACGCGAAGGCCACGTGACGGCCTCACCAGCTCCATTACCGAACCGCCAGCAGCGGAAACCGGACTAATCGAGGCCATGGTTCAACGGCCCTCCTGCTCGACACCATCGAGCTGAACGAAGTGGTCGGCGGCGGCGGCTACTGCTGGGTCGGACGTCAACACCAGAACCGAAGTGGATGCGCTGAATCGCCTGAGCTCCGTCAAGATCTCGAGCGCCGCCTTTTGCTCGATTCGATCCAGAACCCCATCGATGACGAGCAGCCGCGGGTTCGAGAGGATTGCCCGCGCCAACGCCAGGCGAGACATCTGGCTGCCCGTCAGGTGTGTCCCACCGGGACCAATCGGCGTCATCGCCCCCTGGGGTAAGCTGTTGACGTCCTGAGTCAAGCCGACCAAGTTCAGAATCGATGAAACACGCGCAGGGTCCATCGCACCCGTGCCCAGCTCGAGATGTTCCAGCAGCGTCCCACTGAATGGAGCATCGGTGCTCACTAGCCCCACGTCACGCCGGATATCGCCGAGCGCGAGGCCGGGTAGACTCGCTCCATCCAACAGGATGCTCCCGCTCTGCGGGTCTCTCGAACCATAGATCAACTCGGCCAAGGTGGTTTTACCGCTGGCGTCGCTACCCAAGGCGGCCACCACTTCCCCGGGTTTGACGGTCAAGCTGAGGGGACCGACGCCTCTCGAGCCTTTGGAGTGGCAGTAGACGACGCCGTCGAGTTCGAGTTCGGCGGCACCTTTTGGCTCGCGTCGAGTCGCGCCCACACTCCGCTCGCTGGGCAGATCGATGATGTGTCCCACCTTGTCCAGCGCCGCGACGAGGTCGTAGTAGTTCTCCAAGTACTTCCCGAGTTTCGCGACGCTGGTCAGCACCGCGGTCACCGCAAGCTCCGCGGCGACCAATTGGCCAAGGGTCAACTGCCCATCTATCACCAGCTTACCCCCCAAACCCAAAAGACCCGCCGTGGCCAGCGCCTGCAGACCGAACGAGGCGGCCACCTGCCTGCGCACGATCCGGAAGTGCTTCTTACGGGCCGTAACGTAGGCGCGCGCCAAGTTATCGGCGCGTTGCAAGGCGAAAGCCGCGCCGGCTGGAGATTTGAACAGCGAGTGGGTGCGGGCCACCTGAAGCAGTGTGTCCACGACGGCGTATTTGGCCTTGCTCTCCTTGATCGAGGTCTCGGTACCGCGGCGCCCGAGGCCGAACAGGATTACCGTGATCAGCGTTACGAGGATCGCGTCGAAGGCCAGCAACGCGGGGTGGTAAAACGCCAGCAAAACGAGCGCGACGGTCGCCTGGAGCACCACCGAGAGGCCGTCCAAGAGCAGCGTCGAACATGCCTTCTGGACCAACGCGACGTCCAGAAATCGCGTGACGAGTTCAGGGCCGCCGGCGGCGTCGGAGAGCCTGACATCAGCGCGCACCAAACGCCGCATCGCTTCGCCCGTCGCGCGGACGAAAAACCGCTGATTCAGCGTTTCCACGACTTGATACTGGAGGGTGTTGAGTAACCCAGTCAGACCCAAGGCTACCAGGACCAACACCGTCAACACGACCAGCGGCTGAAACAGCGCCGTGAAGGCGACCGTGTTTACCAATGACTGCACCGTTATCGGCACGACCAGCGACAGCAGGCCGGTAGCAGCGGCGTAGATGAACACCACTCCCAAATCCCCGCGCTCCAACGACGCGAGCCTCCATAGACGGGAGGCTGGGGAGAGGCCCTCTTCCTTTTCCGACCTCAGCGGGGACAAGGCATCGCCAAAGGAATCGCTCTTCTCTACGTCGTCTCCAAGACCCATACGGACGAGCGTACGGTAGGTCTAGTTGCCCCGCTGTCAACGGCGGAAAGCAAACCTTGTTCCACCGAGGCTCGCATCGGTCTCCGGCCCGTCACGATCTCCGACCATCGGGAAGGTCGGAGGAGGCGGTCCGTACGATGCAGAGCCTCGGTGCGAAACGCTCTATGCGTCAGTTCACCGGCGGGAGCAGGACCTCTTCGATCACGTGGATCACACCATTGGAGGTACGCAGGTCAGTGCCAAGGATCGCCGTGCCGTTCACCGTAAGGGCCTCGCCGTCGATGGTCACGTCGGCACCATTCACCGTTTCGAATTCGGTCGGATCGCTCAACCCGACGACATCGGCGCTGTCGTAGGCCTCGCCTGCCAGGGCGTGGTACAGCAACACTGCGCTGAGATCCTCCGTCGTGTCGATGCCTTCGAACGCCGGGTTCACTGGTGCGAACAAGGTAAACGGCCCATCACCCTGGAGCGCAGCGGCGACGTCGCCGTCCTCCGCGTTCACCGCGGCGTCCACCAGGCTGCTGAACAGCGGGTATGCGCTCAGGGCCTGAACGATGTTTCCGGGGAATTCCACGTCTGCAGGCACGATCACACTGTCGACCAGATGGATCACGCCGTTGGCTGCGGGAATGTCGGTTTCAGTCACCTGGACGCGAGCGTTGATCGCGACCGCGTCGTCGATCAGGCTGAGCCCGAGGGTCTTCGAGTCTGCGCCGGTGAGGGTCTCTGGTGAGACACCTCCAGCCTCGATCGCGGCTACCACGGCCTTGGAGTCCACCGCGCCGGCGAACGCGTGCGCACCGAGCACGTCTGCCAAATCGTCGCCAAAGCCGGGCTCCGGTATGGCGTCGAACGCTTCGTTCGTCGGAGCGAAGACAGTGAAGGGCCCTTCACCGCTCAGCGCCTCCGCGAATGTGGTGTCCGTACCGGGGACGTCAGCTAGACCCAAAACCTCCACTAGGGTCGTCAAACCTGCCGCCTGTGCGACCTCGGCGATTGGCGGCGGTGGCACCAAAACCTCGTCCACCAAGTGGATGACGCTGCCGGCTTCGCCGGAGTCAACCGCGATGTCGGTGTAGATGACGTTGGTCAGCTTGGAACCGTCGTTGATCCTCACACCGTCCGATGTGTCGATGCCCATGAATGCGCCCCCGGCGCTGCGCGCCGTGGCGAGCTCGACCACAGTCGCAGCTGGAGCGGACGTCGGGAGTACGTGGTAGAACAAAATCGGGTTCAGATCGTCGACCCCCGTCAGGTCGACTCCTTCGAACGCGCTGTTGACTGGCGCGAGCAACGTCAAGTCGTCACCGGACAGCGCCTCAGCAGCCTCCGTCGTCGCCGCGCCGAAGAGCGTGCTCAAGCGGGGATAGGCCCCCAGCACGTCGGTGATCGTCCCTGGGAACGCACCAGGCACCAAAACCGAATCGATCACGTGCACGACACCGTTCGCGGTCGGTATGTCGGTGGTCACGACCTTGGTGAGACCATTGAGGTAGACCCCGTCTTCGGCGACCTGAATCTTCACGGTCTCTTCGAGCAGCGTCTCTGCGCTGTCCAAAGTCACCACCGTCTCCGCCTCAACGGCTCCCGCGACGACGTGGTACTGCAAGATGGAAGCGAGCTGCTCGTCGCTCAGGGAGGCTAGAAGAC
>CBINDO010000170.1:0-17393 GCA_966249405.1 uncultured bacterium | reverse complement strand
GCGCCGTCCGAAGCTTCGCGCGCTTCGGCCTGCATTCCCGCCTGTGAAAAGCAGGCGCCGGCTTTCTCGTACAGAGCCACGGACTCGACGCCGTTTTCCGGAGAAAAAGGCGATCGCTCGCGCTTGGCGTTTGCGTTCGCGAGGTCCGACAGCGCCTGCGCACGGGCAACCCCCGGGTCTTGGTGAACGCACTCAGCGGTCACACCCGCCTGCCAGAGGGACGGAGCCGTGGGCGGTGCCCCGAGAACGTCCGAGTCTCCGTTCGTGGCAAGCAGCAGGTAGAACCCGAGCGGAAAACCGATCAGCGCCGCCAACAGTACCAGCGGATTCGTTCGTTGCTGACCGCTTCGCGCCGTCGATCGAGAGTTATCGCGGGGTGCCCACTCGACTCGCACGTTGAACGCGCCGATTCGCAGCTGAGTATCTGGCAAGAGCCGGCCTTGAGTGAACGGAATGCCATTGACGAGCGCCGGAGGATTTAGCGCGCGCGCCTCGGCAAATACGCCCGTTCCCCGGACCGACACCTTGAGCTGCTCAGCAGGAACCTCGTCACCGATGAGCCGAATCTCACAGTGCGCGCCACTGCCGACGACCACGCTATCGGCATCGACCCCCAACTCCTCGGTGGAGCCATCCGGTTTCTCGATCGTAAACTTGAGGGATGAGTCGATGATCACGTCAATCTCCGTCTCCGAAGGATTGCTGAAGTTCGAAGGCCATGGGCGTGACGATGAGCAAGAGTATCGCCACGAACACCAACACCATTGGAAAGAGGATCTGGAGACTCGCTCTCGATGCCGCTTCCTCGGCGCGCACCGAGCGGCGTTGGCGCGACGCTTCGGCCTGGATTTGCAGAACGCGAGCCAACGGGTTGCCTCGCTCTTCCGCCTGAACGATCGCTCCGACGAACTCGCGCACCGCCTCACCAGGGACCCTCTCCGCGAACTGAGTGAGGGCCGCTTTGCGTGTCTTGCCTACTTCGAGCTCCTGTAAGATCAGGTGTAGTTCCTCCATCAGAGGGTCGTCGGGTGTGCTTGCCTTCTCGACGACTTGTCGCAGCGCTCCCGGGAAGTCGAGGCCGGCGGAGAGCCCGAGCGAGAGCAGGTCGATCACGTAGGGCAGGCCGTTCTGAACGCGCTTGCGCCGTTCTTGCTCGAGGCCGGAGATCTGCAGATACGGGATGCTCACCCCGAGCCCTCCCCCGAGCGCAACGTACAAGGCGCCGCGTTCCAGCAAGAGCCCATAGAGCGACCCCAGCCCGAGCCCGGCACCGAGCGTCAACACGCTCAGCGCAACAAACTCCTCCGGCTGCAGTCCCCAGAAGTCGCCGGCCAACGTGAGCTGTCGATCCAAGGACGACCGCAAGCGTTCTGGCATGAGCGGGCGAAGGCGCGTCGCCAACCAGCGTACGCTCGGTTCGAGCTGAGCCCAAAGAGAATTGCTCGTCAGGGAGCGTGCACGTCGTAAGCCCCTTGGTCCAAGCAGGCTCGGAGCACCGCTGGGCGTGCTGAGCACGGCATAGCTGCCGAGCAGGACTCCCACCCCCAAACTCACCGCGATGAGGATCTGCAGCCAACGGTTCATACTTCCACCGCCAACACGTTGCGCGCGACGATGACAGCACCGACCCATAGGGCGATGGCCACGAAGGTGATGAAGTATGCAGCGGTCGAGCTCGTCAATGGGCGGAAGTACCCGGGACTCAGCGTGTCGAACAGGACCAGTATGACTGCCGGAAAAACCGCCAACACCATCAGCTGACCTTTGCCCTCTGCGGTCTTGGCCTTCACTAGTCCTTGCAGCCGAGCGATCTCCCTCAGAGTCGCAGCGGTCGTTTCGAGGATCTGCGTCAAGTCCCCGCCCACCTGACGTCCGATGAGGATCCCGCTGAGCGCCGCATCGAGTGGCATGCTGCGAATGCGGCTGCTCATGTTCATCAGCGCCTGCTCCACCGTACTGCCGACGCGGATCTCCTTGAGCGCCAACTCTACTTCGTCGCTCAAAGGAGAGGCCAACAAGGGCTGCGCGTAGGTCAGTGCACTTCCGATGCTGGGCGTGGACTTGAGCGCATTGGCCAACGTCAGGATGAAGCCGTCCATCTTCGCTTCGATTTCGTTGATGCGCGCCACACGCCGCTGCTCGAGCACGACCAGCGGAGCGCAAGCGACGGCGACCAACGCGAAATAGATCTCCGGACGATCGAAATGAAAGGCCGCAGCCACGACCAGCAACGACGCCCCGAGCTGCGCCTTCGCGATCAAGGAGCCCGAGACGTTGAGGAGCATCAGCGAGCGCAGTTTTCGACCGAGGTGGGCGACGTAAAGCGCCCAATAGCGATACGGTAACGACTGCCGGTCGGTGACTATCGACCAGCTGACGACGAACACCGCGCTGCCCAAGGCGAACGCCCCGACGACCTTCGAGGCCAGAGTCCAGCTGTTCATATGTAGGCCTCACCCTTGGGGATCAACCCACGGACCATCAGTTCCGTCAAATAACTCGGGAGATAGCCAGTGGCGCAGAAGCGACCTTCGACCCGGCCGTCACCATTCACGCCACTACGGACGAACTGGTAGATGTTGCGAAGGGAGTAGCTGCCGTCGCGCCGAAGCCGCCCGAGCTCGGCGATCGCCACGACGCGCCGACTTCCGTCGCTCAACCTCGATTGCTGGACTACGAGGTGGATACTGGCGGCGATTTGCTCGCGGATGGCTCGTATCGGCAGCTCGACGCCCGACATCAAGCAGAGCGTCTCGAGCCGCCCAAGAGCCTCCATCGGTGAGTTGGCGTGCGTCGTCGTCAACGAGCCGTCATGACCCGTGTTCATCGCTTGGAGCATGTCTAGCGCCTCACCACCTCGACACTCTCCGACTACGATGCGGTCGGGCCGCATTCGGAGGGCATTCCTCACCAAGTCACGAATACTGTATTCGCCCTTGCCCTCCATGTTCGCGGGGCGAGTTTCCAAGGAGACGACGTGAGGTTGCTCGAGCCGGAGCTCGGCGGAGTCTTCTATCGTTACGATGCGCTCGCCCGCGGGGATGGCCGCAGACAGGACGTTCAAGAGAGTGGTCTTGCCGCTGCCGGTTCCGCCGGCGATCACGATGTTCTTCTTGGCTGCGACGCTGCGGACCAGAAAGCGGCTCATGGGTTCGGACAACGCTCCAAACTGCAGTAGGTCTCGCATTTGTAGCGGCGTCTTCGCGAACTTGCGGATGGTGATGCAAGAGCCCCTCAAGGCGAGGGGGCGGATGATGGCGTTCACTCGTGAGCCGTCAGGCAAACGCGCGTCGACGAGTGGAGAAGACTCGTCGATGCGACGACCTAGAGGCGTGACGATTCGCTCGATGACCGCTCGCACTCGTTCGTCGTCCGTGAAGCGCGCTTCGCTGCGTTCGATCCGCCCCTGGCGCTCGACGTAGATGGTCGCGGCATCGATGACCATGACCTCCGTGACCTCGTTGTCGGCGAGCAAGTGTTCCAGCGGTCCGAGACCGAGCGCCTCGTCCGCCATCTCACCGACCAACTTGTCGCGATCGACGTGAGCGGGAAGGCGATTGTCCAGGGCGCTGATCGTGCGGCGCAAGGCCGTGAGCACTCGCGGTCTGAACGAGGGGTCGTCGAGCCGCCTCGAGTCGAGCGCGGCTAGGTCCAAGTGTTCGAGCACACGCTTGTGGATCTCGCGGCGTAACGCCGCGTCGGCGTTGGCCGAACTCGCATCAACCGGGCTTTGAATCCCAGGTCCGCGCTCCTGCTCGGGGGGCTCGGCAGCCGTCGACTCCGGCGTCGACTTCTCCCGATGAACGAACAGCGCGTGGTGGCCAAGCAAGATTGGACGCCCGTAGGCGGTGAACACGGATTGACCCTTCAACTGCTTGCCGTCGACGAGCGACCCGTGGCTCGATACGTCCTCGACACGCAACCCATCAGCCTCGACGTGGAGCCTGAGATGCAGCCTCGAGATCTTTTCATCTTGCAGCTGAACCTCGCAGCTCGCGTCACGACCAACCGAGATCGGGACGTTTCTGTCCGGGCACACCACGTGACGGAGTTGTCTGTCCGGAGCCTCGATCACGATCCGCACGTTCATGGTCGCGTCTCCTTCGATGTTTCACTCGTGCCCTGCGATGGGCTACCCAGGCTGGGTCGTACGCCGGGCGCTCTCGCCGGATCTTCCTCCCAAAGGTTGGCTGCCGCTACGTCTCCGTCGTACCCTCGGTATTGCACGAGTGCTTCGTCGATGAGTTCGCGTGCGCTCTTGGGGACCGATTCGACGACACTCGGAATCACGAAGATGACGCCCTGTACGTCGTCGGCGTCCTTCGACTGACTGCCGAAGAGAGCGCCGAGGAGCGGGATGTCGCTGAGCAGCGGAAGGCCTCGTGTCGCACGGCGCTCCGCCTGCGATCGAATGCCCGACAGCACGATCGATTGCCCAAGTTTCAGACTGACCAGCGTTTCCAGTTTGCTGACGTTACGGCCCGGTAGCGTGGTCCCCGCTGCGACCGGCGGCGTCAGGTCCAGGACTTCGGCCACGATGCGCACTTCGAGCTGATTGGTGGCGGGATCGAAGCGGGGTAACGCGCGTACGCGCGTCCCAAACTCGATCTGGGCCAACGCGGCGGAGAAGTCAGTACTCACGAGATAGTTCTGTTCACCACCGCTCTCGAAGTTGGCCTCCGAACCGTTCGACGTCACGATGGTCGAGTGCTTCAACACCTTCGCCCAGCCAGAATTGGCTGCGATGTCGAGCCCCGGTAAAACCTGTTCAGCAACTGAGGCTCGAGCGGTCGTCACCGAGTTCGCGACGAAGTCATATTGAAAGGTCGCTAGGCCTCCACCAACGGTGCTCGGCCAATCCATTCCAATCTGGTAGCCATTCGTGCGATCGAATTGCACGAAGAAGAAATCGATGCGGACGTTGAGCTGGCGTTCCGCTGCGACACCGCCCAGCACCACTAGAGATTCTACCTGGTCGGGGTACAACGCGGCGATGCGCTCGATACGATGGATCTCGGGCTCGGTGCTGACACCGCCTTCGATGAAGAAGCGCGCGCCGACTCGTCGGATCCGTATCCCCGTCGTTCCATCCAGCAGCTGACGCAGCTCGTGTTCGACGCTGTCCATGGCGCGTAGGAACACGTTGATCATGTATTTGAGTTGCGTCCCGTCAACCATCAGCAACAACAGAGTCGTGGAGCCTGGCTTTTGACCGACCACGACGAAGTGGTTCCCGTCCGGCGTCAACTTGACCTCGACGATCCCGCGGACGCCTTCGGAATAACTCTTCACACCGCGTGCCGAGACCGTCTTGTTCTCGCCCACAGAAAGGTTGAGCTCCTGGACGTCCTGGAGCACGGGTTGCTCGTCTTCCTTGGCCAAAGTGGTGCGCGGGGTAGCGAGCCCAAGCAGCATGACTAGGGATGCGGCTAGTGCCAAGTGCGTTAGGCAGTTCCGCAAACGTCGCGTCATGGCGTCGCCTCGATCCGGATGGGGGTTGCGGCGCGCGATGCTTGCTGGACCTGACTCCGTTGGCGGCCATCCAACAACGCCGAAGCTTTCATGTCGGGAACATCGTCCACGACGGTTTGTTCGTCCGGGGGCCTCACCGCAACCGACAGTCGCCCTTGCTCTATCGCGAGGGCAACGAGCTGAACTTCTTGTAGGTTTAGGCTCAGCGTCAACGCCCTGTCCTGCGCGCCAACCTGGCTCCCCGGCTTGCTACCAGACGCGTCGAGCAGTTGCGTGTCGCTGCCGACTGCCAAAACGAGCACGCGTTGCAGCAAGACTACGGAGGTTTGCTGACCGGTTGCAGAGTCGCTCATCGTCGAGATGACGTCGACGTAGTCACCCGGACGAATCAACGCGTTGCCGCGTCGGTCGCTCGAACCGCCCGCTACGATCGTCAGCGCACGCTTGCCGGGCTGCACCAAAGAGCTCAAGTCGCGGTGCTCGGTGTGAATCGCCAAGTCCGTCCACATGAGCGTTTGCTGGGCATCGACGGAAGTGGCCACCGGCAATCCGATCACCTTCGACCGCTCACGGCTCTTCACAGCCCTGGTTTCCACGTAGGCGAGAGGGATCTCACGGGTGGACAACATCTCGTCGGTCAGTATTTGGCCGCGGTTGACGGGCCTAACGGTAACGAGAAGCTGCACCATCTCACCGCCCGACATTTCACGCTCGAAGTTGCGCATATAC
Source organism: uncultured bacterium (assembly GCA_966249405.1). Lineage (GTDB taxonomy): Bacteria > Myxococcota_A > Polyangia > Polyangiales > Polyangiaceae > SZUA-265. The sequence goes on along the minus strand of CBINDO010000170.1, from coordinate 11,192 downwards.
AACATCAGCAAGGTGACGCTGACGACGGCGAGCAGACTGGAGATGAGAAGAGCTTTGCGATTCATGGCTTCGGTGTTCTGACGACGCGCTTTCGACAGGAGCAGCTATCGGACTTCGCGCGCTTGGTCCGACGGGTAGGATGGGCGCGCGTCGGGCGACGTCGATGACGGCGCCGCCGAGCGAGCCAAGATGCGTGTGGCTTCCCGATACACCTCGCTCTGAGGTGTCCGGCGAGACAACTCGCGGTACAGGTCGAGGGCCCGTCCGCGGTCGCCAGCGAGCACTGCGTCGACCGCCCGTCGAGCTAGCATCGGCTCGGCGTCGGTCGCTCTCGCGGATTGCGATGAGACGCCACCCAACGTCGTCTGGTCGGAATCCAACTCTCGACGTTCGGCAAGGGTGGGGACGCGGCGTTCGCCTCTTTCCCCAGACGGCGCCGTCGCTGTTGATAGTGACGTTGGAGTGGTCTCCGCAGCATGTGCGGGAGAGGTCGCGCCACGAGCCAGTCCCGGGAGTGATGAACGTTCGGGGCTCGAAGGTGCCAGCGTCGACGCGGCCGACGTTTCTCTGCCATCGTTCAGTGTCCACCAGCCGAGGCCCGACAGCACGGCGCCGCCGAGCAGACTCAACGACAGCCACGTGAGGTGCCGACCCGCTCGCGCGTCAACGGCCGCTACTGCACGCAGGAGCCAGTCGCGCAGCCGCGGTTTGGGCGCCCAGTCCGCACCGGTCTGCGCCGGTGTACTTGCTTGTCGACCCTCGTCCTCGGCATCCAACTCGGCACCATCGTCTTCCGCGACGAACTTGCTCCAGTCTCGTCCGAAAAACTCGCGCTCGGCCTCGCTACCGTAATCACGTTCATAACGAGCCATCAGCTCGCGCAGGTCTAGTTCTTGAGTCTTGTCTGGGATCACGGCAACCCTCCAAGCAGTTGCGTCGCGGCGGTCACCCCACTCGGCAGCTGTACGCCGTGCTGAGCTAGCTGTTCCATACGACTCGGAAGGTGGCCAGTCGGAACCAAGTCACTTACGACCCGTTCATCTCCGAGGTGCTCGGACCCGTTCGCGTCGGCGTAGTTGCGAACGAAGATGTCCTGCAGAACGTACCTGCCACTGATGGGATCGAACCCCAAGACCTCGGTCAAGTGGGTCAGCTTGCGGCTACCGTCTCGCAGCCTGGCGACTTGTGCGATGAAATTCACACCTGACGCAATTTGGAGCCTCAGCGCAAGTAGTGGCACCTCGACGTCGCTCATCAACGCCATCGTTTCGAGCCGCGTGAGCGTATCGCGCGGATAGGTTGCGTGCAGCGTTCCCATGCAGCCCCCGTGCCCGCTGACCATTGCCTGTACGATGTCCAGAGCCTCACCGCCACGGATTTCTCCGATGATGATTCGATCCGGACGCATCCTGAGTGTGGCGCGGAACAGCTCCCGGATCGATACGGAGCCCTCCCCATCAGCATCCGCCGCGCGCGCTTCGAGCGAGAACACGTGCGGTCGTTGCACCTGGACCTCTTTGGAGTCTTCGATCACGGCAATACGTTCGTCTTCGGGGACGAAGTTGGTCAGCATGTTCAAGAACGACGTCTTGCCGCTGCCCGTTCCGCCAGCGACTAGGACGTTGAACTTGGCGATGACGAGTGCACGCAACGTCTCACAGGCGTCAATGGTGAAGCTGTCATTGCGCAAAAGCACGTCAGGGGAGAAAGTCGCTGTCGAGAAGCGTCGGATGGACACGTACGGGCCACCGGGTGCCGCCGGCGGTATGATGCCTTGAATGCGCGACCCATCGGGCATTCGGGCCTCCAGGATCGGATGCCGCTCGTCCACCTCTTTGCCTACGAACTGCGCGGCATTTCGGAGCGCGCACAGTATCGCCTCCTCGCTGTCGAACCGAGCGGGGACGCGCTCCAGCTTGCCGCGCCGCTCCACGTACACCTGATCTGGGCCGTTGATCATCACCTCCGCCACGGTTGCGTCTTCCAGGTAAGCGCGCACCGGTGCCAGAAACTGCAGAAGCGTTTCGGCGTAAACGCTCGTCGGGATCATTGCACCCTGTAGAGCGTGGAGGCTGCGGCTTCGTCGCGGTGCCGCCCCATCGGTTGAAGTTCGAGGTAGCGACGAAAGTACTCGTCAGCGCGGGCGTAGTTGCCGATGAAGTCTCGATACACGACGGCCAACGCGAACGTCGCCTCAGCGTCGTTCGGTGACGCAGAGAGAACGTACAGGAGCTCGCGCTCGGCGTCCGCCGTGCGTCCGAGGGCTGTAAACAAGGTCCCCAACACGAGTCGTCCTCGGACATCCTTTGGGTGTGAACGCAACCGCTCGGCCAAATGCTGAGCGGCGGCGCGGTAGTTCTGGTCTTTGATTTCCAGTTCTACGAGGCGTGGAAGGATCTCGTCGGCGTCCCCACCGCCAGCTAGCGCCGAACGTAAGTACTGAGTGGCCCTGGTGTAATCTCCGACGTCGGCGTACGCCTCGGCTCGCGCGACGAGCAGCGTGGGTTCACTCTCGCGACGGGAGGTCTCTACGCGATCTTGCATTTGCGCTCCTCGGCTTGGAACGCAGCCGAAAGCCACCGCGAACAATGCGAGTGTGGTCCAAGTATACGGCCTGCCGGCAGCTCGCGCCCCGCCGCTCGATGCGCGCCGAGGCCTGCCAACGTGACGTCCAGCTACGAGGGACAGAATCGTCGTCACGGTGAGGTCCCTTGCGATTGCCCCACTTGGCTGGCAACGAAGCCGTCGCCAGCTAGCTCCACGAGTGTAACCGGAGTCTCTTGCGCGTCACTGCCGTCGAGGATGACGAAGACGAGCTTGCCACCTCGACTGAACGCTCGCGTCAGGACGCGCAGCTCGTCACCCTCGGCCATTGGTTGCTCTTGCCACCCTTGGGCGGAAAGAGTGGCGTCGTAGTGCTCCAGTACTTGCTGTCGCGATGCTCTCGAAGCGTACACCCGTGCCGCATAGGGGCGCCCTGGAACCACAGCCGAGAACACGCGCCGAGCCGTAGGCGGACGTGGTGCCAAGTCGGAGTCGCTGCCGGGTGCGTCCCCTTCCGCGGGAAACATGCCGAGCATGTCGAAAGACCCCTCAGTCCAGATCGAAAGCACGTGGGTTCGGCCTTCGGTGACGCGACGCGCGAGGAAGTAGCGGGCGCTTCCGACTTCCCCCAAGTCGCCGGTTTCGGCGAAGCGTGCGATGCGACCCAGCACTTCGGTCACTTCGGTGTGTTGTTCCGATGGAGCAATACACGCGACCTGTCCCGTCGCCTCGTCTGGAGCGTCTTCACGGCTGACGGCCCAGGCCACCGGGTCACGCAGCTGCGGGGCGACCTCCAACCCGGCGACCGTTGCTGGTAACTTGCCAACGCCAGACAGCGCCGGAGCAACCCACTTCTTGCACTGATCTTGGAGATGGCGCAACGTCGTCGCCAGCGGTTGGTGGACGTCTAGAGAAGATAGGAACATCGTCTGCCCGTTGACCACTATGGGTTGCGGCGAGCTCAGGTAGCCGGTGTCTAGCTGACGAACGACATCGTCGCCAAAACGTCGCATCGACTCTTCGATGTGCGCGTCCGCAGCGCGCAACAACCACAAGGAGGACGCGAAGCCAACGAAGCTCAGGTAGGTCGCGACGCGGACGAGCCTGAAGACCCGCCCTCGGGTTGCGCTCGCGCCCAGCACGCGCCGGAGCTGACGCATGGCGGAGGCGTTTTGATGGGTGGGCTCGTCGTATCTCATGGCAGCACCGCGTCGAAGATGTACTCCCCGATGCTAATCAGGTCGCCGTGTTCGTTTTGTCGTTGTTCGTTGCAGATGACGCGATTGGATGTCCGCATGTTGTATGTCCCACCGGCGGCCAGGGACTGCGCCGAGACCGAGTAGGAGACTTGCTCGGTGCGGGCGCCCATTTGGAGCCAGGCGGGGCTTTCGTTCGAGTCGACGCTCAAGCCTCCAACGTTGCACGTATCGTCCGAGCAGCTGTCGACTGCGACGAGATTGAAAAGTTGGCCGATGCCGAGTTTGCTGGCGCAGCCATCCTCCGCAGGCTTCCACGCCGCCACTCGGCTCTCCCAGAGGGTTCGAATCTTTGCGCTGTACATCCGATCGAAGAAGATGGCGGACGCCAGGGCGAGCATGAGCATCGTGCACACGATGATCGCTTCGACGAAGACCGCACCCGCTCTGCGCCGCGCTCTCTCGACGCGGCCGGTCGCCTCTTGCCAGTCGGGAGGACGTTTCTTCCCCCCATGACTGGTTTCGAGACTGTTTCTAGGTGCACAAGCCATCAATGGATCACCGTGGGGTTCGACGGAGGATTCGCAAACAGACGACCACCGACACTCCAGTAGGCACCGGCGCGTGCCGCGTTGCGAACGCGTGTCGTCAGCCACGTGTCTCTCGCGTTCTCCGATAGGATATCGGGTACGCCGCGTTTGCTCAGTGCATTCTTGGTGGCGCGGCCGACGATCTTGTACACGCCGTTTATCAAGCTCTCGACGAGCACGCGCTCGCCGAGACGTGCGGCCATGTCTTCTATCCGTTGGATGCGGCGAAGTCGGGCTCGCCAGTTGAGCGTCCACATAGCGTGAGTACGGCAAGCTTCCCACGCGGTATTGCAGTCGTAGTACATCTCCGCTTGGGCTCGAATCCACGGACGGTCCACCGATTTCAAGTTGCCCGTCTGCGATCCATCGGTGATCTCCAGGCCCGAGTCGTCGCGTTCGAGCAACGGCCACTCTTTGTCGACGAAGGAGAACGATTGCATGGCGATATTGCCATTGGCGGCGTAATCCCAGACTTTTACCGGTCTCGAGCAGGTGGGCTTGCGGCGATTCACCGTTTTCATGCCCGCTTGTTTCGCCTGTCGGCGCATGCAGTCATCGGTGTCGAACTTGTCGACGTACTGTCCGACCAGGAACTCGCCCGGTTTGTCGGGGTCCGCCTTACGGTACTTCGTCTCGGTCTCACCGTTGCTGTCGGCGATGAAGACGCGAGACTGCTTCTCCTCCTCCGTGCAACGGTCTTTGGCCACGCCGTCCATCAGACTCTTCACTTGGTCTGGAATGCGCGTAGCTCCGGGAGCGCAGAACACCGTTGGAAAGCTTCCGGCGACGGCTCCAGCAATGGTCGACAACGTCCCGAACGCGGCTACGAGCTCACCAGGGGCTCCAGCACGCTCCAGCACGGCACGCAGGTTGTTGGGCACGAGTTCTCCCGCTTTCTGACAAAGCACCGAGTACTGCTCATCCTGCACTGGTAAGCTGAACCCATAACCGATGCGTGCGCTCAGGAAGTCCCGGGCAGAGTAGTTGTCCTGGCGTTCGTCGCATTCGAACCCTGGGTTCTTGCCGACGCCCAACCTTATCCCGCTCTCGATGTTCGGAATGACTGAAGTCGAGAAGGTCCATACCGCCGCGGTGTCGTAGGCGTCCTTCGTATCGTTGATGCTCACGAGCGCTCCCACTGGGGGGACGGCGCCCGCGACGACCTTTTGTGCGGTGCCCAAGGCGTGGGTGATGAGCACGACGTTCTCGGCGATGCGGGTGTCGGCCTTTTCCATGCGGGCGAGGAGCTGTGTCATGCTTGGCAGAGAACGCGCGAGCGTGCAGGCCACCGCGCTGAGGGGGTTGGGAACGATGAAGTTCACTGCACACAACAAGCTGATGACGGCAATCACGACGGCGACGAAGAGTAGAAGCGCCCTCCAGGCGACCAACACGGCCATCACCAGGGCCATCAACATGTTCAACAGGACGATCGCGTTCATCCCGCGGGCGTTCCATACCGCGTTCTCGAATGCCGCGGAGTCGGCCGCGTCTTGAGCGCGTTCGCGCCAGATGATGGCGTCGCCGATGCTCGCCACGTGCCATAGAGCTCCAACCAAGATCATTCCCATCACGACCCCGATGATCAGGAGCGCACCTGACTCGTCTTGTCGGAGACTTGGCTTGGTTTTGCCTGCGTTCAGCATTGGCTCGAGACTTTCGTCAGTTGATCGCGTCGTAAGAGTAGCGGGCGCCCTGATATACGTGCGTCGAACTCGCGCTCAGCGTTCGTGAGCTTCGACCGCCGCAGACCACGTTCACCCAGGCCGCCGTGCACCGGAACTTCGCGTTCACGCGCGCCGTGATGGGATTGTGCTCGCTGAAGTTGCCGGTCAATGACACCTGGATGTCGTTCTCGAAGTGGGGTGACGCTTGCAGGACGAGGCGTGCGGCGAGTTCGACGTACTCCTTGCGCAGCCCAGCGAAAGTGTTGATATCGCGGTCGCGCCCGAAAGCGTTGGGGTCGTCGGGGAGTACGACGATCGCAGCACGCGCCGCTGCGTTCGCGGCCCGTTGCACGATGAGGTGTGCCGCGAACAACGAGGTGAGCTGCCAAACCGCGAGGAAAAAGTAGGTCACCGGGAGAAACGCTATCAGGTGCTCCACGAAGATGGCCGCTCGAGTGTCGTCGACCAGTCTCACGGCGCCACCACATGCATGAGGATCACGCTGGCGTTGGCGAAGAGCACGGCTGGTCCAAACTTGAACGCCGTCATCAGTTCGGCTGGCACGGCACGTTGGTGGCGCTTGGGCAAGAAAGGATTCGCGAGCAGCGACATCGAATTGCCCAAGACGGAGAGGAGCTTGCCGTCGTATGCCAAGCGAAGGGGGGCGAACAGTGCCATCGCAACGAACGCCGATAGTTCGATCTCTAGTCCCAAGACAGGTCCAACGAAGGCGCCAACTGCTCCTAGCAACTTGACGTCGCCGCCCCCCATCGCGTCCACTCGAAACAGCAAGTATGGGACGAGTCCGCACAAGCCGACGCCCAACACGCCGTTCGTCAGGCCCGCCAACGAGCTAGCCCAAACGTCAGTTGGGTCGACCAAGGCAACGTGCACCGCCGTTTGCAGACACAGTCCCAACGCCAAACCGCCCAAGGACAGCACGTTCGGAATACGCTCCGTGCGTAGGTCGCAAACAGCACCAAGTGCAACGAAGAGGCAACAAGCCACCAGGAGCAGGAGAGGGGCAGTCATGACTTCAAGCCGCACATACAAGTCGAGGTTCGAACACGGAGCACCAACACCACCAGAGCTTCAACCGCCCTGCGCGTTTCCAATCGCCTCGACGGCAGTCCCTTGCTCTTTGACCTTCTTGGTCACCGAGTCACCAAATGACTTGTAGGCGACGATGCAGAACAGCGCGACGAGGCCGACGAGGACGATGTACTCCACGAAGCCGGCGCCACGGGTATCGGTGAAGAGTTTGGATTGGCGGATTGATTTCGACATGATGCTTCCTTGCTGTTGCGTTGGGGCCCAAAGGGCCGTTGGAGTCGTCGTTTGATGTAGTGAGGCAGCGGCCAGGCGTTATGGCGGTCGGGTGGGACAATGCGCGCGTCAGGGGCTGTGGCTGTAGAGGGTTGCGCGGCTGTCCGAATACTCGGCGATGACTTGCGGGCCCAAGGCGAACAGTCCCAGCGCGAGGACCGTGCCCACGAAAGCCACCAGGACGATGTACTCGACGAAAACCACACCCGATGCATCTTGCGCGAGACTGCGTGCAGTACAGCGTTCCGACGAAGGTTGAGGTGACTCGCGCGTCATCGTCCCGCGATGTGCAAGACGAGTGCCAGAAACGCTCGGCGTCAAATTGGGCGATTGACGCCATCGGCAACCCCGAGTGACAACCACGAGTTGTCAGCTGGCGGTTGCACCATATCGACTGTGGTCGCGCCGGAGAGTTGGCCCGTGGTGTATCCAACTGTGGAGGCAGCTGGGACACTCGCGGGGCCGTTCGAAGCGAACGTTCGAATCTGCTTCACGGACGTGCAACACGATCCGGCGACGAACGCGTAGGACGTTGGTCCGCTAAGCAATGCCGGGTGGCGCTTCGCTCCCGAGTCGCAGTGACTCGACCGCAAAGTCACGCGAGCGCAACGTGGCTTCCATGCCCGAAGAGTCAGCGTGAGTCGAACGGCACTCGCCGAGCAGCGTTGCTTTCGGCGCGTGTTGCACAATCGCTGCTAGTTCGTAGCCAGGGCGTCACAACGCCGCGTGCCGGTTCGAGTAAACGACGAGGATGGCTCAATCACGTCGCATGTTCCTGCAGTCGGGCTCGCTCGCCATCGTTGGCGCCGGGTCCATGGCCTCCGTCATCGCATCATCCAGCTCGGCGCTGGCCCGGGGGCGGCGGCGGAAGCCATTCACTGGTTACGGAGAGTTGGTCGAGGATCCCGAAGGTCTGCTCGCGCTGCCCAAGGGGTTCTCTTACAGCGTCTTCTCGCGCGAAGGTGAGGCCCTCCGCGACGGCGGGGTCGTGCCGTCGAACCACGACGGAATGGGCGCGTTTGGTGCCGGCTTTCACGGCACGGTTCTGGTGCGCAATCACGAGGTCGAGCCGGAGGACGTGGAAGAAGACGGCAAAATCGCAGTGCCACACGTGACTGGCGCCAGCTATGACCCCGAGGGGACGGGTGGGACGACGTCGCTCCTGGTGTCCCATGACGGTCGACTGTTGTCTCACAAAGTCAGCCTATCGGGCACATCCAACAACTGTGCCGGTGGCGTTACTCCGTGGCGCACGTGGCTGACCTGTGAGGAAACGACCGAGGCTTTGGGCAAGCCACACGGCTTCGTGTTCGAGGTGGACCCCTTTCGCCTCGGAAACCCGGACCCGATCGTCGCGATGGGGAGGTTCGAGCACGAAGCCGTCGCGTTCGATCACTCGGGGCGTGCCTACCTGACCGAAGACGCCGACTCGCCGTTCGGTTGCTTCTATCGCTTCACGCCGCGTCGCAGGAAAGGTGGAATGGGGAGCCTGCATGCCGGCGGACGTCTGGAAGCGATGAGTGTGCGTGGAGTGAACGGGGACTTGTCGAGCGTTCAGGAGCCCGGCACGGTACTGCGTGTGAAGTGGCTAGCGGTCCCTGTCGTAAACCCCGGTGAGGACGAGACGTCGGTGCGAGAGCAGGTCGTAAATTTGGGGGCAACCCCGATCCAGAAGTGTGAGGGCTGCTGGACGGGGCTGGACGGCTCGGTTTGGTTCGTCGCAAGTTACGGCGGCGGGCCCGACGCCGAGGATGAGGAGGATCGAAGTGCTGTCGCGCACGCTGGACAGATCTGGCGATACGACCCCAAGACGGGGACGATTGAACTCGTGCTGATTTTTCCAATCGGCACCCCATACGACTCGCCCGATAACATCACCATCGCACCCCATGGGTTCGCACTCGCCTGTACGGACGGTGACGACGACCAGTGGCTCGTGGCCATCGGCGAGGACGGTGAGAGTTATCCGTTCGCGCTCAATCAGCTCAACGACTCGGAGCTCGCTGGCGCTGCGTTTTCGCCCAACGGTGAAACGTTGTTCGTCAATATTCAGGAACCGGGGATGACACTCGCGATCACTGGCCCGTGGAATCGCGGGACGGACGACTGCTGATATTCCGAGCGGTTTGCGCCGCCGCGTCGCGTGACGTGGCGCGCGCGATACGCCGACATGGCTCCCGTGAAGCGGTTGCGCTTGGAGTCCTTTGGTACCTGTTTGGCGTGCAAGGTTTGCGGGCAAGTTTGCCGCGGAAACGCTTGCATGAACCACGCGTGACAGTTTCGCAACGGATTAATACTGGGAGCTGACTTTACCCTCGCTTCGTGGCTACTGGATGAGTCATGTCGTCTCACGCAAAAGCAACTCCAAACCGCAGGGCTTGGCTTCTACTCACATTAGGGCTGCTCGCCTGCTCGAAAGCCACCCCTTCGGGGACCGACGCCGTGGCTCGGACAGCAGATACCAAACCCGTAAAGTTGATTGGATCGGGAGCCTCGTTTCCCGCACCTCTCTACGATAGATGGTTCAAGGAGTTCACGAAGCAGGATGGCGTCGTCACGGTCGACTACCAAAGCGTCGGAAGCGGCCAGGGGGTCAAGTCGTTCGTTGCCGGGCAGACCGACTTCGGCGCTAGCGACGCCGCTATGACAGACCAGGAGATCGCCGACGCCAAGGGCAACGTAATGCTTCTGCCCATGACCGCCGGTGCCGTCGTGCTGGCGTACAACCTCGACGGCGTCGCGGAGCTCAAGCTCAGTCGTGCCGCTTACGCCGGTATCTTCCTCGGCAAGGTCCAGAAGTGGAACGACCCCGTGATCGCCGAGACCAACCCGGGTGTTGCCCTACCGGACCAAGCCATCGCCGTCGTGCATCGCTCCGATGGGAGCGGGACGACGTTCGTCTTCACGCAGCATCTGGCCGCCATAAGTGAACCATGGAAGACGGGGCCCGGGGTCAACAAGTCGGTGGAGTGGCCGACGGGCGTTGGGGCCAAGGGCAATGAAGGCGTCTCGGCACAGGTGAAGCAGACACCGGGGGCCATCGGGTACGTGGAATACGCTTACGCCGTGCTTTCGAAACAACCCATGGCCGCCTTGCAGAACAAGGCCGGCAAGTTCGTGGTGCCAACGTTGGAGTCGGCAGCGTCCGCGCTCTCGGCCGTGGAGCTGCCGGCCGACTTTCGAGCTTGGTTGGACGACCCGGCCGGCGAAGGCTCATACCCGATCGTCACCTACACATGGATTCTTGCGAAGAAGAAGTACGAGGACCCAGCAAAAGGCGCAGCACTCAAGAAGGTACTCGGATGGAGTCTCACCGAAGGGCAAAAGCTTTCTGCTGGCCTGAACTACGTGCCGCTGCCGCCGTCGGTCGTGGGCAAGGTACAGACGGCCTTGTCTCAGATTGAGTAAGGTGGGGCGGACGTCTTGCGCGGTGAAGCCGGGAGTGGACGGTCTGACGTCGAAACCGAGGCAGCGACTGACCGCGGAACCGACGGCTCGGTTCCACGCTACTCCCCCTCACCCCATCGTATGAGGCACAACTCCAAGGGGATCCGAGCGGATGGCGCGCGAGGCACCACCCTTGGAGTGACGTGCACGGTCGGTCGGTCTTTCGGGACCGAACCCACATACAGGTAAGTAGACTCGAAGCCAGGAAGCGAGCCCGCGAGTTCCGCGCTCACACGCGTCGGAGCGCCACCCGCTACTACCGGCTCTGCATAGAGTTCCACGCTGACGTCGTCGGGAAGCAGACCGCCGAGGGAAACTCGCACGTCGAGCCTAACGGCGAACTGGCCAACCTGTTCGCCAATTCGGTCTACCGAGACGCCAGCCCACGCTCTTTGGACTCGGTCGGCCCAAGCTGCGAGACC